>NZ_PSOW01000060.1:0-704 GCF_003013335.1 Rhizobium sp. H4
CCGAGAAGCCATCGAATCTCTGTTCTCTGCTCGGAGCCAACGAGCGAACCCCCTAAGAACCCATAAATTGTTCTCGACGGTACGCTCGGGAACCCTTCCGTCCCCTCGGCCGATGCTACCGTCGGGTAGAATTTCGTAGTTTCGGACTGCTTCCGCGAACTGGTTGATGCGGGACTCGTCATCGGGATGCATGCCCCGGCGGGCGGGGCGACCACGCTTGGCGCCGACGCGAACCTTGGTTGAGACCACGTGAGTCTCCGTTGCGGCATCGACGTCTTGCTGCCCCGAACCCCTCTCCGGCGCCAGCGACTGCGGCGTCACTCGCATCGAACCGCCCACGGAACTGCGACGCGGCACACGGTCGCCGGCGTCACTATCGTGCGAACCGAGGCGCAAGTCGGTCGGATCCTGTTCCAGGTCTCGGCTCTCTGAATAGTAGTCGTCGATCCAGGCGTCCGTCTCGAAAGCTCCGGTCACGTCTTCGATCCACTCACTTACTTCGCGAGAATCGTCATCGCGCGGCTGGTTCCGTCTTGGGTACATCGATGCCGGTCCTCCGGAAATCAAATCTGGAACCTCGATCCTAATGCCTGCCGACCGCCGCCAAGCATGCTAAAGCCAGATCCAATCATGCCCTCAAGGCATGGCTGAACACTATATGCGACGGCTTGCCGACAATCGTCTGCACTCGACCATCAGGCCGG
>NZ_PSOW01000061.1:0-571 GCF_003013335.1 Rhizobium sp. H4
CGCTGATCCCCGGGGCGGCAGCCGGCGGATGCGCTTTCGATGGCGCCAAGATCGTGCTGCAGCCGATCACCGACGTCGCGCACCTGATCCATGGGCCTCTCGGCTGTGAGGGCAATTCCTGGGACAACCGCGGATCGGCTTCTTCAGGTCCCACGCTCTGGCGCACGAGCTTCACGGCGCTGACCGAAGCAGGCGCCATTGAAAAGAAGCCTTTCGATGAGGAGGACTAAGAAATGGGTACATTGACAGGAAGTACGAATGGCCCTGCTGTCAACGAAGATGGGGATCTCGCCACCCCTTTTCTCAGATGCCTGATAAGGCTCATCCGCGCTCAGGATGCCCATGGGGCGTGGGAAGGCAAATCGGACACTGACCTGCTGGCCGACTTCATCCTCACCAAGGAGCAGCGCCGTAAGATCCCGATCATAGGCGATCCGGATCCTGATGTGCTGTGGAGGCTACAGAACTTTTACAGTTGCGTGGGGCTTGTGATCGAAGAGTGCACAGGCCTGTTGGCATCGCCGATCATGACGATCGGCCATGAGGGCTTCGGCCGCTTGCTTTTGACGAC
>NZ_PSOW01000006.1:0-303977 GCF_003013335.1 Rhizobium sp. H4
CAATCCGACTTGCGATGGCGCGGGGTGGAGCAGCCCGGTAGCTCGTCAGGCTCATAACCTGAAGGCCGCAGGTTCAAATCCTGCCCCCGCAACCAGAATACAAAAGCCCGCCTCGTGCGGGCTTTTTGATTCCAAAACACATCTGAGCGAGCACTCAGTCCCAAAGGACCGGGTTTGGATCCCTGGTGTCCAGCGCATTTCGTGCCAGGAATTCCGCCGCCCGCACCGTTTCCAGAGCGTTCGCCGCCTCCCTGAAATATGGCAGGGTTTGCCACAGCGTGCGATCGCCGACGATGTAGAAGCGGCGCTTGGCGCGCGTCAGCGCCACGTTCAAGAGGTTTGGCTTGGAGGCGGCCCAGCCGGCCGCTCCGCGATGAGCAGCGTCGGCGCCGAGCACCAAGAAAACACTATCCTCTTCCTTGCCCTGGAACGTGTGCACGGTGCCTATCCTTTCCTGAAGCCACTTTTGCAGTTTCGGGGGAGACGCTTCCGTATATCCCTCCTGGTCGATCCAGCACGCCTGGGCCAAAGCCCGTCGCAGATTGTTCTTCACTTCCTTGAACGGCGAGATGACGTAGAGGTCCGGCAATGCACCGGAACGGCGGTAGCTCGCGGTGAGGAGATCGACGATGAAGTCCGTCTGCTCCGCAACCGCCTGTTTGCCCGACACCTTGCCCTTGACGTCGATCCAGGCGCTGTCGCCATAGAAGGGCGGTGCGTCGCCGGCCGGCCGGCGCTCTGCCAGCCCGAAGATCATCTTGTTCTGGTAAGCGATCTGGTTGGCAAGGTTGAACATCGGATCGATGCAGCGTCGATGCACTCTGAGAGGGCTGCCGATCCAGAGTCCGTCTGCTTCCTCGTCTTTAAGCGTTGTTCCGTAGCGATTGGCGGCATCGGCCAGCATCTGCACCGACACCCTGTTCGGCGAATATTGGCCTGCCGCCGTGTGGAGCGAAAGCGCCGAAGCGGCGCCAATCAGTGCGCTCGGAAGGGTAAAGACCGGCTCGATCTGCTGGGGATCGCCGATCACCATGGCGCGGCGCGCCCGCAACAAAGCTCCGACGGCCGCCTGCGGCACGGCCTGGCCGGCTTCATCGATGAAGACCCAGCCGATCGAGCCGGCTTCGAGACCGCGGAACTGCCGGGCAAAGGAGGCGAATGTCGTCGAGACGACGGGAACGATCATGAAGAGGCTTTGCCAGATCGATGCAACGTGTTTGTCATCGACGGGATTGTTGTTGGAAAGCAGTTTGCTGATGGCAACGATATTGCCGCCGAAACCTCCGCCCTTCCGACCGACCTCAGCCAGCCACGCTTCGTGCAGCGTCAATGCTGCTTCGAACAATGCCGAACGCAGAGCCGCCAGTTCGTCCTGATGCCAGAACCCGTCAATCTGCACCTGCGCGCTGTCGAGGTCGGCGAGGCGCTCCGGTGCGGCGGGGTGACCGAGAATTGCTCCCAGCCGCTCGAGCTCTTCGGTCTTCGCAATCCAGATTTTCCGTCGTGACCGCAGTGCGCGTGCGGCTTGGTCATGCGCTCGCAAAGCACGTTCCAGCGCGGGTTTCTCGGCCTTCGCAAGCCGATCTTCGCATTCCGCCAGCGCCTTGCGCAGTTCCAGCTGCTGGCGCGCATTGGCGGCGACATCTTGGCGATGCCGCCGGGCGGGGTTGGTCGCAAGCACTCTCTTCCATCGCGCAGGAGCGCTGCGGTCGAGCAGCTGTTGCTCCTCCATCAAAGAGGACAAACTCTGCTTGATACGGCCCATTTCGGCCGCGACCTCGTCGCACCGGTTCTGCGCATGGCGAAGCTCGTCAGCGGCGGCGGCCAGC
Source organism: Rhizobium sp. H4 (assembly GCF_003013335.1). Taxonomy (NCBI): domain Bacteria; kingdom Pseudomonadati; phylum Pseudomonadota; class Alphaproteobacteria; order Hyphomicrobiales; family Rhizobiaceae; genus Rhizobium; species Rhizobium sp. H4. The sequence continues at coordinate 1,830 of NZ_PSOW01000006.1, forward strand.
TTTTCGAGCGTTTCGCGGCAGAATGCATCCTGCGTAACCAGAGCAATTTCATCACGGAGGTCGGCATAGCGGGCATATTGGCCGATCTTGCCGCGAACCACGTCATCGGCGGCATGGAAGGCGGCCGACGCTTCGGCGAAGGTCGCTCCCTCGTAGCTCTTCAACCATTCCCAGATGGTCTGCGGCTTCTCGGCGCCCGACCAGCCGGGCTTCGACCTGTCGGTGATTTCCATGAAGGCGAACCGCTCCTTGAACGCTCGGCGGTTCCTGGAATTGCCGAGCGCGCAGGCAATCAATCCCCAAGGGCGATCGCTGTCGGAGAGCCTGATGACCCCTCCATTGTCCTTCTGGCAGGCGATCTTATGGGCGACCGTCTGGAGATATCGGAAGGAAGATGACTTCGCAATCGCGCTCTGCTTGGGAAGATCGCGCGAAATATTCTCGACCGCGGCGTTGTTGGAGGACGCGACGACCATTTCGAATCCGGTGAGCGCCGGGATCAGCGCCGATATCGAGGCCGAGCTGCGGTCGGCAAAGGTGACGCGCCGCGGCAAGCCGTCAAAGGCATCGCGTGCCGTCTCCAGGGAGGCCAGGACCCGGGCGCGCCGAACGATATTATCCGCGAACATGTCGCGCAGCAGAGTGGTCTTTCCGGTGCCCGGTGGGCCGTTGACCGAAAATAAACGCGTTTCCAATCGGTCGCCAATGGCCGAGTTGATCGCGAACTGTTGCATGAGGCTCATTGCGAGGTGAGGTTCGCTCAGCCAGCGTCCACGGTTGAGATTGCCAGGATGCAGCGCCCGAACGATCGCGGCGCGCCCATCCTGCGAATAGAGGTCGATCCGCTTTTCATCGGCCAGCGGGGTGAGATATCGCCTGAGCGGCTCTGGGACATTGCCTTGCTTGATGCAGATCATTGCCCGTTCGATGTCCTCGATGAAGAAGCTGTTCAGGATACCAATGTCTTCTTCAACGCTTGCACTTTCGTCCTCCTGGTCGTCGGCATGGGCTGCCTGATCCTCCTGTTGCGGCTGTAACGAGATGAGATCAGGTCTTTCCACCCTGTCACGGTAACGTATTTCTACGGCGGCGACGGGCTTTTCCTCGCGCGAGACAAAGCCTGCCCAATCGCAGAGCAATTCATTGAGCGTCAGGATCTCCGCGGCATCGATCGGCTGATCGGCACCGGCCTCGAAGGACGAAGATGTCAGCTGCCGCTGCGCCTGAAAGTTTTGCAGCAGTTCCGACAGTTGCCGCTTGCTGGCGGCAAAAGCCTCGTGGCTGAGCGAGGCAAGCCCGGATTTCCGCACGCGGCCCAGAGCCCACGGAAGCGTGGAAACCGAAAAGGTTTCGAACATCGGCTCGCCCAAGGGCGTGAGCTGCAGGCTGGCAAAGCAGCTGTCACCATCGAGATCGCCGCGTTCGGCATCCTCGTATTCGGCCATATCGCCCGCAACACCCTCGAAGTGCCTGCGAATATCGGCGATTTCGGATTTGCTGAAAACGCCGAGGAACAAGGTAAAGCCGGTAATCTGCTTCTCCTCGGGTATAACAGGACGGCTGAGTGCAGCCCCATCCTGGAGGAGCGTCTTTGCATGCAGCCAGAAGACCGTCCGTCCATCACCTGAGACGAGGCGGCTGGAGAGATCGTACGGTATAAAAAACTCGATTTTGTGCCAGAAATCGAGAATGGCCAGAAGCCGTTCCCGTTCCGCCCTGTCTGCATCGACCTGCATGACTTCTCACTGAGGAGTTACGAAGAGGCTCGCGCCTCTTTTAGCAACGATTGCAGCTTAAAATCAAAGAGCATGGATGGTGATTACGCGTCCGGCCGAAGCTTCCGCCAGTGGGCGCTGGGTTGAGCCAACAACCTGCGACGGTTTACCCGCCTTCATACTCGTTGAGCAAAGATGATATAAATATTACAATTTGTACTGAAACATTACATTCCTCTGATTATCTATAGTGAGAGCAAATATAAGCCTATAGTATATGGGCCAACAAAAATACAACCGATGTGCAGTAATGTATCGTTTTTTGCTCGCGAAAACTAATCACTTTGGGCCATTTCCTTCCTTCTCAATCCGTATTAACATAATTAAGAAATGTCTAAAGAAGAGGGCGGTGACATCAAGGGGGCGGCATTTCATACTATCTTATACCCGCCATCGCTTCACGTTTGAGTAAAGTGTAACGCTAGGGGAGGCGTATATGTTCATGACAGGCTCAGGAATGGAGAATACCGACCAGGCAAGAAAGTCCAGCGCTTCCGGAGATACTATCGTTGTAGTTGCCAAGGCGGATCTTTTTTCAGAATGCATGGTGGAAGCACTGGCAAAGAAATTCCCGAACTGCGACGTGCCAAGCATATCAAAAACGAATCCGATGCTGGAAAAGGATACCAGCGATCTGAAGCTCGTATTATTCTATCATATACCCCAGCCTGAGCTTCAGGAAGCGTTGAAGGCGGTGCGGGAAAATCACCCGGAAGCCTCCATCGGACTTGTCGTCGAGGCCATCGACATGCTGGAACCCTATGTCAGCCGTTTAGTGGAGGCAAGGATCATCGACGGTGTCCTGCCGCTCAATCTTCGGCTTGATGTGTTCATGGCCGCGGTGGATCTGCTGATGAAGGGCGGGGAGCATTTTCCTTCAGCGCTTCTTAATCGTCTCGGCAACAAGAGCGCCCAACTGGAGCCTTCACTCTATCAGACGAGATCGGTCGATGCTGCGCGCACCAATGCGCTCAAGCTGAGACGCGACAGCATCTCCGCCTTGACGACCCGTGAGGTTCAGATCCTCGATCTCATCTGCAAGGGGACGCAGAACAAGATTATCGCCGACAAGCTGCATCTTTCCGAAAATACCGTGAAGGTTCACGTCCGCAACATCTATAAGAAGATGAACGTCCGAAACCGCACGGAAGCTGCGTCCCGCTTCTTCAATGAACATCCCGCCGGCGATGACGAGATGTCCAGCCGTTGGCGCAACTGATCTATAGCGCAGCGCCTCTGTTCAGAGGCGCAAGGAAAGCCGCAGCACGGTGTACTACGGGATAATCTATCCTTGCCTCGGTGCGATTCCAAGGATTTGCTTCAGATCGATGGACGCGCAAAGCAGCGCGACTTCTGTCCGAAGCCGCTCGGAGAGCAGATATACGGGGCTGATCCGTGATAGGCGACGACGCGCGCAGGTGTTGCGGCCGGCCGTACGGCCGGCTTTTCCGGGTAGGCGTATGCCGTCGAGACGCGTGGCGCCTGAAAGGCGACGACATTCTTCTTAGCGACGGCGGCTAGGTCGTCGCCAACGACCGCACAAGCTGTCGATCCGACCGCAAGAAGCGTCGTGACACAGGCAATCATCGCAAAATGAAATAGACGCCAGCCTTTCGGCTGCGCTGTAGCTTGTTTTTTCGACATGGCCAAACCCCTCGCACATGGCGTTTCCGGATGCAAGTCCGACCGTGCAGTTCCGCGCGGCCGGCGCTTCATTTCTTTGTATCCTTTCTTTATTGAGCAAAGCTTGAGTGAGGTATGGATTCCCGTTCTACGTGAAAAAAGATATAAAATGATTAATTATTTGTTACATTAAAGAACAATTCGATACTTATTTTGGGTTCTATATGCTTTTAATGTTGACCTCTCTAACAGTCTCATTATCATTAAAATAGTAATTCAATTATCCGAAGAATAACTGTTAGCTATCTGAGCAGATATACTAACAACGTGAAATTAACGGCCGGAGAATTGAGATACGCAATGCCTGAATAAATCAAAAGACTGAGATAAGGGAAGGAGTTTGTAATGCGTAGTTTCGTTCCCGGCGAAGGATATTCTGAAGTACAAGGCGTACCGGTGCTCAAGAATCCGGGCACCGCTCTTGTCAATGGCGGAGCGGGTTTTCTTGGTTCGCATCTCTGCGAAAGACTCCTGCTACGCGGCCACAGCGTCATATGCCTCGATAATTTTTCGACCGGCCGCCGTGTGAATGTCGATTATCTCCAGTCGAACCCCCGCTTCCGCATCATCGAGCACGATGTTCGTCAGCCCTTCGATATCGAGGCGTCGCTCATCTTCAATTTTGCCTCCCCCGCCTCTCCGCCCGATTATCAGCGGGATCCGGTGGGCACATTGCTCACCAATGTGCTGGGCGCCGTCAACACCCTGGACTGTGCGCGAAAAACCGGTGCGATCGTCGTTCAATCGTCGACATCGGAGGTGTATGGCGATCCGAACCAGAGCCCGCAGCGCGAAACCTATTGCGGCAATGTCAATCCGATCGGGCCGCGTGCCTGCTACGACGAAGGCAAGCGCAGCGCCGAAACCCTGTTCTTCGACTACCACAGGACCTACGGCGTCGACATCAAGGTCGGCCGCATCTTCAACACCTATGGACCGCGCATGCGCCTGGATGACGGCCGCGTCGTCTCCAATTTCATCGTTCAGGCTCTGCGCAACGCCGACCTGACGATTTACGGCGACGGCCAGCAAACCCGCTCCTTCTGCTATGTCGACGATCTCGTTGAAGGTTTCCTGCGTTTCTCGGCAGCCGGCAGCGCATGCCACGGCCCGATCAATCTCGGCAATCCGGGCGAATTCACCGTCCGGCGCCTGGCCGAAATCATCCGGGATCTGACAAATTCGCGCTCCCGCATCATTCACCTGCCTGCTGTCGTCGACGATCCCCGCCAGCGGCGGCCGGATATTTCCCGTGCCAGAACCGAGCTGGGATGGCAGCCCCAAATCGAGCTCGAAGCCGGCCTGGCGCGCACGGTCGAATATTTCGATGGCTTGCTTGCCCGGACAGAGAAGGCGGAGGCCGTATGACATGCCCCGCTACATTCTCGTCACCGGCGGTGCCGGTTTCATAGGCAGTCACATCTGCAAAGCGTTGTCGCGCGCCGGAATCATCCCGGTTACCTACGACAACCTGTCGACCGGACATGCCGACAGCGTCCGCTGGGGGCCGCTCATCCGCGGTGAACTCGGCGATGCGGTCGCGTTGCGCCGGACGTTGGCTGAATTTTCGCCCGATTGCGTTATCCATTGCGGCGCCAACGCCTATGTCAGCGAATCCGTCGACATGCCGAGAAAATATTACCGCAACAACGTCATCGGCAGCCTGACGCTGCTCGAAGCCTGCCTCGATCAGGATATCGACCGGATCGTCTTTTCGAGCAGCTGCGCCACCTATGGCGTTCCCGCCTCGTTGCCGATACGGGAGGAAACACCGCAGCAGCCGGTCAATCCCTATGGCCGCACCAAGCTGATCTTCGAGATGGCGCTCGAGGATTTTGCCGCCGCCTATGGCATCCGCTTTGCCGCGTTGCGTTATTTCAATGCGGCCGGCGCCGATCCCGATGGTGAGCTTGCCGAGCGCCACGAGCCCGAGACCCACCTCATCCCGCGTGCCCTTCTCGCTGCCGCCGGCAAGCTGGAGCGGCTCGATATCTTCGGCACCGATTATTCGACAGCCGACGGAACCTGCGTTCGCGACTATATCCATGTCAGCGATCTCGCACAGGCGCATTTGGCAGCCGTCAATCACCTGATGGCGGGCGGCGACTCCCTCAGCGTCAATCTCGGCTCCGGCCGGGGCACCTCGGTGCGCGAGATTCTCGATGTCATCTATCGCATGACCGGCCGTGAAGTGCCTGTCCGCTATCGCTCCCGCCGTGCCGGCGATCCGCCGATCCTTTTTGCCAATACGGCGAGGGCGAAGGCGGAGCTCGGCTTCGCGCCGACACTCTCGGATATTGATACGATCATCCGCACTGCCGGCCCCACCTTCGGGCTGGAGGTGACGGCATGAGCCTCATTTCGGAATTAGGTTACCCGATCAAGACGGCGAAAGCTGCCGCCGGCCCGTTCAAGCCTGTTTTCACCCGGTGGAATCGTGTCGCATATGGTTTTGGCATCCTCTGCTGGCTGGCGGCACTCGGCTATTTCTGGATCTGGTGGTGTCAGGCCGCCCATATCATTTCCTGGGCTGCCTTCGTGCTTGTCACAGTCGTACTTGCCTGGATCACGCTCGTCCCAGCCTATTTCATTCTGATCTTCCTCAATGCAAGAACAATCAGCTCACGCACACCGCTGCCGGAAGGACGCATGGCGATGGTCGTCACCAAGGCGCCGTCCGAGCCCTTTGCCGTCGTCCGCGCCACATTGCAGGCGATGCTCGATCAGATCGGCGTCGAGTTCGACGTTTGGCTGGCCGACGAGGATCCTTCCGAGGAAACCAGACGCTGGTGCGCCGAGCACGGCGTGCTGATCTCCACCCGCAAAGGCGTGGCCGAGTATCACCGCACGACCTGGCCGCGCCGGACGCGATGCAAGGAAGGCAACCTTGCCTATTTCTACGACCATTTCGGCTATGCACGTTACGATTTCGTCGCCCAGTTCGATGCCGATCATGTGCCGACACCGACCTATCTCCGTGAAGTCCTGCGCCCCTTCGCCGATCCTGGCGTCGGCTATGTCACCGCTCCCAGCATCTGTGATGCGAATGCGGCGGCAAGCTGGGCGGCGCGGGGAAGGCTTTATGCGGAGGCAAGTCTGCATGGTTCGCTGCAGACCGGCTACAACAATGGCTGGGCACCGCTCTGCATCGGCTCCCACTATGCGGTTCGCACATCGGCCCTGCGTGAGATCGGCGGCCTTGGCCCCGAACTTGCCGAAGATCATTCGACCACGTTGATGATGAATGCCGGCGGCTGGCGCGGTGTCCATGCCGTCGACGCGATCGCTCACGGCGACGGCCCGGCGAACTTCGTCGATCTCGCCGTCCAGGAATTTCAGTGGTCACGCAGCCTCGTCACCATCCTGCTGCGCTACTCCCGCCGCTATGTCGCCCACCTGCCCTGGCGGTTGAAATTCCAGTTCGTGTTTTCGCAACTTTGGTACCCGCTGTTCTCCGCCGTCATGGCGGTGATGTTCCTGCTGCCGGTTGCCGCTCTGCTGACGGGCCATATTTTCGTCGCTGTCACCTATCCGGATTTCCTGCTGCATTTCGCGCCGATATCGATCGTGCTGATGCTGTTTGCATTCTTCTGGCGGGCGACGGGAACTTTCAGGCCGCATAATGCGAAACTGTTCGGCTGGGAGGGGCTTGCCTTCATCTTCCTGCGCTGGCCGTGGTCGCTTGCCGGCAGCCTGGCGGCTGTTCGCGACCACCTCTACGGCTCTTTCGTCGACTTTCGCATCACCCCGAAAGGCAGGCAGGAGCAGCATTCCTTGCCGCTGCGCGTTTTGGCACCCTACATCTGCCTCGCCGGCCTTTGCGCCGTCGCCATGGTGTTCGCCGCCGACGCCGCGGCCGCCCAGGGTTTTTATATTTTCGCTGCGATCAATCTGGCAATCTATCTGTCGCTGACGGTGCTGATCGCCCTTCGTCATGCAATCGAGAACGGTCTGCCGCTGCTGCCGCAGTCACGCGGCCTGTGGCTGGCAACGGCGACGGGCTTTGCAATCTGCATCACCGGCAGCATGCAGGTCGGCGGCCATGGGCTGCGCAGTCTCGAGGCTCTTTCTCACGGTCAGTCGTTCATCAGCTTCAGCCAATCGCAATTTGCCGTGGCCGGTGCCGGCCTCGGTGGCAGCAAAACCCGAACCGTGAAGTTCCGCCTCAGATGGAATGGCTTCGGGAGCGTGGGACGGAGCGAACAAGGTGTGTGAGCCGGCGGATCCGGCCAGTGTCGAGGAGGATGTCATGCGTATCGGATCGAGACTCTATGGGGCGGCCCTTGCTTTCAGCCTGTGCCTGCCACTGGCGGCGCAGGGTGCCGAGACCGCAAAGAAGAAAGAGCCGACGCCGCTCAGCGCCTATGAGCTCTATCGGATCTACGGCGACAGGACCTGGACCTGGGACACCGGTGGCGGCCGCTTCATCGAGGATGGCCGGCGGTTTGTCGCCTGGGTGAACGACAAGGGCAAGCAGTCGTTTGCCGAGGGCAAATGGGTCGTGGATGACCTCGGCCAGCTCTGCATGCGCGCCACCTGGACGAATGCCGAGGGTGCGGCGCGCGCCAGCACCTGTTTCGGTCACCGCAAGATCGGCAACACGATCTATCAGCGGCGCCAGCCGAACGGCAACTGGTACGTCTTCCGCCATTCCTCGGTGCGCGAGGATGATGAATTCCGCAAGCTTGTTGCCGCGGATACTGTCAGCGCCAAGGCACGCGATCTGAAGCAGGTCCTGTCGGACCAGGAACTTGCCCGAAAAGGAGGGTAAGCCATGAAGAAGCTGATGAAAAACCACCTCTCGACCGCTGCGCTCGCACTTCTGCTATTGTGCGTCGCGGATCTGCCGGGCCGAAGCGAGGTGCAATATGCCGGCATTGCCCCGAACCAGGCATCCAGCATGCGAACGATCATCGACAAGCGCCCGGTGGTTCATGCCGACGGCATCAAGTTCGGCGCCTATGACCCGCATGGGGATTTCGGCGCTCAGACGAATGTCTCGACCGAAGCCCTGTTCCTGCCCTGGGAAGACGTTGATCTGGAGACGCTGCGTGTCGCCGATGCCTATGCCCAGGCCAGAGGCCGCAACCTGCTGATCACGGTCGAGCCGTGGTCCTGGGACGTCGACTGGCGGCTGACCTCAGAAGAGCTTCGCCGCAAGGTGCTGCGGGGCGATTACGACGTCAACATGCGGGCGATCGCGCAGATGATCTCTCAGCTGAGGAGCCCTGTGATCGTCCGGTGGGGCCAGGAAATGGAGGACAAGTCGGGCCGGTTTTCATGGTCCGGCTGGAATCCGGCGGATTACATCACCGCCTATAAGCGGATGATGGATATCGTTCGCGACGAGGCGCCCGGCACCGAGCTCATGTGGTCGCCGAAGGGGGAGCCCGGCCTTGATGCCTATTATCCCGGCGACGACTACGTCGATCTTGTCGGCCTCTCGGTTTTCGGGCTCCAGCGCTATGACGAGCTTGCCTACAACAAGCACCGGACCTTTTCGGAAGCGTTGAAGCAGGGCTATGATCTCGTCGCCGGCTATGGAAAGCCCATCTGGGTCGCAGAGCTCGGCTACGAAGGCGGCGACGCCTATATGAGACCCTGGATCGAAACCGCGACGCTGAAGCAGAGCGCCTTCCCGAACCTTCAGGAAGTGGTCTATTTCAATGACCGCGACGTGCACGCCTGGCCCTTCAACCTCGGCCGGCCGGACTGGCGCGTGGTCGAAAGCCTGGCAGCCAACTGAAAGGCATCTGAAGCGCAAATCCATAAGATCGCAACGCGCTTCATCAGTAAACCAGAAAGGCCCGCCGGGGTTTTGCGGGCCTCTCCTCTCATATCCGGCAGCCGATCATCCCTTGAGCGTTGCCTTACCCTCTTCGACGAGCCGGGTCGCCGCATCGGCGGGCGAGGTCCGTTCGAAGGCGAGTTCGTCGCAGATCGGGCGCAGCACGCGTTGGTCGAATTGGGTTGCACCCATCGGCACCGGCGGCGGATATTCGCCGACCTGATCCTTGAGCATGTTGACGTATTTGACCGTTTCCTGCTCCGTCGGGTTCAGTTGCGGCAGAATGGCTTCACGCACTACCGGCGACATCGGCACGCCGCGCTCGACGCCGAGAATCTTGCCGGCCTCGATGTCGTTGACGAAGAAGTCGATGAATTTCGCCGCCGCTTCGCCGTTCTTCGTGGTGGCGCCGACACTCCAAATCAGCGCAGGGCGGTAGTAATGGCCCGATGGCCCTCCCTTCTTTTCCCGCGGCAGCATGGTGATGCCGAGCTTGTTCTTGATGATCAGCTGGTAGCCGATCATCTGGTTAGAATAGGCCATGCCGATGACCGACTTGCCAAGACCAAGCGCATTGGTGTCGATGGTGTTCTGGTCGAGCGTCTGGACGTCGGCAGCCACCGTGCCCCCGGCCTTGCGCAGCTTCTCCCAGTAATCGAACCATTCCGTGGCATCGTCGGCCGTGAAGCCGAGCCCGACGCTTTCCCTAGCAAATAGGCTCTTGCCGCGTTGGCGCAGCCAGGCGTCGAACACATAGGCGTAGCGGGCGGCATAGGGGCCTCCGCCCTTGCCGGAGGACTTGGCGAGTTCCACGGCGAGCTTGGCATATTCATCCCAGGTGAGATCGGGTGTCGGCACTGGGATGCCGGCCTTTTCGAATTCGACCGTGTCGAAGAACATCGAAAAGGAGTTGAGGCCGAGGCCGACACCATAGAGTTTGCCGTCGATGGTGGTCAGTTTCAGCATGTCGGGGCCGAAGGACTGGACCTTCAATGCCGAAGGGACGAACTCGTCGAGCGGCATGCAGGCGCCGCGCTTGGAATAGTCGGAGATCGTTCCCGGCTCGAGCTGGAAGATGTCGGCGATCGAACGGCCGGCCATCTGGGTTGCGAGCTTCGTCCAGTAGCCGTCGCCGGAAAGCGATTCTCCGACGATCGTGACGCCGGGTGTCTTCGACTGGTAGAGTTTGGCGACGTCCAGCGTGCGTTTGGCGCGGTCGTTCGACCCCCACCACATGGCGCGCAGCGACGTGTCTTCGGCAAAGGCCGGAATGGCGCTTCCCGCGCCGAACGCCAGGCCGGCGGCTGCACCGGCTGAACCCATCAGGAATGAACGGCGGTTGACCTGCATACTATCCTCCTTTTCCCCATCTGCCCGCTGCCATCCTCCAACGGCGCTGCGGGCATTCCGGCAACCAGCCTACGCAAAAAAATAATTATTGCAAGAAATAACGTTAGTCTTGCAAATTTGCGTAGTTTGCATAAGCTTTGCCCATGAACGATCAGAAAATCAGACGGCCGCGACAGGCCGATATAGCCACATTGGCCGGTGTCTCGGTCTCAACGGTCTCGCGCGTGCTGGCGAACGAGCCGGGCATCAGCGAAACCGTCCGGCGTCAGATTTTGAAGGTCGCGGCCGAGCACGGTTACCCGGTCAAGCCGGCTGTTGAGGCCGTCGCCGGCGGGCTGGCGCTGATCGCCAGCGACGGCGTTACAGGTGGCCTCAGCGTCTTCTACGAGGCGATCGTCGAGGGCCTGCGCGCCGGAGCGGCCGAAGCAGGCATGCCGTTCGAAGTCCGGATGGTCCGGGAGGAGCGCATCACGCCGGACGCCGCGCGCGATTATATGCGGGCCGCGGCCGCCGAAGGTCTCTTTCTCGTCGGCATCGATCCAAATGAGATGCTGCGCGACTGGCTGCAGGACGCCATGGTGCCGACCGTTCTCGTCAATGGCACCGATCCCGGAATGCGTTTCGATGGGGTTTCGCCGGCTAATTTCTTCGGCGCCTATCAGGCGACTGGCCGGCTGACGAAGGCTGGCCATCGCCGCATCCTGCATCTGAGCGGCTCTCATCGCCAGACGATCCGTGAGCGGATCCGCGGTTTCGAGGCGGCGATTGCCGCTGTCCCCGGCGCCGAAGGCCGTTTCGTAGCCATGACCTTGCAGGGCAGCGCCAGCCGCGAGGCCCATGAACGCACGGCGGCGATCCTCGCCGAGAATGCCGGTTTCACCGCCGCCTTCTGCATGAATGATTTCATCGCCGTCGGCGTCCTCGAGGCTGTCATCGAAGCGGGCCTGCGTGTGCCGGAGGATTTCGCCATCGTCGGTTTCGATGACCTGCCCTGTGCGCTGATGACCAATCCGCAGCTTTCCACCATGCGCGTCGACCGCGCCGCTCTCGGTCGCGAAGCCATTTCGCTGATGCTGTCCCGTTTCCGCAACAGGACGGCGCCGGCACGCCACATCTGCCAGGCTGTCGTTCCCGTTGCGGGAGGGACCGTTGTGATTGTCGAACCCCGTGAGTGATCCGATGACCTATGATCCCGCCAGCGCCAATCCGCTCGCCGGCAATCCGCTCGAAACGCGCGCTGATATGAGCCGCGCCCTGCTTGATCTCTTCGATCCGCTGCTTGCCTGTTTTTCGAAAGGCAATGCCCGCGTCAGGCTGAGCGGCGGCGCCGCCCATTTCGACCGGGCGGCGGCTGATCTCGAAGGTTTCGCCCGCCCGCTCTGGGGCTTGGCCCCGCTCGGCGCCGGCGCCGGCGACTTCGCCCACTGGCATCGTTTTGCCGAGGGCCTTGCAAACGGCACCGATCCCGCTCATCCCGAATATTGGGGAACCGTCAATGGCCGCGACCAACGCATGGTCGAGCTTGCCGCGCTCGGTTTTGCCCTGGCGCTGGTGCCGGAAAAAATCTGGAAGCCGCTCGATGCGCGCGCCCGCAGCAATGTCATCGCCTACCTCAAGCACGCCAGGCAGTTCGACTATGCGGACAACAACTGGAAATTTTTCCGTATTTTCGTCGACATCGCCCTCGATCGTCTCGGCGCCGATTTCGACCGCAGTCTGACACGGCAATATCTGGAAGAGCTCGAGGGCTTCTATATCGGCGACGGCTGGTATCGCGACGGAAACGTGCGCCGCATCGATCACTACATTCCCTTCGCCATGCATTTTTACGGGCTGATCTATTCGAAGCTCGTCGACGACGATTACGCCAAGCGCTACCGCGAACGCGCCATCCTCTTCGCCCGGGATTTTCGCCACTGGTTTGCCGCCGACGGTGCCACGATCCCCTTCGGCCGCAGCCTGACCTATCGTTTCGCCTGCGCCGGCTTCTGGTCGGCGCTGGCCTTCGCCGATGTCGAGGCACTGCCCTGGGGCGAGGTCAAGCACCTCTGCCTGCAGCATCTGCGCTGGTGGAGGGACAAGCCGATCGCCGATCGCGACGGCGTTCTGTCGATCGGTTTCGGCTATCCGAACCTGTTGATGTCGGAGAGCTACAATTCCGCCGGCTCGCCCTACTGGGCGTTGAAGGCCTTTCTGCCGCTTGCGATCGCCGAGAATCATCCGTTCTGGACCGCCGAAGAAAAGGCGCCGGAGCAGGCGCCCGAGGTCGTTCCCCAGCGCCATCCCGGCATGGTGATGATGCGGACGGGCGGCGACGTCGTGGCGCTATCGGCCGGCCAGGAAAATCTGCAGATGCGCTTCGGAACGGAAAAATACGCGAAATTCGCCTATTCCTCCCGTTACGGCTTCAGCGTCGAATCTGACGAACGCGGCTTTGCGCTCGCCGCTTTCGATTCGATGCTGGCCTTCAGTGACGACGGGCTGCATTACCGCGTGCGCGAGACGAATGAGGAAGCCAGGATCGCTGGCAATGTGCTTTACGCGAAATGGTCACCTTTCCCCGATGTCAGCGTCGAAAGCTGGCTGGCGCCCGCGGTCCCCTGGCATATCCGCCTCCACCGGATCAGGGCGGCCCGGCCGCTGAGGGTCGCCGAAGGCGGCTTTGCCATCGCTCGCCGGGATTTCGAGCTGGACACGCTGTCGGCTTCGGATGGGACTGCCTATGCGATCGGCGAAGCCGATTTCAGCGGTATTCTCGACTTGGGATCATCGGTCGAACGCGCCGGGCTCGCGCAGAAGGCACAGCCCAACACCAATATGATCGTCGCCAAGACCATCGTGCCGCAACTGCGCGGCCAGATTCCGGCCGGCGAAACCATCCTGGTGACGGCGGTGCTGGCCCTTGGCGATCCCGCTGCCGTCGCCTCCGCCTGGACGCGGCCGCCAGAAGCGCCTGATATTGCGGCGCTGGAGGCGCTGGTGCGGGAAAAGGGTGTGACCGTCAGCGCCATCGAAGCCCCGGGCCAGATGCCATGAGCCGCCCGGCAATCGTCCTTGCCATGGAGCCGTCGCGCACGGAGCATGTCCTGCCCGCCGAGATCCTGCGCCGGCTCGATACGATCGGCCGCCTGCTGGACCCCGAGCCGCTGCAGCGCCTCGACGACGCGCGGGCAAGGCGACTGCTTTCCGAAGCCGAAATCCTGGTTACCGGCTGGGGCGCACCCTATGTCGGGCCCGAGATTTCCGCCGCCGCGCCGCGGCTTCGCCTGATCGTCCATGCTGCGGGTACGGTGAAGGGCATCATCGACGAGGCCATCTTCGAAGCCGGCATCGCGGTCAGCCACGCGGCCGAGGCCAATGCGGTGCCGGTCGCCGAATTCACGCTGGCCGCGATCCTCTTCGCCGGCAAGCGCGCCTTCCGGTTCCGCGATCTCTATGTCGCCGACCGCCACCGCGATCGCACCTATCCGATGCAGCACGAAGCGATCGGGAATTATGGCCGCACCCTCGGGATAATCGGCGCCTCGCGCATCGGCAGGCGGGTGATCGAGCTGTTGAAACCGTTCGACTACAGGCTGCTGCTGTTCGATCCCATGGTCGATGCCGCCGAGGCGGCAGGCCTTGGAGCGGAGAAGGTCGAGCTCGACGCATTGATGCGACGCGCTGATATTATTTCCCTGCACGCGCCGTCACTGCCGTCGACGCAGCATATGATCGATGCGCGAAGACTGTCGTTGATGAAGGACGGCGCGACGCTCATCAACACGGCGCGCGGCATCCTCATCGATGAGGCCGCTCTGCTTTCGGAGCTGAAGACCGGCCGCATCGACGCGGTTATCGATGTGACCGATCCGGAAATTCCGGAGGCCGGTTCGGCCTTCTACGATCTGCCGAACGTTTTCCTGACCCCGCACATTGCCGGTGCCATCGGCTTGGAGCGGGCGCGTCTCGGCGAGATGGCGGCGGATGAGGTCGAGCGTTTCACGACTGGCCGGCCGCTGCTCTACCAGATCCGCCGGCAGGATCTCGAAAACATCGCCTGACGCTTTAGCGTCAGCGCGGTGTCCTCAGCGAATTGGGTGAACCGTCATTGGCAAGTTCGGGCATCAGCTCGGCGATTTCGACCACCTTGCCGGTGCGCGAACTCGTCAGCGCGGCAATGCCGCAGAGCACGGACATGGCGCCCGCCCGCGTGCCGGCGCGCTGGCCGAGCCGGTCTTCCATGTGGGGTTTGAAGATCATGTTGCGCATCCGGTCGTCGCCGCCGTAATGGCCGCCGGTGAAATGCGGGACGACGATCCGTTCGACCGCTTCCTTGCCATTCGGGAAATTGCGGATGAGAAGAATAGTGTCCTCCTTCGGCTGTTCCCAGGGCTGCGCTTCATACTGGCGGATTTCGATGCGTCCCTTGGTGCCGTTGAAAGCCAGGTGATGGCCCTCTATCGGCTGGAAGGTGTTGAGCGAATAGGAGACATGGACGTTGTTGCGGTAGCGGAGCGACACCACCATCGTGTCGGGAATATCGATATCTTCGCGGAAGACGCAGCCATCGCGGAAATAGCCGTCGATCTTCGAAGGATCCTCGTAAAGCTGATCGAGGAAGGGATCCTTTTCGAGATCGAGATAGTAGTCGCATTCATGCGCGTGCGGACAGAGCTTGCAGCGGGGTCCGCGGAACGGGCCCTTGCGGCCATAGTTCTGCAGATCGGCGAAGGACGTGACCGCCTCGGGGTCGCTGTCGAGATACCAGTTCAGGAGATCGAAATGGTGGGTGGCCTTGTGAACGAACAGGCTGCCGGAATTTTCCGTATAGGCATGCCAGCGGCGGAAGTAGTCGGCGCCGTGCTTGGTGTTCAAGTACCAGTGGAAGTCGACGGAGGTCACCCGGCCGATCTCGCCGGCATTGAGCAGTTCCTTGATCCGGGCCGCCGTCGGCGCATAGCGATAGTTGAAGGAGACATCGACCCGGCGACCGGTGCGCTTCTCGGCGTCGAGAATCCGGCGAATTTTCTCGATCGAGGTGGTCATCGGCTTTTCGGTGATGACGTCGATGCCGGACTCCAGCGCCCGCACGATGATATCGTCATGCGTCTGGTCGGGCGTGCAGACTATGGCCAGATCCGGCTTCTGCTCGGCGAGCATGGAATCGATGTTTTCATAGAGCGGAGCATTGCTGCCGATCATGTTGCGGGCGCGCTCGCCGCGAAGCGAGTTCTTCTCGACGATGGCTGTGAGGTCGACATGTTCGCGCCAGCCGGCAAGCAGGTCCTTGCCCCACATGGTGGTGCCGCGGTTTCCGGTGCCGATCAGGGCAAAACGGCGTTTCTCCATCGAATGATTCTCCTGCATGCTGATGAAACGAATTTTGAAATCAGATCTGGCAGCAGCTGCGGAAACGCTCGACGCAGGTGGCGATCACCTCGTCGGCCGGGCGCTTCCACCAGGTCTCTGCCGAAAAGATCTCCACCTCCTGCGCCCCGAAGAAGCCTGCGTCCTCGATCATCCGTCTTATGCCCTTGAGGTCGATGACGCCATCGCCCATCATGCCGCGGTCAAGCAGCATGTCCTTGGTTGGCACCAGCCAGTCGCAGATGTGGTGGGCAAAGATCCGTTTCATCCGTCCGGCGCGGGCGATCTGGTTGGCAAGATCGGGGTCCCACCAGACGTGGTAGACGTCGATCGCGACACCGACATCCTCGCCGAGGGCTTCGCACATGTCGAGCGCTTGGCCGAGCGTGTTCACGCAAGAGCGGTCGGCGGCATACATCGGATGTAGCGGCTCGATGGCGAGCTTCACGCCTGATGCCTGTGCATGCGGCAGCACCGCGGCAATGCCGTCGAACACCATCTGGCGGGCCGCGACGATATCCCTGGAAGCACCTGGCAACCCGCCGACGACGAGCACCAGGCAATCGGCTGAGAAAGCCGCCGCCTCGTCGATCGCCCGCCTGTTGTCGTCGAGGTTCTTCTGCCAGTCGGCGTCGTTCGCCGCCGGAAAAAAGCCGCCGCGGCAAAGACCGGTGAGTTTGATGCCGTTCGATTTGACGATGCGCACCGCCTCATCGAGGCCGGCCTTGGCGACCTGGTCTCGCCAGGGCGCAATCGAGGTGACGCCATGCTTCAGGCAGATATCGACGGCTTCGGCAAAGCCACATTGCTCGCGGATTGTCGCCAGATTGATCGAAAGTCCTTCGACCTGCATCTCATTCCTCCTTTGCCGTGCCTGAGATCAGTGAACGCCGTGGACGGCCAGCACCTGGCGCATCCGCGCCGCTGCGAGTTCCGGTTCGGCCAGCACCCGCGCCTTGTCGGCCAGGCGGAAGAGTTCGGCCAGATGTGCCAGCGAACGCGTGCTCTGCTGGCCACCAACCATGGTAAAATGGTCCTGCAGGCCGTTGAGATAGGCGAGGAAGACGACGCCGGTCTTGTAGAAGCGCGTCGGCGCCTTGAAGATGTGGCGCGACAACGGCACCGTCGGCTCGAGCAGATCGAAGAATTCGTGATTGCTCTTGCGGCCGAGCGCGTCGAGGGCAGCCGAGGCGGCCGGCGCGATCGCATCGAAAATGCCGAGCAGCGCGTCGGAATGACCCTCTTCGTCGCCGGCAATCAGCTCCGCATAGTTGAAATCGTCGCCGGTATACATGCGCACGCCTTTCGGCAGCCGGCGGCGCATCGCCACTTCCTTCTCCTTCGACAGCAGGGAGATCTTGATTCCGTCGACCTTTCCGGCATTGGCCTCGATTACCTCCAGGCAGGTTTCCATCGCTTTCAGATGATCGTCATTGCCCCAGTAACCCTGAAGCGCCGGATCGAACATTTCGCCGAGCCAGTGGATGACAACCGGTTCCTTGACTTGGCGGAGGATGCGGTCATAGACCCTGACATAATCGTCCGGGCTCCTGGCAGTGACGGCAAGCGCCCGGCTTGCCATCAGGATGATGCGGCCGCCGGCCGCCTCGACCGTTTCGATCTGTTCTTCATAGGCTTTGAGGATCGTGTCGATTGTCACCTCGGGGCCGGGGATCAGGTGGTCGGTGCCGGCGCCGCAGGCAATCAGTGCATCCTTGCGGCCGGCGGCTTCGCTAAGCGCCCGACGGATGAGGTCACGCGCTTCCGGCCAGCCGAGGCCCATGCCGCGCTGCGCCGTATCCATGGCTTCGGCGACCCCGAGGCCGAGATCCCAGAGCCGGTGGCGGAAGGCGAGCGTTCCCTCCCAGTCAATCGCCGGCGTCAGCCATGGATCGTTGTCGGCGAGCGGGTCGGCGACGACATGGGCGGCGGCAAAGGCGATGCGCGGAAAGGCCTTGGCGTCGCGCTTCTTCAGTTCGATCGGCGTGCCGGTCAGCGTATAAGGAACGATCTTGCCGTCGAGGGGGAGATTGATCGTCGTCACGGCTCAGAACTCCAGTGCGGGAACGTCGAGCCAGCGACGCTCAGCCCAGGATTTCAGGCCGAGCTCGGCCAGTTGCACGCCCTTGGCGCCGGCTTCCAGCCCATAGGGCCACGGCGCATTTTCGACGACATGGCGGATGAACATTTCCCACTGCGCCTTGAAGCCGTTGTCGAAGGCCTGGGTATCGGGAACCTCGTCCCAGGTCTTGTAGAAATCGATCGTCTGCGGCTGGTCGGGGTTCCAGACCGGCTTCGGCGTGTTGACGCGGTGCTGGCTCCAGCACTTCGTCAGCCCGGCGACGGCCGAACCATGCGTGCCGTCGACCTGGAAGGTGACGAGATCGTCGCGGCGCACGCGCACCGCCCAGGAGGAATTGACCTGCGCGATCACGCCGCCTTCAAGCTCGAAGGTCGCGTAGGCCGCATCGTCGGTGTCGCAATCATAGGGCTTGCCCTGCTCGTCGATGCGGCGCGGAATATGCGTGGCGCCCAGGCAGGAGACGGCCTTGACCTCGCCGAACAGATTATCGAGCACGTAACGCCAGTGGCAGAGCATGTCGAGGATGATGCCGCCGCCGTCGCCCTTGCGGTAGTTCCAGGAGGGGCGCTGCGCCGGCACGCCCCAATCGCCTTCGAACACCCAGTAGCCGAATTCGCCGCGCACCGAGAGGATCTTGCCGAAGAAGCCGGAATCCCTGAGCAGTGCCAGCTTGCGCAGGCCGGGCAGGAAGAGCTTGTCCTGGACGACGCCGTGTTTGAGGCCGGAGCCGCGCGCCTTGCGGGCGAGATCGATCGCCACCTGCAGATCGTCGGAAATCGGCTTTTCGCAATAGACGTGCTTGCCGGCGTCGAGCGCCCTGGACAGAAGCTCGGCACGCATCAGCGTCGTGCCGGCGTCAAAGAAAATCGTGTCGTCGGGATTGGCGAGCGCGGCATCGAGATCGGTCGACCAGCGCTTGATGTTATGCTTCTTCGCCAGCTCTTCCATCTTGGCGCCGTTGCGGCCGACGATGATTGGGTCGATCTCGAGTTTCTCGCCGGATTTCAGCGTGATGCCGCCCTGGTCGCGGAAGGCCAGAATCGACCGCACCAGGTGCTGGTTGTAACCCATGCGGCCGGTGACGCCGTGCAAGATGATCCCCAAGCGTGCCATTTTTTCCTCCCTGCAATTTTTTGCGGCGGGAGCGGGCGTCCTGGCCCGGCCCTCCCAAGCCGGTAACTAAACGGTTACTTGATGGCAGAAGAGCGGCGAGCCTGTCAAGAGTCAAATCCTGCTTTCGAGACTCAGCGCTTGATTGAGGCCAGCGTGACGTAGACGATATGCTTTTCCCACGCGTCGAGATGGCTCGGCTCGAGAAGGTCGCGGCCGAAGATCGTCGAGAGCGTGTACTGGTTGGAAAGGTAGAAATAGCCGAGCGAGGCGATCGTCAGGTAGACGTGCAGGGGATCGGCGGTTTCGATGAAGACGCCCTGCTTCTTTCCCTGCTCGAGCACTTGGGAAAGCTCACCGATCAGATGCGAATGCAGCTCCTTGAGCCGGACGGACTGACGCAGCCAGCGGGCGCGATGCAGGTTCTCCGTGCCGAGCAGGCTGAGGAATTCCGGATGCTGGAGGAAATAGCGCCAGGTGAAGAGCGCCAGTTCGCCGATGCCTTCCTCCGGGCTGCGATCGCCGATATGCAGGGCGCGCTCGGCGGTGCGGATGCCGACATAGGCCTCCTCGAGCACTTTCAGGTAGAGCTGCTCCTTGTCGCCGAAATAGTGGTAGAGCATGCGTTTGTTGGTGCCGGCCCGCTCGGCGATGGCGTCGACGCGGGCGCCGCCCATGCCGTTTTCGGCGAATTCTCGGGTTGCCGCTTCGAGGATCGCCGCGCGCGTCCGCTCCGGATCACGTTGGGCCGTCCGCTCCGGCGACGGTCGCCGGGCCTGCTTCCTTTCCCTGTTTCCCCCGTTGTCGTTCATCAGCTCCACCCCTGTAGTCACGTGTTGCGCTCATAAGCCTTCGGTGCGAAATTGTAAAAACCGAATTTCGAAGGGCGGCCCGCCGCAACAGAAGGGTCGGAGCATGACGTCGCCTGCAACCGCCGACGCTTTTCGCCATCATGCTCTGACCGACACCGCTTGACAGGCTTGCCGCTTTGCTCGTAGCTTGTAACCAATTAGTTATTTGCGCAAGCAAAACTGGTTTGGAAGCGTGTGGAGGCGCTTCCCTTTGGAGGAGGAAAAAATGACCCTGCGTGTAAACAGACGTAATTTCGTAGCGGGAGGCGCAGCACTTCTATCGCTCTCGGCGCTCGGCACCAGCGCCTTGGCTCAGGAAACGCGCCTGCGTCTCCTGTGGTGGGGCTCGCAGCCGCGTGCCGACCGCACCAACAAGGTGTCGGAGCTTTACAAGGCGAAAAATGCCGGCGTTACCATCAACGGTGAGTTTCTCGGATGGGCCGATTATTGGCCGCGGCTTGCGACCCAGGTCGCGGGCCGCAATGCCCCTGATATCATCCAAATGGACTACCGCTACATCGTCGAATATGCCCGGCGCGGTGCCCTTGCTCCTTTGGAATCCTACATGCCGTCGAAGCTGCAGCTCGAGGATTTCGATCCTGCGCAGATTGAAGGCGGCAAGGTCGATGGCCATTTCTATGGTGTCAGTCTCGGCGCCAACTCGGCCGCAACCGTGGTGAACGCCACGGCCTTCAAGGAAGCCGGCATCGATATGCCGACGCAGAAGACGACTTGGGAAGAATTCGGCAAGATCGGTGCCGAGATGACCAAGGCCGGTAAGCGCAAGGGTTACTTCGGTTTTGCCGACGGCAGCGGTGTCGAGCCGGCGCTCGAAAATTACCTTCGCCAACGCGGCAAGGCGCTCTATACGGCGGACTCGAAGATTGCTTTCGGTCCTGAGGAAGCGTCTGAATGGTTCGATATGTGGGCTAAGTTCCGCGAAGCCGGAGCTTGCGTCACCCCTGATATCCAGGCCCTATACAAGGATACGATCGATACCAGCCCGCTCACCGTCGGCAAGGCTGCCTGTGACTACGCACACAGCAACCAGTTCGTCGGCTATCAGGCCATGGTCAAGGACAAGTTGGCCCTGACCAACTACATGCGCATCACGCCGGACTCAAAGGGCGGCCATTACCGCAAGCCATCGATGTTCTTCTCCGTATCGGCTCAGTCGAAGGTGATGGATCAGGCGGTCGACTACGTCAACTTCTTCGTCAAGAATCCGGATGCCGCAGTGATCCTCGACGTTGAGCGCGGCATTCCGGAATCGAAGGCAATGCGCGATGTCGTCGCTGCCAAGCTCGACGAAACCGGCAAGGTTCCGCTCGACTATGTCGCCGGCCTCGGTGATCTTGCCGGCCCACTGCCGCCGCCGCCGCCAACCGGCGCAGGCGAAGGCCAACTTATTCTGCGTAACATCGCCGAACAGGTAGCCTTCGGACAGCTTTCTCCCTCGGATGGCGGTAAGCAGCTTGTCACCGAAATTACGCAGATTCTCGCACGAGGCTGATCCCGTATGAGCAATGCGATGCGCACGCCTGCAGGGGCCATACCGGTGGAAAGATATCAGGGGGCCGTGGCCGAGGGACGCTTCCGGCGCCTCTGGAACGCCAATGCGCCCGGCTATCTCTTCCTCCTGCCATGGCTCATCGGCTTTTTCGGGCTGACGCTCGGGCCGGCCCTGATTTCGCTCTATCTCTCCTTCACCGACTACGACATGCTACGGTCGCCGAGTTGGGTGGGAACGGCGAATTACGTGCGCATCGCCACGGCGGATCCGAAATTCTCGGCCGCCATGAATGTCACCCTGACCTATGTCGTCTTCTCGGTGCCGTTCAAACTGACCTTTGCTTTGCTGGTCGCTATGGCGCTGAACCGCGGCCTGCGCGGGCTGACCTTCTATCGCGCCATCTTTTACCTGCCCTCATTGCTGGGCGGCAGCGTGGCGATCGCCGTTCTCTGGCGCCAGCTTTTCGCCAGCGATGGTCTCGTCAATGCCGCGCTCTCGCAGTTCGGCATCGAAGGTCCGAGCTGGATCTCGCATCCGAACTATTCGATCTATACGCTGGTGGCGCTGTCGGTCTGGCAGTTCGGCTCGCCGATGATTATTTTCCTCGCCGGCCTGCGCCAGATCCCGCAAGACATGTATGAGGCGGCCAGCCTCGACGGCGCCTCGAAATTCCGGCAATTCCACAAGATCACCCTGCCGCTTCTGACGCCGGTGATCTTCTTCAACGCCGTCGTCCAGACGATCGAAGCTTTCAAGGCCTTCACGCCGGCCTTCATTATATCGGGCGGCACCGGCGGGCCGATCAATTCGACGCTGTTCTACACGCTCTACCTCTATCAGGAAGCCTTCGGCAATTTCCGCATGGGCTATGCCTCGGCGCTCGCCTGGATCCTGGTGGTGATCATCGCGATCTTCACCGCCTTCTCCTTCCTGACCTCGCGTTACTGGGTGCACTACGATGACTGAGATGACCGCTTCCGTCACTGCGGCCAGGCCGCCATCGGACATCACCAAACGCAGCCTGCCGGCGTCGCTCGTCATCCACGCCCTGCTGATCGCCGCTTCGCTTCTGATGCTCTATCCGCTGTTGTGGATGGTCTCGGCATCGGTCAGGCCCGAAAACGAAATCTTCTCGTCGACCTCGCTCATCCCGTCGTCGATCGATTTCGCCTCTTATGTCCGCGGCTGGACCGGGCTCGATGTCAGCTTCGGCCGTTTCTTCTGGAATTCGCTCGTCATCTCGCTGCTGGTCGTGACCGGCAATGTCATCGCCTGTTCGCTGACGGCCTACGCCTTTGCGCGGCTGCGTTTTGCCGGCCGGAATTTCTGGTTTTCGATCATGCTCGGCACGCTGATGATCCCCTATCATGTGACGCTGATCCCGCAATATGTGCTGTTCCTCGACCTTGGCTGGGTGAACACCATCCTGCCGCTCGTCGTGCCGAAGTTTCTGGCAAGCGATGCCTTCTTCATCTTCCTGATGGTGCAGTTCTTCCGCGGCATCCCGCGCGAACTCGACGAGGCGGCGATGATGGACGGCTGCAGCGCCTGGCGCATCTATTGGAAGATCATGCTGCCGCTGTCGCTGCCGGTGCTGGCGACCGCCGCCATCTTCTCCTTCATCTGGACCTGGGACGATTTCTTCGGTCCGCTGATCTACCTGAACGACATGAACACCTATACGATCCAGCTCGGCCTGCGCACCTTCGTCGATTCCACCAGCGCCTCGGATTGGGGCGGTCTCTTCGCCATGTCGACTTTGACGCTCGTGCCGGTGTTCTTCTTCTTCCTGTTCTTCCAACGCCTGCTGATCGAGGGCATCGCCACGACGGGCATGAAACGCTGATGGCGGCAGTGGAAAAGAGTGACATGAGCATCAAGACCGTCGCGATCGTCGGCTGCGGCATCGGCCGCTCGCATATCGTCGAGGGCTATCTGCCGCATTCCGACAAGTTCAAGGTCGTGGCGATCTGCGACCTGAACGCAGAACGTCTGGCGGCGGTCGGCGACGAGTTCGGCATCGTGCGCCGCACCACCTCTTTCGAGGAACTGCTCGCCGACGACACGATCGACATCATCGATATCTGCACCCCGCCCGGCATCCATCTGGAACAGGTGGTCGCGGCGCTCGCCGCCGGCAAGCATGTCGTTTGCGAAAAGCCGCTGACCGGCTCGCTCGCCGGCGTCGATGCCATCATGGAAGCGGAAAAAACCGCTCGAGGCGTGCTGATGCCGATCTTCCAGTATCGCTACGGCGACGGCATCCAGAAGGCCAAGCGGATTATCGACGCCGGTATTGCCGGCAAAGCCTATACGGCTTCGGTCGAAACCTTCTGGCTGCGCAAACCGGAATATTATGCCGTGCCCTGGCGCGGCAAATGGGCGACGGAACTCGGCGGCGTGCTCGTCACCCATGCGCTGCATCTGCACGACATGCTGATGCATCTGATGGGCCCGGCGGCCAGGGTCTTCGGCCGCGTTGCCACCCGCGTCAACGATATCGAGGTCGAGGATTGCGCCTCCGCCAGCCTGCTGATGGAAAACGGCGCCTTCGTCTCGCTGTCCTGCACGCTGGGTTCGCAGGAACAGTTGAGCCGGCTGAGGCTGCACTTCGAGAATGTCACCTTCGAAAGCAGTCATGAGCCCTACACACCCGGCAAGGATCCCTGGAAGATTATCGCTGCCAATGACGACGTGCGGGAAAAGATCGACCGGGTGATTGCCGACTGGAAGCCGGTCGCGCCGCGATTCACCACCCAGATGGGTCAGTTCCACGCCTTCCTCAGCGGCCAGGGGCCGCTGCCGGTGACGACAGTGGATGCCCGCCGCGCGCTGGAGCTGGTGACCGCCATCTACCAGTCATCCGACAGCGGCGCCGAAGTGCCGCTGCCGGTCGGTCCCGACAGCCCGAAATACGCCGATTGGCGCGCAAGAACGAAGCAACAATAAATTACGAGAGGGGTTTGAGACGATGGCAACCAGTGTCGTTCTTCAGAAGGTCGAGAAGCGCTACGGCGCAATGGATGTCATCCATGGCATCGACCTCACGATCGATCCCGGCGAATTCGTCGTTTTCGTCGGGCCCTCCGGCTGCGGAAAATCGACCCTTCTGCGCATGATCGCCGGCCTCGAGGAAATATCAGGCGGCGCGCTGCTGCTCGACCACGAGCGCATGAACGAGGTGGCGCCGGCCAAGCGCGGCATTGCCATGGTCTTCCAGTCCTATGCGCTCTATCCGCATATGTCGGTCTACAAGAACCTCGCCTTCGGCCTGGAGACGGCGGGTTACAAGAAGGCTGACATCCAGCCGAAGGTCAAACGCGCCGCCGAAATCCTGCAGATCGAGAAGCTCCTGGAGCGTAAGCCGAAGGCGCTCTCGGGCGGCCAGCGCCAGCGCGTGGCCATCGGCCGGGCTATCGTGCGCGAGCCGCGTATCTTCCTGTTCGACGAGCCGCTGTCGAATCTCGATGCCGAACTGCGCGTGCAGATGCGCGTCGAAATTTCCAGACTGCACCGGCAGCTCGGCAACACCATGATCTATGTCACCCATGACCAGGTCGAGGCGATGACGATGGCCGACAAGATCGTCGTCCTGAATTCCGGCCGCATCGAGCAGGTCGGCGCGCCGCTCGATCTCTACAACAACCCCGCCAACCGCTTCGTCGCCGGCTTTATCGGCAGCCCGAAGATGAACTTTCTGCAGGCGCGCATCGAAGAGGTCGGTGAAGCCGAAACCAGCATTCATGTCTGCGGCAATTCCGTCCGCCTGCCGCGCCGCCTGAAAGGCGAGGCCGGCGAGGCCGTCACCTTCGGCATCCGCCCCGAGCATCTCTCCCTCACGCAGGGCACCATCACGCTTTCGACCGTGAATGTCGATCTCGTCGAAAATCTCGGCGGCGCCACCATGCTCTACACCACGACGCCGGATGGCCAGCTGCTGACTGTGGCGCTCGACGGCCAGCAGAAGGTCGAGCCCGGCGCCAATGTGAAGACCTTCTTCGATCCGGCCCGCTGCCACGTCTTCGACGCCACCGGCAAGACCATCTGACCCGATAGCGCCCTTTGCGCGTCCGGAAGGGCGCGCGCGGCTGCTTGACAGCCTATCCTGCTCTGCCCCATCATTTTGCCAGCGCCGCAAGGGGGATAGCATGACGCCTGAGGATAGGATTCATGCGCTTGGCATCTGGCAGGGTCCGATTGAAATTTCGCCGATATCCGGCGGCATCACCAACAGGAACTATCTGGTCAGCGATGCCGTCGCGCGCTGCGTGGTGAGACTCGGCACCGACATTCCGATCCACCACATCATCAGGCAGAACGAGCTTGCCGCAAGCCGCGCGGCGCACGCAGCCGGCCTGTCGCCCGCCGTCATCCACCATTCGCCCGGCGTGCTGGTGCTCGACTATATCGAGGCGCGGGCGCTGTCGCCCGAGGATATCAGGACGCCGGAAATGCTGGCCCGGATCGTGCCGCTGGTGCGCGCCTGCCACCATGATATCGCACGGCATTTCCGCGGCCCGGCGATGATCTTCTGGGTCTTCCATGTCATCCGCGACTACGCCGCCAGCCTGAAGGAGTCGGGCAGCCTCCACCTCCCACTGCTGCCGGCGTTGATCGCCAAGGCCGAGACGCTGGAAGAGGCGGCAGCGCCGTTCGAGATCGCCTTCGGCCATAACGACCTGCTGGCCGCCAATTTTCTCGATGACGGCAAGCGGCTCTGGCTGATCGATTGGGACTATGCCGGCTTCAACACGCCGCTGTTCGATCTCGGCGGGTTGGCCTCCAACAACGAGTTCTCGCAAACCGCCGAGCAAATGATGCTGGAGATCTATTTCGATCGGCCGCCGACCGATGATCTCCGCCGCCGCTACGGCGCGATGAAATGCGCCTCGCTACTGCGCGAGACGCTCTGGAGCATGATTTCGGAAATCCACTCCACCATCGATTTCGACTATGCCGCCTATACAGTCGAAAATCTCGCGCGCTTCGAGCGCACCTATCAAGCTTTTGAACAGGATCGATAAATGACGAGACAATTACCGAAGACGGCCAAGGCCGTGGTCATCGGCGGCGGCATCATCGGCTGCTCGACGGCCTATCATCTCGGCAAGCTCGGCTGGACCGATACGGTTTTGCTCGAGCGCAAGAAGCTGACCTCGGGCACCACCTTCCATGCCGCCGGTCTTGTCGGCCAGCTGCGCAGCAGCGCCAACATCACCCAGCTGCTCGGTTATTCCGTCGATCTCTACAAGCGGCTGGAAGAGGAAACCGGTCTCGGCACCGGCTGGAAGATGAATGGCGGCCTGCGCCTTGCCTGCAACGAGGAGCGCTGGACGGAGGTCAGGCGCCAGGCGACCACGGCGCAGTCCTTCGGCCTCGAAATGCAGTTGCTGACACCGCAGGAGGCCTTCGATCTCTGGCCGCTGATGACAACAGACGATCTCGTCGGCGCCGCCTTTCTTCCGACAGACGGCCAGGCCAATCCCTCCGACATCACTCAGGCGCTGGCAAAGGGCGCCCGCATATCAGGCGTTTCGATCTTCGAGGACACCGAAGTCCTCGACCTCGACATCGACAAGGGAAGGATCCGCGCCGTCGTCACCGCTGAAGGCCGCATCGAGTGTGAGCGCGTCGTCGTCTGCGCCGGCCAATGGACCCGCGCCTTCGCTGCCCGCTTCGGCGTCAACGTGCCGCTGGTCTCGGTCGAGCACCAATATATCATCACCGAATCCTTCGGCGTGCCCTCCAATCTGCCGACGCTGCGCGATCCCGATCGCCTGACCTACTACAAGGAGGAGGTCGGCGGCATGGTCATGGGCGGCTATGAGCCCAATCCCATTGCCTGGGCAAAGCAAGGTATCCCCGAGGATTTCCATTACACGCTGCTGGACAGCAATTTCGACCATTTCGAGCAGATCATGGAACAGGCGCTCGGTCGCGTTCCGGCGCTGGAGAAAGTGGGCGTCAAACAGCTGCTGAACGGCCCGGAAAGTTTTACGCCGGATGGCAATTTCATTCTCGGCGAAGCGCCGGAGCTCAAGAATTTCTTCGTCGGCGCCGGCTTCAACGCCTTCGGCATCGCCTCGGCCGGCGGCGCCGGCATGGCGCTCGCCGAATGGGTGACGAAGGGCGAGCCGCCCTACGATCTCTGGCCGGTCGATATCCGCCGCTTCGGCCGCCCGCATTTCGATACCGACTGGATGCGCACCCGCACGCTCGAAGCCTATGGCAAACACTACACCATGGCTTGGCCGTTCGAGGAGCATTCGAGCGGGCGCCCCTGCCGCAAGTCGCCGCTCTATGACCGGCTGAAGGCGCAGGGTGCCTGTTTCGGCGAAAAGCTCGGCTGGGAGCGGCCGAACTGGTTCGCCGATCTCTTCGCCAATGAGGAGCCGAAGGATATCTACAGCTACGGCAGGCAGAACTGGTTCGACGCCGTCGGCCGCGAGCATAAGGCGGTGCGCGAGGCGGCCGTCATCTTCGACCAGACCTCCTTCGCCAAATTCGTGCTGAAGGGCAGGGATGCCGAGGCGGCCCTCTCCTGGATCGCCGCCAACGATGTCGCAAGGCCTGTGGGCGCTCTCATCTATACGCAGATGCTGAACGACAAGGGCGGCATCGAATGCGACCTGACCGTCGCCCGCATTGCCGATAACGAATATTACATCGTCACCGGCACCGGTTTCGCCACCCACGACTTCAACTGGATCGCCCGCAATATTCGGGGGGAGATGCATGCCGAGCTGGTCGACGTCACCTCGGCCTATTGCGTGCTGTCGCTGATGGGACCGAAATCACGTGCGGTCCTGGAAAAGGTGACCGGCAGCGATGTCTCGAATGCCGCCTTCCCCTTCGGCCAGGTCAGAACCATCGGCATATCGGGCTGCCCGGTGCGGGCGCTGCGTATTACTTATGTCGGCGAACTCGGCTACGAACTGCACATCCCCATTGAATATGCGACCACGGTCTATGACGCGCTGATGGCAGCAGGCGGCGAGCTCGGTCTTGCCAATGCCGGCTACCGCGCCATCGAGAGCTGCCGCCTGGAAAAGGGCTATCGCGCCTGGGGTTCCGATATCGGCCCCGACCATACGCCCATCGAGGCTGGCCTCGGCTGGGCGGTGAAGATCAAAAGGAACATTCGCTTCCGTGGCCGCGAGGCGATCGAGCGGCAGCTTGCCGACGGCGTCAAGAAGCGCCTCGCCTGCTTCGTTCCCGACGATCCCGATACCGTACTGCTCGGCCGCGAAACCATCTATCGCAACGGCAAACGCGTCGGCTGGCTGTCGAGCGGCGGCTTCGGCTATACGCTCGGTAAGCCGATCGGTTACGGCTACGTCCGCAATGCCGAGGGCGTCTCGGAGGAATTTGTTCTCTCCGGCAGCTATGAACTGGATGTCGCCAGGGAACGCATTCCCTGTAAGGTGTCGCTGGCGCCGCTCTACGATCCCGACATGGCGCGCATCAAGGCGTAGTGACGCCGGCCGATTGCCCAAACTTGCATTGCGCGCGGCTTCCCTATTAAAGCATTGTCGACACATGCGTCTGAGCGCGTGTCGTTTGGCTGGTGATGCTTACGCTAAGACAGATCGAGGTCATACGCGCCATCATGGTGACCGGCAGCATCGCAGGCGCTGCGCGGTTGCTGAACGTTTCGGCGCCCGGCCTCAGCCGCCTCATGAAATATACGGAAGATTCCCTCGGTATCCGGCTCTTCGACCGGCGCGCCGGCCGCTTTGTGCCGACATCCCAGGCGCGCAATATTTTCGACCTGCTCGATACCGTGCATCGTAAGATCGACGATCTCCAATCGGCCGTAGCCGGGCTCGGGCGGGGACAGAGCCAGGAGCTTCGCATCGCATCCGTGCCGAGCATCGCCAACGTGATGGTTCCCCGCGCCATCGCCAAGCTGCGGCAGCGCTTTCCGGATCTCGGGCTCGACGTCAACATTCTCAAGATAGAGGAGGCGATCGACTACCTGCTCCTCGGACGCGGCGAACTGGTCGCGATCTCGTCCCGTTTCGATCATCCCCTTATTGAATTCGAGCCTCTGGCGAGCGGCAGGCTGTTGTGCATCGTCCCGGAGACGAGCCCGCTGGCGACCCGGGACAAGATCACGCCCCAGGAAATGTCCGGCTATCCGCTGATCGGGATCGACCCCAAAGACCCGTACGGCGCGATCATGGCGGCCATGTTCACCAATAGCGGCGTCGCCTATCAGATGAACATCAAGGCTCGTTTCGGCACGACGGTTTGCAGCCTGGTGGCGGCGGGTCTGGGGATCGCGATCATCGACGAGTTCACCGTGGCGCATGGCGTCGTTCGCGGATTAAAAGGTATCGAAATCGACGCCGACAGCGTTTTCCATACCTACATCGCCTATCGCCGGGATTTGCCTCTCTCCGCCTATGCCGAGCACTTTCGGCAGCTTCTTCGCCATGAAATGCAGAGCGCGAGTTCGCTGAGGCCCGCCGATAGAGCGTCAACGCGGAAGAAATAGCATTTTCGGTCGCCGGCAGAGCTTGCGGCCCGATCCCACGGTCTCGGGCTCACTCGGCACACGATTTGATCATTAACATGATGTTACGGAAGCCTGCGAAAATGATACTCGATATAGCGGTCTTTCATCGCTACGCTTTCGTGGAGAATTGACACAGGTCGAGCGCTATATCGGCCGCACAAACCAAGTGCGGCAGGATGTTCCGGTCCCTGGCTAGGAAACGGACGGCAGATGGCGGGAATTATTCCTTCTGGAAATACGAGGCTCTTCATAGTCGTGGGCGACCCCATCGCGCAGGTGCGCTCGCCGGATGTCATCACGCGGCTTTTGACCGATCGGAAGGAAGACGCCGTCGTCGTGCCGATGCATGTGGCTTCTGCTGATCTGCCCACTGTTTTTGACGCGCTGCGGGCGGTTTCCAATATCGGCGGATTCCTCGTCACCGTTCCGCACAAGCAAGCGGCATTCGGCCTCTGCGCGACGACCTCGGATCGCGCCAGCTTCGTCGAGGCGGTCAATGTCGTGCGCCGGACGGGCGACGGCTGGCATGGCGACAATACCGACGGGCTCGGATATCTGGACGGAATGGAGAAGGAAGGTTTTTCCGTCGCCGGCCGCAGATGCCTGCTGGTGGGGTGTGGAGGCGCGGGTTCGGCGATCGCCCTCGAAATCATGAGGCGCGGAGCGGGAATGCTTGCGATCCACGATATCGACACCGAGCGGCGCGATGCTATTATTGAAAAGCTCGACAGGCTTTATTCAGGCCGGGTCGTCTCCGGAGATGCAAATCCGGCAGGCTATGATCTCGTTGCCAACGCCACCCCGCTCGGAATGCGGCCAGATGATCCTTTGCCGATCGACGCATCCAAACTGGAAGCCCGGCAATTCGTTGCTTGCGTCATCACCAAGCCGGAAGTTCCGCCGCTCATCCAGGATGCACGCCGGCGTGGGTGCCGGACGATGACGGGCGCTGGGATGTTTGACGCGCAAGCTCTTGTCCTTGTGGACTTTCTGTTGATGCGACCGCCTGGACCGGAAGTGTGCTTGAAAAGCGGCTAGCTTTCGTCTCCTGCTGATGGGAGGCCGGGGCGCTTTAGGAGACGGCGCCGCAAAAGCCGGTCTAATTTTTACTGGGAGGACAGTATGTACCTGAAAAATCTGCTTACAATATCAACTGCCGTCTTCGTCGGATTGGGTGTCGCTCATGCCGAAGACACGGTCAAGCTCGGCATGGTGGCCGAGCTTTCCGGCGCTGGCGCCCCCGCAGGAACCAATTGGCGCGACGGGATCAAGATCGCGGTCGAGGAAATCAACGCCGAAGGCGGGATTCTCGGCAAGAAAATCGAACTTGGCGAATATGACACGCAGACCGATCCGCAGGTCTCGCGCGCCCTTGTCCAGAAGGCGATTGATGAAGGCGCCTATGCGATCCTCGGCACGATTTATTCCGGCTCGACGATGGTCAATATGCTCGTCGCGCAACAGAACGGCACGCCGCAATTCGTCGGTTCGGAATCTCCGAGCATCGTTCAGAAAGGAAACCCCTTCGTTTTCCGGACGTCGTCCGGTTCCCAAAAGGGCATTCCCGCGCTGACCAGCTATTTCACCGAGACGATCAAGGCGAAGAAAGTCGCCGTCGCCTGGGTGAATAATGAGTTCGGCAAGGGGGGCCATGACGTCTTCACCCAGGAAATGAAGAAGGCCGGAATCGAGATTGTCGCCGACGTGCCGTCCGAGCAAGGCCAAGCCGACTATGCTGCGGATATCGCCAAGCTGAAGCAGGCCGGTCCCGATGCCGTTTTCGTCTATATGAATCAGGAGGAGTCCGCTCGCTTCCTCATTGAGGCCAGGAAGCAATCGCTGCCCATGCCGCTGGTCGGCGAAGTCACCCTGACCGAAGCCAAGGTGGTTGAACTGGCAGGCAGCGCCGCGGATGGCGCCATCGCCCATGTCGGCCTGACCGCGAGTGCGACGGACGTACCGGGCATCGGCGCCTTCGACAAGAAGTTCGAGGAGACCTTCAAGCGCAAGCCCACGCATGACGCCATCAAGGGTTATATCGGCGCCTGGACGACGAAATACGTCACGGAGATGGTCGGCGAGCTCGATGGAGAGGCCTTCGCCGAAAAGATGCACGGACTGTGCCTGAAGGCCGCGGACTACCCGAAGATCCTTCTCGACACATGCTGGGACGAACACGGCGAAATGTCGCGTCCGAGCTTCATGGTCCAGGTGAAGAATGGCTCGCCGGTCGTGATCGGAACTGTTCCGGCCAACTGATCATCCCCTGCTCTGCCGCGGCCGCTTCGGCTGCCGCGGCCATCGAGAGAGTGGCACAATGTCTCAATTCCTACAGGTCCTACTGTCCGGTCTGGCGACCGGTTCCATCTACGCGCTCGTCGCCATCGGTTTCACCCTCGTCTGGCAGGCGGCGCAGACGGTGAATTTTGCCCAGGGCGAGTTCGTCATGCTGCCGGCATTTTTCGTGCTTGCCTGCATGAGCATTCTCGGCATGCCCTTCTGGGCTGCGCTGCTGGCCGGGCTCATACTGTCGGTCGTCATTCTTGGCGTTCTCTTCAAGAAGCTCATGGTCGAGCCGATCCTTCCCCATGGCGGGATCACTTTGATCATCGCGACCATGGCGCTCGGAATTCTCCTGAAGGAGAGCGTCAAGGAATTCTATTCGGCCGAAGCTCAGCCTTTTCCCGCGATGTTTCCGAATGATCCGATCGACGTCTTTGGCGCTGTCCTTTCGATGCAGGACATCCTCAATCTCGTGCTTTGCCTCGGCATCGTCGTGCTGCTGACCTTGTTCCTGAACCGCACCCGCACCGGGCGCTGCATGCAGGCCACCGCGCAAAATCCGGCAGTCGCGGAAATCCTCGGCGTCAACGTCAAGCGGATGATCCTCTACACGTTCCTGATCAACGCAGCGCTTGCCGCCCTTGCATCCTATCTGATCACGCCCGTTTATCTCGCCAAGTTCTCCAACGGCGAAACACTCGGACTGATCGCTTTCATCGCGGCAATCGTCGGCGGTTTCAACCAGATCCGCGGCGCGTTGGTCGGCGGCCTGCTGATCGGCGTTCTCGACAACCTGACCGCTGCCTACGTCACGGCCCAGTATCGCGCGGCGCTTCCCCTGGTGCTCCTGATCGTCATCATCCTCGTCAGGCCGCAGGGCATCATGGGAACGTCCGAAGGGAGGACCGTCTGATGGCGAAGAGTTCCACCATACGTATTCTGGTCATTCTCGGGCTGCTCGCACTCGCTGTCGCCGCCCCCATCGGTCAAAAGAACTACATCATTTACATCTTGACCTCATGGCTGATCTTTACGATTGCGGCCATGGGACTGAACCTGACGCTGGGCTATGCCGGCCAGATATCGCTGGCGCAGGCCTCGTTCATGGCGATCGGCGCCTATATTACCGCGCTGCTGACGCTCGCAGGCTGGCATTGGATTGTGGCCATGCCCCTGGCGCTGCTTGCATGCTTCGTCGTCGGCCTGCTCCTCGGCTATCCGGCGCTGCGTGTCAAAGGCCACTTCCTCGCCTTTGTGACCTTGGCATTCAACACGCTCGTCTTTCTCGTGCTGAGAAACGAAGATTGGCTGACGGGCGGAAGCATCGGCCTCGTCGGCATGCCGCGTCCCGACTTCGGCCTGTTCTCGACGATGAAGCAATTGCCTTTTTATTATTTCACACTTGCGGTGACGGCATTTGCGGCGCTTGCGATGTGGGGGATCGTCCGTTCGCCTTGGGGCCGCGCCTTCAAGGCTCTGCGCGAAAACCCGATCCGCGCCGAAAGTCTCGGCGTCGATACGCGGCGCATCACCCTTCTCGCCTTTGCCATCGGCTCGACATATGGCGGACTTGCCGGCACCTTGATCACGCCTCTCGTCCAATTCATCGAGCCCGGATCCTTCGCGCTCGCCCATTCCCTTCGCATCCTGCTGATGGTGATCGTCGGTGGCGCCGGGTACTTCTTCGGACCGTGGGTCGGCGCCGGCGTCGTCATTCTGCTGCCAGAGATCCTGCGCTTCACCGAAGGATATTATCTCATCATCTATTCGGCGCTGGTCATCGTCATGCTGATCTTCGTGCCGTCGGGGCTGATTGGTGTCGGCGCCAGAAGCCGTGACAAAATCTGGCCGAAGCAACAGGTCCGCGCAGACATGGCGGAAGGAGCCAGCCTGAAATGAACACGCCCATCCTCTCCGTTCGCGATATTGGCAAGAGCTTCGGCGGAATCCGCGCCGTCGACGGCGTTTCCTTCGAGGTCAACAAGGGCGAGATCCTCGGCCTGATCGGCCCCAACGGATCGGGTAAGTCGACGCTCTTCAACTGCATCCTCGGCCAGTTGACCCCGGATGCGGGCGAGGTGACGGTCAACGGCAAAAACGTCTCCGGCATGCGCGCCTCCGATTTGAACAAGCTCGGCGTCGGGCGAACCTTTCAGCAGCTTTCGGTTTTTCCGAAAATGTCGGTGCTCGACAACATCATTCTTGCCGGGCAGGAGCATCACGGCACGATGCTGGCACGTCTCTTCGGCCCCGGCGACGCCGGCTTGACGGCCGAAGCGGAGCGCATGATCGCCTTCTTTCGCCTCGGCCATCTGCGCGACACACTGGCGGGTTCGCTCTCCTACGGCCAGCAAAAGCTGGTCGATGCGGCGATGGCCTTCATGGCCGGCCCGAGTCTCGTCCTGCTCGACGAGCCGGCGGGCGGCGTCAACCTGACGATGCTCGCCAACCTCAAGGACCGGCTTGTCGCCTACAATGCCGAGCACGGCACGACGTTCGTCGTTATCGAACACAATATGGAGTTCGTGATGAGCCTGTGCTCCCGCATCATTGTTCTGGCGGAAGGCAACATCATCGCGGAAGGCACACCGGACCAAATTCGGTCGAACCAGACCGTTATCGACGCCTATCTTGGAGGTTGACAATGCTCGAGCTCAAAAAAATCCAAGGCGGTTACGGCAAGATCACCATCTTGAACGGCGTGTCCTTTGCAATCCCGAAAGCTTCGATCACCACAGTCATCGGGCCGAATGGCGCCGGCAAGTCGACCGTCTTCAAGGCTATCTTCGGCCTCCTGAACATCCATTCCGGTCAAATCTTGCTCGATGGCCAGGATGTGACCCGGCAAACCCCGCGGCAGATGATCGGGCATGGCGTCACCTATGTTCCGCAAGGCCGCAATGTCGTTCCGCAACTCTCCGTCTATCACAATCTGGAACTCGGCGGCATCACCGCAAGCGACCAGGCGAATGTGCGCAAGCGGATCGACATGGTGATGGACCAGTTCCCGATGCTGCGTAAATTCTCCGACCGCAAGGCGATCGAACTGTCGGGCGGACAACAGAAGCAGCTGGAGGTGGCGCGCGCCCTGCTGCTTGACCCGAAGCTGATCCTGATCGACGAGCCTTCGATCGGCCTGTCGCCCAATCTCGTGCAGGAGGTTTTTCAGACCCTGATCAGACTGCGCGACCAAGGTGTCACCATCCTGATGGTGGAGCAGAATGCCAAGGCGGCGCTCGCCATGTCTGATTACGGCCTCGTTCTCGAGCTCGGTCAAACGCGTATGCACGACAAGGCTTCGGCTTTGCTTTCCGATCCGCGCGTCGGGCAGCTCTTCCTCGGCGGCCATATCGAGGCCGAGCATGCGCATTGACGCGCTCGACGGCGCCCCTGCCAAGACTGGGAGAATCCCCGTTCCGGCAGGGGCGGCGCATCAAGTGGCAGCACGGCGCTACGGTTCGCTGGCATTGCGTTAGGCAGGCTAGTTTTAAATTGGTGCCCTTCGGGAGAGCGACAGCGAGCCATCTTTCGCCGGTAGAGAGGCGAGCTGAGCCATTCGCCGGCCGGATGCTGGCGCTCGAACCCGGCCTTAGAGGCAGACCTGATTTCTCACCGCCTTGTAGGCAAGGCCAGGAGCAGACCGATGAAAACTTCGATTGCCACGGTGTCGATCAGCGGAGAGCTACCCGAGAAGCTGGATGCGATCGCCAAAGCCGGCTTCGATGGCGTGGAAATCTTCGAGAATGATTTTCTGGCTTTCGACGGCAGGCCTACGGATGTCGGCAGGATGGTGCGCGACCGCGGGCTTGAAATCACGCTGTTCCAACCATTCCGCGATTTCGAGGGCATGCCCGAGCCGTTGCGCAGTCGCGCCTTCGATCGCGCAGAACGAAAGTTCGATGTGATGCAGGAACTGGGCACAGAGCTCATCCTGGTTTGCTCGAATGCCTCGTCCGCCTCGCTCGGCGGCATTGATCGGGCGGCGGCGGATTTTCACGCGCTCGGTGAACGGGCTGCCAAGCGCGGCTTGAAGATCGGTTATGAGGCGCTCGCCTGGGGGCGGCATATCAATGACCATCGCGATGCATGGGAAATCGTGCGCAGGGCCGATCATCCGAATGTCGGTCTGATCCTCGACAGTTTCCATACCCTGTCACGAAAGATCGACATCAACTCGATCCGTTCGATCCCGAAAGACAAGATCTTTATCGTCCAGCTTGCCGATGCTCCGCTGATCGACATGGACCTTCTCTACTGGAGCCGGCATTTCCGCAACATGCCGGGTGAAGGCGACCTTCCGGTAGCGGAGTTTGCCGCTGCCGTCGCCGAGACCGGCTATGACGGTTATTTTTCGCTCGAAATATTCAACGATCAGTTCCGCGGAGGGTCATCCCGCCTGATTGCCGCCGATGGCCACCGCTCGCTGATTTATCTGGGCGATCAGGTGCGGCGTATGCCGAATGCCCCCAGCTTTTCGGTCAAGGCGATGCCCGATCGAGCGATCGTCAAGGCAATAGGCTTCGTGGAGTTCTCCGCCGATGAAGAGGAAGCGACCGAACTCGTCGGCATCCTGCGGACCCTGGGCTTCCGGAAGGAGGCCGTTCATCGAACCAAAAATGTCACTCTCTATCGCCAGGGAGACATCCGTCTTATCGTCAATGCCGACGGCGGTGGCTTTGCCGGTCCGTCCTTCGTCGTGCACGGTACCACGGCCTATGCCATCGCGCTGATGGTCGACGATGCCGGCAAAGCCTTCGAGAGAGCCATGGCGCTGGACGCCGAGCCTTTCAAGCAAGCCGTCGGCGCCGGCGAGGTCGAAATTCCGGCAATCCGGGGTGTGGGCGGTGGGCTAATATACCTGATAGACGACAAGGGTGATCTCGGCCGTTTTTCGGAGATCGACTTCCTGCCGGTCGAAGACGATGCGCAGATTGCTCCCGCTCATCTCTTGCATGTCGACCATATAGCCCAGACGGTCGCCTACGACGAAATGCCCACTTGGCTGCTGTTCTACGCCTCGATCTTCGAAGCGCGGAAGACGCCCGTGTTCGACATCATCGATCCCGCCGGCGTGGTGCGCAGCCAGGTGTTGGAAAATGCGT
Organism: Rhizobium sp. H4; assembly: GCF_003013335.1. Lineage (NCBI taxonomy): Bacteria > Pseudomonadati > Pseudomonadota > Alphaproteobacteria > Hyphomicrobiales > Rhizobiaceae > Rhizobium > Rhizobium sp. H4. The sequence goes on from NZ_PSOW01000006.1 coordinate 39,238, forward strand.
CCGGTTCGCTACGGATCACGCTGAACGGAGCGGAGAACCGGCGCACGCTCGCGGGGCACTTCATTGCCGAAACATTCGGCTCGGGCGTGCAGCATCTGGCTTTCCACACCGACGATATTTTCGCGACAGCGGCCAGCTTGCGGCAGAACGGCTTCAAGCCGCTGAGCATTTCCCCGAATTATTACGATGACGCGGAGGCCAGGTTCGGTTTAGAGGCGGCGCTGAGCGACCGGTTGAGGGCGGAAAACATCCTGTACGACCGGGACGAGTTCGGCGAATATTTCCAGCTCTACAGCCCCACATTCGGCGAAGGCTTTTTCTTCGAGATCGTCGAACGCCGAGGGTATAAGGGTTATGGCGCCGCCAACGCGATCTTCCGGATAGCCGCATTGAAAAAGCATTTGCGGCCGGAGGGCATGCCCAAGAGTTGAAGCAGCGGACCAATCCGCCGCATCTTCTCCTCAGGATCCGCGACCGGTCGTCCGATGTCCAACCGATTGTGCGCAGCTCAAAACAACGGCAGCCGGTCGTCCTGGATCAGGATCTCCAACTTGTCCGAGACATCCTGCGTCCAGGACCGGTTTCCGGTCAAGGCGGCCGGGAACAGTCCAGGCAGGGTGAAGAGAGCCGCCGAAAGCGCAAGGCCCGTGCGCGGGACACCGGCGATGAGAGCGGCGATTTCCGCGGCCCGGGGATCGCGCAGCTCGTAGCGCTCGCCATTGCCGTGTTCGCCGATCGCATAGCGCATCCAGGCTGCCACGGCGATGGCATAGGTCTCCGCCCTGTCGCCATTGGCCAGCGCCTCGCATGCCGGTTCCAGCAGCCGCTGCGGCAGTTTCTGGGTGCCGTCCATGGCGATCTGGTAGGTGCGATGAGCGATCGCCTTGTTTGCAAAGCGCGCTATCAATTCATTGGCGTAGTTATCGAGATCGATGCCGGGCACCGGATCGAGCGTCCGCGCCGCCGCATGCATATGGCGGTAGGCCAGGGCTGCCAGGGCGGTATCGTCCATCACATCACGGATAAATTCATAGCCGCCGATATAACCTAGATAGGCGAGCAGCGAATGCGCCCCGTTCAGCATCCGGAGCTTCATCTTCTCATAGGCCGAGACGTCTTCGACCATCAGCGCGCCGCGCACTTTTTCCCAGGCTGGGCGGCCAGCGGCGAAATGGTCCTCGATCACCCATTGCGTAAAGGGTTCGGTCTCGATCGCCGCCATATCGGTGCGGCCGGTCAGCCGTTCGGCATCGGCATAGGTCGCCTCGGTGCTGGCCGGCGTGATGCGGTCGACCATCGTCGACGGGAAGGGCACGTTCGCCTCTATCCAGCGATGCAGATCGGCATCGATGCGGGAGGTGAATTCGAGCACCAGGCGCTTCAGCACGGCGCCGTTGCTCGGCAGGTTGTCGCAGCTGAGGGGCGTAAACGGGGCGATCCCCTTCTGCCGGCGGCGCGCAAGACCTTCGACGAGATAGCCGATGACGCCGCGCGGTGCATGCCGGTTGGCGAGGTCGGCGACGATATCGGGATGTTTGAGGTCGAGGCCGCCCGTTGCCGGATCGAAGCCATAGGCCTTTTCCGTCACCGTCATGCTGACGATGCGGATAGCAGGATCTTCGAGCCGCGTCAGCAGGCCGGCCGGATCGCGCGGCGCCACATGCGCCTTCAAGATCGAGCCGATCACTTCAGCCGTCGTGCCCGAGGTGTCGCGGATCAATGTCGTGTAGAGCCCGTTCTGGGCGCTCAGATTATCGGCGACATCGGGCGTGCGCAGGCTTGCCACCTCAATGCCCCAGTCGCCGCCTGCAGCGGCGAGCGCGCCATCGGTAAACGGCGCGAAATGCGCGCGGAAGAAGGCGCCGGGGCCTAGATGCAGAATACCGCTTTTCAGCCGGCTGCGGTCATAGGCGGGAAGCTTCGCCGTCGGGGCGAGGCCGGAAAGGGTCTGCAGTCGTTCGGTCACAGCTTGTAGGCCTTCTTCGCGTTGCCATAGGAGAGTTCGCCCGCCACGATTTCGGCTTCCCGCTTGGAAAGCCGGTGTTCGGCGACGAGCCCAGCGAGGAAACGGCAGACTTCGCGACGCCAGACATCGTGCCGCGCCGGGATCGAAAGCAGCGCTCGCGTATCGTCATTGAAGCCAGCCATATTGGCAAAACCCGCCGTTTCCACCACCTGGTCGAGATAGCGGCGGATGCCGAGCGGGCTGTCGTGGAACCACCACGGCGGGCCGATCATCAGGCAGGGCCAATGGCCGGCCATCGGCGCGAGTTCCCGGGCATAGGTCGTTTCGTCGAGGGTGAAGAGCAGTACGCGCAGCCCCGGCGCATGGCCGTACTTCGAAAGCAGCGCATTCAGGCCGCCGACCCAGTCGGTGCGGGTCGGAATATCGGCGCCCATATTCGGGCCACGGGTCGCAAACAGCCCGCTGTCGGTGTTGCGTCGCGAGCCGGCGTGGATCTGCATGACCATGCCGTCCTCGGCCGAAAGCCCCGCCATCTCGGTCATCATCTGGCCGCGGAAGAGCTCCGCATCCTGAGGCGAAAGCGGACCCTTCAGCGCCTTGTCGAGCAGCGCCTGCTTTTCGGCAAGCGGCAGGTCGGCGGTGAAGGCTGTGGGTACGCCGTGATCGGTCGCGGTGGCGCCGAACTGGCGGAAATAGGCGCGGCGGCGCCGATGCGCCTCGATCAGGCCGTCCCAGCGCGTCGCGTCAGCGCCGGTGATCTCTCCGAACTTGACGAGATTGTCGCGGAAACCGACGGCATCGGGATCGGTGACGCTGTCCGGCCGGTAGGTGGTGCGCACTCTGCCGATCCAGCCGTCCGCGGCCATCTTCTGGTGATGTGCCAGCGGGTCGAGCGCGCCCTCGGTCGTCGCGATCGTTTCGATGCCGAATCGCTGATGCAGCGCCCGCGGCCGGAATTCCGGCAGGGCGAGCTGGGCATTGATGTGGTCGTAGAGCGCATCGGCATTGTCAGGTGTCAGCGGCTCGGTGCAGCCGAGCACGGCCGACATGGCGTGGTCGACCCAGAGGCTCGACGGCGTTCCGCGGAAGAGATGGTAATGTCTGGCAAAGGTCTGCCAGATCGCGCGGCCTGCAGCCACCGGCTCGCTGTCGAGCCGCGGCACGCCGAGTTCGTCCAAGGGAACGCCGACGCTGTGCAGCATGCGGAAGAGATAATGATCGGGAATGACCAGCAGCGAGGCCGCGTCTTCGAAGGGCTTGTCGTCAGCGAACCAGGCGGGTTCGGTATGCCCGTGCGGGCTGACGATCGGAAGATTGCGCACCGTCTCGTAGAGGTCGCGCGCAATGGTCCGTGTTGCCGGATCGGCCGGAAAGAGCCGGTCCGGATGAAGAAAGCCGTTTCCTGCATCCATCAGTATTCCTCCCTGATGGATAAGGGCCTACCCCACAACATCAGGCGCGGCAAGGTCTTTTAGTAACCAAACGGTTCAGTTTTGCGCGCGGCTGCGCCGGCCATCGAAAACATTGACGAGATGGCCTATTTCCGCTTTGGGAGAAGCATCTATTCGCCGGTGTCGGCAAAGGAGGATCGATGTCCGACGAGACGAACCGCATCACCCGGCTGGAGGAAATGCTGGCCTATCAGGCAAAGACGATCGAGGAGCTCTCCGATCAGCTTGCCGAACAATGGAAGCTCGTCGAGCAGATGCGCACCAAGCTCGACCGGCTGACCGAACGCTTCCTGTCGCTCGAGGAACAATCGCTGGAAGCGCCTGGTATCACCCGTCCGCCGCATTATTAACGGCACGCGGGGGATACCGCGTGCCCGGTTTTCCCGGCTGACGGATCAGACGCCGCCGATGCAGAGATATTTCATTTCGAGATAATCGTCGGCACCGTGGCGCGAGCCCTCGCGGCCGAGACCGGATTGCTTGATGCCGCCGAAAGGTGCCGTCTCGGACGACATCAGGCCGGTATTGATGCCGATCATGCCGTATTCCAGCGCTTCCGCCACTCGCCAGACCTTCTTCAGGTCGCCGGCATAGAAATAGGCGGCAAGACCGAATTCCGTATCATTGGCCTCGGCGATCACATCCTCGGCCGTCTCGAAACGGAAGAGCGGCGCCACCGGCCCGAAAGTTTCCTCGCGCGCCACCTTCATGCCGCGCGCAACGCCGGTCAGCACCGTTGGGGCAAAGAAGGTGCCGGCGCCGTCGATGCGCTTGCCGCCGGTCAGCAGCTTGGCGCCCTTGGCAAGCGCGTCGCCGACATGGTCCTCCACCTTGGCAAGGCCCTGCTCGTCGATCAGCGGCCCGATCTCGACACCCGCCTGGAAGCCGTCGCCGACCGACATTGCGGCGACCCTGGCGGCAAGCTTGGCCGCGAAGGTGTCATAGACGCCCGACTGGATGTAGAGACGGTTGGCACAAACGCAGGTCTGGCCGGCATTGCGGTATTTGGAGGCGATCGCGCCCTCGACGGCGGCGTCGAGATCGGCATCGTCGAACACGATGAAGGGCGCGTTGCCGCCGAGCTCCAGGCTCACCTTCTTGATCTGGTCGGCGCATTGCCGCATCAGGATGCGGCCGACCTCGGTGGAGCCGGTGAAGCTGATCTTGCGCACCTTGTCATTGCCGCAGAGCTCGCGGCCGATCGCCGGGCCGTCGATGCCGACGATGAGATTGAAGACGCCGGCCGGAATGCCGGCCCGTTCGGCGAGCACGGCAAGGGCGATCGCCGTCAGCGGCGTCTGTTCGGCAGGCTTCGACACGACCGTGCAGCCGACGGCCAGCGCCGGCGCGATCTTGCGAGCGATCATCGCCGCCGGAAAATTCCACGGCGTGATCGTGCCGACGACGCCGACCGGCTGCTTGATGACGATCATGCGCTTGTCATTCGAAGGCGCGGGGATCGTCTCGCCGTAGATGCGCTTGGCTTCTTCCGCATACCACTCGACATAGGACGCGGCATAAAGGATCTCGCCGCGCGCTTCCGCGAAAGGCTTGCCCATTTCGGCGGTCAGGATCGCGGCGAGTTCGTCGGCATTGGCGACCATCAGGTCGAACCAATTGCGCAGGATGACGCTGCGTTCCTTCGCCGGGCGGGCCGCCCAGGCCGGCTGGGCGGCATAGGCCGCATCGATCGCCGCCCGCGTCTCGGCGGCTCCCATATCGGGCAGCGACGCAAGCAGCTCGCCGGTTGCAGGATTGAGCACGTCGAAGGTCTTGGCGGCATCGCCCGATGTCCAGACGCCGTTGATATAGCCGGCATCGCGCAGGAACGGCGAAGAGAACGGAACGTGCCTGGTCAGGGCAGTGGTGAAAGCCATGTCAAATCTCCTTGGGAGCGGCTGCCGGTCGCCGGCAGCCGTTGAAATCCGGTTCGGTCACTTGGCCGCGCTCGCTTCCAGCATCGAGGCTTCGAGAATGTCGAGCGCCTCGCCAAACACCTCGTCCTGAATGGTGATCGGCGCAAGGAAGCGGATGACATTGCCGTGGACGCCGCAGGTGAGCAGGATCAGGCCCTTGTCGAGCGCGATCAGCCGCACCCGGTTGGCGAATTCGGCCCTCGGCAATCCGGTCGTCAGGTCGTTGAATTCGACGGCATTCATGAAGCCGGGCCCGCGGATATCGGCAATTTCGGGCACGCTCTCGCGCAGCGATTCCAGCCGCTGCTTCAACCGGCCGCCGAGCAGGTTCGCGCGGCTACAGAGATCCTCTTCGGCGATGACGTCGAGGACGGCATGGGCGGCGGCGATGCCGAGCGGATTGCCGCCATATGTGCCGCCGAGCCCGCCCGGTCCCGGCGCGTCCATGGTCTCGGCGCGGCCGGTCACGGCGGCGAGCGGAAAGCCGCCGGCAAGGCTTTTTGCCATTGTCGTCAGGTCAGGCGCCACCTCGTGATGATCCATCGCGAACATCCTGCCGGTGCGGGCAAAACCGGTCTGGACTTCGTCGGCGATCAGCAGGATGCCGTGCTGGTCGCAGAGTTCGCGCAGCGCCTTCATGAAGGCGGCGGGCGCCGGATAGAATCCGCCTTCGCCTTGCACCGGCTCGATGATGATGGCGGCGACCCGCTGCGGATCGACATCGGCGGCGAAGAGCTTCTTCAGCGCGGCAAGCGACTGATCGGCGGTGACGCCGTGCAGTTCGACCGGGAAGGGAACATGGAAGACGTCGCCCGGCATGGCGCCGAAGCCGACCTTGTAGGGCACCACCTTGCCGGTCAGCGCCATGCCCATGAAGGTGCGGCCGTGGAAACCGCCGCCAAAAGCGATGACGGCCGAGCGGCCGGTTGCCGCACGGGCGATCTTGACGGCATTCTCCACCGCCTCGGCGCCTGTCGTGACGAAGATCGTCTTCTTCTCGAAGTCACCCGGCAGCAACGCGTTCAACCGTTCGGCAAGGCTGACATAGCTTTCGTAGGGAACAACCTGGTGGCAGGTATGGGTAAAATGGTCGAGCTGATCCTTGACGGCTGCGATGACCTTGGGATGGCGGTGGCCGGTGTTGAGTACGGCGATGCCGGCGGCGAAATCGATATAGCGGCGGCCTTCCTTATCCCAGATTTCGGCATTCTCGGCGCGGTCCGCATAGATCTGGGTGGTGATGCCGACGCCGCGCGAAATCGCGGCGTTCTTCCGGTCCGTAAGGCTTGTCGCGGTCATCGATCTGCTCCATATCGAGGGTTTAGGCATATCTTGCATAAGTTCTGCAAGATTCTGAAAATTCCTACATTTTTCCTGCAAGAAAGCAAGCGGCATTTTTTGCTTCAAACATCACGCGTTTTGATCAATGCTCGCGCGACGAGAATCGGGGATAGTGGCGGATGAACGATAACGGGCCTGTGCGCTACAAGGTGGCGGAGGCCGCGCGGCTGGCGGGCGTGTCCGCCTCGACGCTGCGCCTCTGGGAAAGCCAAGGTCTGGTGGTTCCCGGCCGCTCCGACACCGGTCATCGGCAATATAGCGCCGACGACGTGGCGCGCCTGAAGCGCATCTCCTGGTATCGGGTCGAGCGCGGCCTCAATCCTGCGGCCATCCGCGAAGCGCTGGAGGGCGAAGATCCCTCGGCCGAGGGCGAAGCAAGCCAGGATTCCGGCCTCGGCCGCCGGCTGCGCAGCCTGCGCCATGCCGCCGGCAAGACGCTGGAACAGGTGGCCAGCGATAACGGCATCACCGCTTCGACGCTCTCGACACTGGAGCGCACCTCGCAGGGCGTCGGCTTCAAGACGCTGCACGATCTCGCCGAATATTACGGCACCACCGTCTCCCGCCTTTCCGGTGAGGAAAGCGGCGAGGTGCCGGCCCTGGTGCGCGCCGGGGAATGGCGCAGCTGGCCGGAAACGACGCCTGGCGTCACCGTGCAGCTGCTGGCGGAAGGCCCCAGGATGATGGATTGCCATCGTTTCGTGCTGGCGCCGGGCGCAGCCAGCGAGGGCGCCTATCGCCACGAGGGCGAGGAATTCATGCATGTCCTGTCCGGCCGGCTCGAGCTGGTGCTCGACGGCGATCAGTTCTTCGATCTCGGTCCGGGCGATTCGCTGTATTTCGAAAGCCGCCGCTACCATTCCTGGCGCAACCGCCACGACGGCGAAACCGTGCTTCTCTGGATCAACACGCCGCCGACATTTTGACCCGCCCGTCGCAGGAAGCGGTTTCGCAGCTTGCGCCTTTGCGCTATAGCGACTGCATTATTCCTTAAATCGGAAGCGATTTCAGGTAAAATTATACAGCAATACATAGTGCTGCAGCTTTGCCCGTCTGAAAGGACGCGCGGCGCCGCAGGAGACGCATTCGAACGAAAGATTGTCTCATGGCCGCCACCATACGGTATCACGAAGGCGATATATCAGCGGCCGATGCCGCCCGCTACACCGGCGCGGTAGCGATCGACACCGAAACGCTCGGCCTGGTGCCGCGCCGCGATCGGCTCTGCGTCGTCCAGCTTTCGCCGGGTGACGGCACCGCCGACGTCATCCGTATCGCCGCCGGCCAGAAAGAGGCGCCCAACCTGGTCGCCCTGCTCGAAGATCCGACCCATCAGAAGATCTTTCACTATGGCCGCTTCGATATTGCCGTGCTCTTCCACACTTTCGGCGTCACCACGACCCCGGTCTTCTGCACTAAGATCGCCTCGCGCCTGATCCGGACCTACACCGATCGCCATGGCTTGAAGGACAATCTCAAGGAGATGCTCGACATCGATATCTCCAAGACGCAGCAATCTTCCGACTGGGCGGCCGAAACACTGTCTCCGGCCCAGCTCGAATATGCCGCTTCCGACGTACTTTACCTGCATGCTTTGCGCGACAAGCTGACCGCACGCCTGATCCGCGACGGCCGCTTCGACCATGCCACCGCCTGCTTCGAATTCCTGCCGACCCGCGCCAAGCTCGACCTGCTCGGCTGGGAAGAGGCCGATATCTTCGCCCATAGCTGAGCGAACCGCCCGACGGCATTGCCGACCAGCACGCGAAGGCCGGCACCAGCCCGGGCGTGGCCTCGCGGCCGCTGCACACTTCCGGACGACATGCATTAGCGTTTCGTTAAGGTCTCTTTACTAAAATTCTCGTTAATATTTATGCATTCGATGACGCGGAATTGCGTCATGCGGACAGGAGGATCTGCTGGGATGCAGAGGGATCGGATGAGCACGGTCCTTTAATAGAGCCTGCTTTCATCGTCACTTTGCGAAAGGAGCATGCCATGTTGACTCCCGTTCGTGCAGCGTCCAATGCAAGCTTTTCGTCTCAAGGCCAGACTGCGGCGGTCGTCGCCGGCGGCCTAGGCCGTTCTGTGATTTCGCCCGCGCCTGTCAACCCTGTTGAAGCCGCCGACCTGAATTCCGCCATTGCCGGCAAGCTCAATATCCTGCTTCTTGCCGCGCGCGAGCGCATGGTTGAAGCCCTTCTCGATATTATCAATGCGGCAGGCCGCTCGATCTCCCTGGACCGCGACGAGGACGAGACCAATCTTGCTTTCGCCTCGCGGCTGGCCGATGCCATCCAGCGGCTGCCGGCCGTCAGGATCGACGAGGTCGAGCGCCAACTCACCGAGCAAGGCCACAGCCTGCCGCTTCGGATGATCGCCGCCGCTCTGAAGAACCCCGCGGGCCCGGAAGCGGCGCGCCTCGTCGCCTATCTGGAAATCGTCCGCTACAAGGATCGCGATCTTGCCGCCCGCGCTGTCGTGCGCTCCTATGGCCAGAACGACGCTTCGCCGATGCGCGCCGAAGCCCGGCCGGAGATCCAGCTGCATGAGAATCATTCGCCTGCCGCCATGCGCCGGCTGGCAGACAAGCTCTCCGCGCCGCCGCCTAGCGCGCTGATCGAGGCCACGGCGCTGGCGACCGCCGAGGAAGCGGTGATCGCCGAGGCCGTGGACGCTGCCGATCCGGAAGCGCCGCGGCCTGAAAACCGGGCTCAATCCGCGTCGGCAGCGGCAAGCGAAGACGTCCTGGAAGAATCCGAGCCGCAGGAGATCGACGCCGCGCAAGCCTTACCGGCCGAAGCCACAGTGGCCGAGGACGCGCGGGAAATGCCGGAGGCGCCTGCCATCCAGCCTCGCGCCATGCCGGAAAAAGCCGATCCCGTCATTCCCAGAAACTGGACGGGAATTGTCGCTTCGATGACCGAAGAGGCCTCCGAGATGATCGCCACCATCATCCGCGAGCAGGACGTCGAAGCCGTGCCGGAGGATGGCCCCGTCGAAGCGGCCGTGGAGATCGATACGATCCTCGATGAGGCCGTCATCAGCGATGCGACCGAAACCTTGACTAGGCAGCCGGCGGAACTCGCAGCGCCCGATGCGCGCGCCGCCGCAGCGCCGCGCCCTTCGCCGGTGGAAACGGAGATCCTGGCTGCCCGCCAGCCGAAAGAGACTGCCGCGCCACCGCCAATGATGCCGATAGCCGAGGCGGCCGAGGCTGCCTATGTACCACTCGCGGCAAGGATGCCGGAGGGATTTGCCTATACGCAGCTGCCCTATCAGTTTGCCAAGGATGTCCCGTCGAACGAGAAGGCCGGTGAAACCAGCCACCAGCATCAGCATCATCACGATGGGGCGCCGGATCAGCAGCAAGAGGATGAACAGCAGGCGCAGTCCGGCGGCGGGGATGCCGCAGCCGATGTCGAAACAGCCGATGCGGCGCCTGAGCGCAGGACGCCGAGGATGATCGATGCCGAGCCGACGCCCTATCAGTCAGGCGCGGCCGCCGACCCTGTTTATGCGCTCTATCAACGCATGGTTGGCTGGGAGTAAAATTTTTTACCGCCTGAAAATGAAGAACCCGCCGGATCGCTCCGGCGGGTTCTTCAATTCAAATGCGGATGCGAGGCTTATTCGCCGCCGCGGTTCTTGAGCGCTGCGCCCAGGATGTCGCCGAGCGAAGCGCCGCTGTCGGACGAACCGAACTGGGCAACGGCTTCCTTCTCTTCCGCAATCTCCAGAGCCTTGATGGACAGCATGATCTTGCGGTCCTTCTTGGAGAAGTTGGTGACGCGGGCATCGAAGACCTGGCCGACCGAGAAGCGCTCGGGGCGCTGTTCGTCGCGGTCGCGGGCGAGGTCGGCGCGGCGGATGAAGGAAGTGATGTCCTCGTGGTTGACGAGCTTCACTTCGACGCCGCCGTCGTTGACCGCGATGACTTCGCAGGAAACGACTGCATTCTTGCGCAGGTCGCCCGATGCAGCGGCGTCGCCGACCGCATCCTTGCCGAGCTGCTTGATGCCGAGCGAGATGCGTTCCTTCTCGACATCGACATCGAGAACGACGGCCTTGACGACGTCACCCTTGTTGAACTCCTCGATGACCTGTTCGCCCGGACGGTTCCAGTCGAGGTCGGAGAGGTGCACCATGCCGTCGACGTCGCCGTCGAGACCGATGAACAGGCCGAATTCGGTCTTGTTCTTGACTTCGCCTTCGACTTCAGTGCCGGCCGGATGGCTGCGGGCGAATGCTGCCCACGGGTTTTCCAGCGTCTGCTTGAGGCCGAGCGAGATACGGCGCTTGGACGGATCGACTTCGAGAACGACGACTTCGACTTCCTGGCTGGTCGACAGGATCTTGCCGGGGTGAACGTTCTTCTTGGTCCAGGACATTTCCGAGATGTGGATCAGGCCTTCGATGCCCGGCTCCAGCTCGACGAACGCACCGTAGTCGGTGATGTTAGTGACGGTACCGGAAATCTTCTTGCCTTCCGGATACTTGGCCTGGATGCCATCCCACGGATCGCTCTCGAGCTGCTTCATGCCGAGCGAGATGCGGTGGGTTTCCTGGTTGATGCGGATGATCTGAACCTTGACCTGCTGGCCGATGTTCAGGATTTCCGACGGATGGTTCACACGGCGCCATGCCATGTCGGTGACGTGCAGCAGGCCGTCGATGCCGCCGAGGTCAACGAACGCACCGTAATCGGTGATGTTCTTGACGACGCCGTCAACAACCTGGCCCTCTTCGAGGTTCTGAACGATTTCAGAACGCTGCTCGGCACGGGATTCTTCCAGAACCGTACGGCGCGAAACCACGATGTTGCCGCGACGCTTGTCCATCTTGAGGATTTCGAAGGGCTGCGGGTTGTGCATCAGCGGCGTGACGTCGCGGATCGGACGAATGTCGACCTGCGAACGCGGCAGGAAGGCGATCGCACCGTCGAGGTCGACCGTGAAGCCGCCCTTGACCTGGTTGAAGATCACGCCTTCGACGCGCTCGCCGGCTTCGAACTTGGCTTCGAGCTTGACCCAGCTCTCTTCGCGGCGAGCCTTCTCGCGCGACAGAACGGCTTCGCCGAGCGCGTTTTCGATACGCTCGACATAGACTTCGACTTCATCGCCAACCTTGAGCTGGCCATCCTTGGCGCGTGCGCCGAATTCCTTGAGCGCGATGCGGCCTTCAACCTTGAGGCCGACGTCGACAACGGCGACGTCCTTCTCGATGCCCGTCACGATGCCCTTGGTGACATAGCCTTCGGCCAGGTCGTTCTTGGCAAAGGACTCTTCGAGAAGAGCCGCGAAATCCTCGCGGGAGGGAGTAGCTACTGACATAAAATCTCCTGCGTGTCCCGAACATGGAATCGGACACGTGCGCGCCGGTTGGTTTGCGTTGAACGGGCCTGAACCCAGTCCGCCCTCTCTCACGAAGGCAATCCGGCGCTTGGACGGAATTTCAGGCTGCATAAAAGCGATCCATGCGTCTCAGCATGCAAAATCGCTTGAATTTAGGCATTTCGGTTCAAGACTGCATCGATGATCGATTGCGCAGCTTGAAACGCGGCCTCTATACTCATTTCCGACGTATCAAGCAAGTGCGCATCATCAGCTGGTTTCAAGGGGCTGTCGGCCCGTCCCATGTCGCGTTCGTCGCGCCGCTTGACGTCCTCGAAAATCGCATCGAAATCCGCCGTCGCACCCTTGCCGACAATCTCGTCATAACGGCGTCTCGCGCGCACCTGCGGCGACGCCGTCACATATAATTTTACCGGCGCATCCGGGCAGACGACCGTGCCGATATCGCGCCCGTCGAGCACCGTGCCGGGCGCCTTTTCCGAGAACCGCCGCTGCGCCTCGACGAGCGCCCGGCGCACCGCCGGCATGACGGCGATCTTCGAGGCGGCTTCGCCGATCTCGTGTTGCGAAAGTATATCGCGATCGAGCCCGCCAAGTTCAACCTCCAGCGCCATCTTCTCCGCCACCGCCTCGTCGTCGAGCGGCAGACCGGCGTCGAGCAGCGCCTTGGCGGTGGCGCGGTAGGTCAGGCCGGTGTCGAGATGGTGGAAGCCGTATTGCTCGGCGATGCGGCGCGAAAGCGTGCCCTTGCCGGCCGCCGCCGGGCCGTCGATGGCGATGGTGAAAGTCTTGGTCGTCATGGGATCAATCCTGGAGCAGGCGCTTACGGGCCTCGATGCGGCGCCACACGTGGCATAATGCTTTGTAAAGGCGCAGCATTTCCTTCGCAAGCCCGCCCTTTCCGGCGACCGTCTCCGCCTGCTTCCGCAGCCTCCGCGCCTCGTTGCGAGAGGGACGCCGGCCGGGTATCCGCCGGCGCCGGAAATACCCGGCACTGCGATCATAAAGTTTGGCTTTGACATGGGAAGCCGCAGCGATTAAGGGGACCGGCTTATAAATTCCGATGGAACGCCGGCTTGAACGGCATTTTGCCGAATCGCGGATTCGGCCATTCTCACGAGGCTTATAGTGGCGAAAGCGGAACTTGGAACCAAGCGCACCGATCCGGAAACCGGCAAGAAGTTCTACGACCTGAACCGGGATCCGATCGTTTCTCCTTATACCGGCAAGTCCTACCCCCTGTCCTTCTTCGAGGAAACCTCGGCGATCGCCGACGTCGCCGAGGAAGACGAGGTTGCGGAAGTCGATACCGAAAACACCGAAGTCGAACTGGTTTCGCTTGAGGATGCCGATGACGCCGCCGGCGGCGACGACATCCCGGATATGGGCGACGACGATGTCGAAATCGAAGGCGATGACGACGACGATACCTTCCTCACACCCGACGAAGACGATGACGATGACGACATGAGCGACATCATCGGCGTGACCGGCGACGAAGACGAAGTCTGATCAGACAAACGCCGGCCCGGATTACAAAAAAATTCCGGGTCGGATTTTTTAGGCTTGCCATCTGCGAAAACCGCAAGTAAGAAGCCGCCACCCCAGAGGGAACGCCTCTGGAGTATCCCAGGACCGGCCACGCCGGACCACCTTTGATGGGGCTATAGCTCAGCTGGGAGAGCGCTTGCATGGCATGCAAGAGGTCAGCGGTTCGATCCCGCTTAGCTCCACCAGCCTACGCTCTTCGAGCTTCGGCTCGGCAAGCCGGAAGGCTTGACGTGACGAAGGCGAGAAGAAAGCGGAGGCTGCCGCGCCGAAGTTGCGAAGCAACGTAGGCGGGCTATGATCCTTCCATGAAGTACGTCTACATTCTTCACAGTGTCGAATTTCCGAATCGTTATTACATTGGCGTGACGAGTGACCTGAAGGCACGGCTGGCAAAACACAACGCCGGGGAAGTCCCTCATACCTCGAAATACGTTCCTTGGTCTCTCAAGACCTATGTCGCTTTCTCCGATGAAGCGCAGGCCTTTGCTTTCGAGAAATATCTGAAGTCGGCTTCTGGCAGAGCATTCGCAAAGAAAAGACTCTAGCCGCCCCATCGGCGCCGGTAGGCCGCCCCCCATCCCCAACCGATCCTCTTTGCCAATTCCTCAATGAACAGCATGTATATTTGCTGCCGGAAACCCAGTGATTCCACTTCAGGACCCCTCCGTCCATGACCAGAGCAAGACGACGCCGTATCATCCGCACCCGACGCACCCTGACCGGGCTCGCCCTCGTCGGCTCGATATCGTTTCTGGCCGGCATGACGGATGCGACCGGTCTGCTGCTGACCGGCGATTTCGTCTCCTTTATGACCGGCAATACGACACGGGCGGCGCTGGCTTTGAGCGAGGGCAATCTTTATCACGCGGCGGTGCTGATCTCCGCCATCGGCGTTTTCGTGCTCGGCAACGCGGCCGGCATCGTCATCGCCCATGTCTCGCAGCGCCGGATTTTCGTGGTGCTCGGCTGCGTCGGCCTTGTCCTGGCGCTCGCTTCGATGACGACGGGGCAGAGTTTGATGCTGGCGCGCTTCTTCATGATCGTCTGTTCCATGGGCATGGTGAATGCCGCCGTCGAACATATCGAGGGCCTGCCGATCGGGCTGACTTATGTCACCGGCGCGCTGTCGCGTTTCGGCCGCGGCATCGGCCGCTGGATCATCGGCGATCGTCGGATTGAATGGACGATCCAGATCGTGCCCTGGGGCGGCATGGTGCTCGGCGCGATCGCCGGCGCCGTCCTGACGCGGCTGACCGGTGCGCATGCCTTGTGGCTGGTCTCGATCTTTGCCATGGCGCTGGCGCTTGCCGCCATGTTCATTCCCCGGCCGCTTCAGCGGCGCTTCAACCAGAAGATCGCGCCGCACAACCGGGCCGCTGTGCGCGGCAAATAGAAGCGTCGCATTCCTGTTACCATCGAATCGGATAGGAAGGAGCGCCGTCCGTCCTCGAGGAGTAGATCTTGTTTCTGATTTCGAAGCTTGTCTGGATTTTGGGCCAGCCGCTGTCGCTGGCATTCCTTCTTGTCTTCTTCGCGCTCCTCGCCGGGCTTCGGCGCTGGCGCGCCTTAAGTCTTTTCGCGACAGCCGGTGGCGCCCTCATCCTCTTCGTCACGCTCTATACCACGGCCGGCAACCTGCTGATGCAGGGACTCGAGCAGCGGTCCAAAGCCTGCCGGCGATCCGGAGAACCTGCAATGCATGATCGTGCTCGGCGGCGCCTTCGAAAATGAGGTGAACACGGCGCGCCACGGCATCGAATTCAACGCAGCGGCCGACCGCTTCGTCGAAGCCCTGCGGCTTGCGCAGAAATTTCCGCAGTCGCGCATTCTGATCTCGGGCGGCGACGGCTCGCTCTCGGGCATCTACGAAGGCGATGCGGCGGCATCCGAGCGGTTCTTCCCGCTGTTCGGCATCGGCAAAGATCGGCTGATTGAGGAGCGGCAATCGCGCACCACCTTTGAAAACGCCGTCAACACCAAGGAATTCCTGGCAAGCCAAGGGGCTTTCCCATTGTCTGCTGATCACCTCGGGCTTCCATATGCCGCGTTCCGTCGGCATCTTCCGCAAGCTCGGCATCGATATCGTGCCCTGGCCGACCGATTATCGCACCGACGGGCAGGTGAGGCCGGGCCTGGATTTCACCCAGCCGAACCTCAATGCCCAGAACATGGCGACGGCGATCCGGGAATGGTACGGCCTGGTCGGCTATTACCTCGCCGGCCGGACGTCGGAGCTCTATCCCCGCTGAGTCACTTCTTCGAGATGGTGACGAATTTCGTGCCGCGCACGCGCGCCGTGACGATGCAGGGATCACCTTCGGTGCGGTCGCAGAACCGCGGATGCATCTTCATCGCCAGCACCATGTTGCCGAAGCGCTGGACGAAGTCGTAGCCGTAGATCTGTGCCGTCGCGATCATGAAATAACCGCCTTCGGCGACCTGCAGGTAGAAATTATAGGTGCAGCCGTCGTCATTGCATTGCGGCCCCTTTTGCCCGTCGCAGGTGAGCAGGCCTTCGTTGACCACCGCGTCGATCAGCCCGTCATTGTTGATGTCCTGCCGGGTGATGAAGCCGTCGGCGAATTCGGCCGCCTTGCACTGCTCCTGGAAATGCTTCTTCTCGTAGATCTCCGGGTCGGAGATCAGCGATTGCTGGCCGAAGGCCGCAGCCGGCAAGATGAGCAGCAGGAGGACATTCAGAACGGCGAGCACCAGCGTTTTCACGGGCTTTCCTCTTTTGGATAAAGCTCTATCGGCTCGCTTTATGGCCGCCCCGCCTTGCGCCGCCCTTGCCGCCGTGGTTCTTTCCAGAAACTGTTCGCCGGCTCCGGGGTCCTGATGTCCTTGCTCGTCTATCTCGATTATGCCGGCATTGCGCTGTTTGCCGCCACAGGCGCGCTCGCCGCCTCGCGCAAGCAGCTCGATCTGATCGGCTTTCTGTTTTTCGCCATGGTGACGGGAACCGGCGGCGGCACGGTGCGCGATATCGTGCTCGGCCGCGTACCGGTCTTCTGGGTGCTGAACCCCGGCTATATTCTCGTCTGCTGCATCATGGGCGTCATCGTTTTCTTCACCGCTCACCTCCTGGAATCGCGCTATCGCCTGCTGATCTGGCTGGATGCGATCGGTCTGGCCGCCTATTGCGTGCTCGGCGCCGCCAAGGGACTTGCCGCCACCGGCTCGCCGACCATCGCCATCGTCACCGGCACGTTGACGGCAACCTTCGGCGGCATCCTGCGCGACTTGATGGCAAACGAGCCTTCGGTGCTGCTCAGGCCGGAAATCTATGTGACTGCGGCTCTTATCGGGGCCGGCGTGTTCACGCTCGCCAATGGGCTGGGGATGCCGCTTTATCTCGCCTCGGGCTGCGGCGTCGCGGCGGCCTTTGGCGTTCGCGGCGGAGCGCTGTGGTTCGGCTGGACCTTCCCGATTTACAAGCACAAGCCCGGCCGGCATCCCGACGATGTCATGTAGAGACCGAGCATGATGCCGAAAAGTGTAAGCGGTTTTCGGACGACATCATGCTCTAGCTATTTAAACCAGAACAGGATGATTTTAGGTCGACCGACCTAAAATCATCCTGTTCTAAGGCGCCGTCAGCCCCGCTTGGCCCGCAGGCGGATCACCACGTCGACGTGGGCGATCTCCATGCCCTCGGGCGGCTCCGGCAGATTGTCTATCGTCAGGTTGCTGACGGGAATGTCGAGCACCTCGTTTTCGCCTTCGACGAAGAAATGATGGTGGTCGGAAACATTGGTGTCGAAATAGGTCTTGGCGCTCTCCACGGCGAGAACGCGGATCAGGCCGGCCTCGGTGAACTGGTGCAGCGTGTTGTAGACGGTCGCCAGCGAAACCGGCACGCCGGCGGCAACCGCCTCCTCATGCAGTTCCTCGACGGTCAGATGCCGGTCGCCCTTGGCAAACAGGAGGTCGCCGAGCGCGACACGCTGGCGGGTAGGGCGCAGGCCTGCGCCGCGCAGCCTAACCTCTATTGCGATCGGGAGTGCACCCGTCATCAAGACCAACTCCGGTTATTCCTGCATAAAGCAATCATGTTTCTACAAGCGGTATAACTTTTGCATTGCAGCCTTTCAATAGTTCAATGGGGACAAGAGCCTGATAAAGGCGGCAAAAACGGGCTTTTGACGCAAATAGGTCTGGTCGCGGCCCTGGCCTTCCTGTATGCGACCACCAAATAATGGGGTAGGCCTGGTTCGGGACGATGAGTGAAGCTGCCTTGCTTGTGCTTCATTTTCTGAAGAACTTGGACTACACGTTCACATCCATCGGCTTCACGCGGGGGGAAAAAGAAATTTATGACAACCAGACAGTCCAGCTTCTCGTATGAAGAACTCATCGCTTGCGCTCATGGCAAGCTTTTCGGCCCCGGCAATGCGCAGCTGCCGCTGCCGCCCATGCTGATGGTTCACCGCATCACGGAAATTTCCGAAACGGGTGGCGCCTTCGACAAGGGCTATCTCAGGGCCGAATACGACGTGCGCCCCGACGACTGGTATTTTCCCTGCCATTTCGAAGGTAATCCGATCATGCCCGGCTGCCTCGGTCTCGACGGCATGTGGCAGCTGACCGGCTTCTTCCTCGGCTGGCTCGGCGAGGAAGGCCGCGGCATGGCGCTTTCGACAGGCGAAGTGAAATTCAAGGGCATGGTGCGGCCGCAGACGAAGCTGATCGAATACGGGATCGACTTCAAGCGCGTCATGCGCGGCCGCCTCGTGCTCGGCACGGCGGACGGCTGGCTGAAGGCGGACGGCGAGACCATATACCAGGCGGCCGATCTTCGCGTCGGTCTGTCGAAAGACAAGACCGCCTGAAACCGCATTTCGAGCGGCTGACGAAAACAACAAAGGTTGATCAGATGAGACGGGTAGTTGTCACGGGTCTGGGTATCGTTTCCTCGATCGGAAGCGACGCGGCCGAAGTCACCGAATCCTTGCGCCAGGCAAAGTCGGGTATTTCCTTTTCCAACGATTTCGCCGAACACGGCTTCAAGTGCCAGGTCTGGGGCAGCCCGAAGCTCGGCCCGGCAGAACTTGCCGAGCTGGTCGATCGCCGCGCTATGCGCTTCCTGTCGCAGGGCGGCGCCTGGAACCATGTCGCCATGAAGCAGGCGATCGCCGATTCCGGTCTGGAAGAGAAGGACTACGCGCAGAACGAACGCGCCGGCATCATCATGGGCTCCGGCGGCCCGTCCACGCGCACCCTGATCGAAGCGGCCGACATCACCGTCAAGAACAACAGCCCGAAGCGCATCGGCCCCTTCGCCGTACCGAAGGCAATGTCTTCGACCGCGTCGGCCACGCTCGCCACCTGGTTCAAGATTCACGGCGTCAATTATTCGATTTCGTCGGCCTGCTCGACCTCGGCGCACTGCATCGGCAATGCCGCCGAGATGATCCAGTGGGGCAAGCAGGACGTGATGTTTGCCGGCGGCCACGAGGATCTCGATTGGACGATGTCCAATCTCTTCGACGCTATGGGCGCCATGTCCTCCAAGTACAACGACACGCCCGACAACGCCTCGCGCGCCTATGACGTCAACCGCGACGGCTTCGTCATCGCCGGCGGCGCCGGCGTGCTAGTGCTCGAGGAGCTCGAGCGCGCCAAGGCCCGCGGCGCCAAGATCTACGCCGAAATCGTCGGCTACGGCGCCACTTCTGATGGTTACGACATGGTCGCTCCTTCGGGCGAGGGCGCAATCCGCTGCATGCGCCAGGCGCTTGCCACGGTGAAGGGCGACGTCGACTATATCAACACCCACGGCACGTCGACGCCGGTCGGCGACAGCAAGGAAATCGGCGCCATCCGCGAGGTGTTCGGCGCCAGGATCCCGCATATCCAGTCGACCAAGTCGCTGACGGGCCATTCGCTGGGTGCGGCCGGCGTGCAGGAATCGATCTACTCCCTGCTGATGATGCAGCAGGGCTTCATCGGCGAGAGCGCCCATATCAGCGAGCTCGATCCCGAATTCGAAGGCGTGCCGATCGTGCGCAAGCGTATCGACAATGCGAAGATCGATATCGCCCTCTCCAACTCCTTCGGCTTCGGCGGGACGAACGCCACGCTCGTCTTCCAGCGCCATAACGGATAATAATATGACTGGAATCATGCAGGGTAAGCGCGGCCTCGTCATGGGCGTCGCCAACAACCACTCGATCGCCTGGGGAATTTCGAAGGCTCTCGCCGCTGAGGGTGCGGACCTCGCCTTCACCTATCAGGGCGAAGCGCTCGGCAAGCGCGTCAAGCCGCTTGCCGCCGAAGTCGGCTCGGATTTCGTGCTGCCCTGCGACGTCGAGGACATCACCTCGGTCGACAGCCTGGTCGACGCGATCGAACAGCGCTGGGGCAAGCTCGATTTCATCGTCCATGCCATCGGTTTTTCCGACAAGAACGAGCTGAAGGGTCTCTACGCCGATACGACGCGCGAGAATTTCAGCCGCACCATGGTCATTTCCTGCTTCTCCTTCACCGAGATCGCCAAGCGCTGCGCGCCGTTGATGGAAGACGGCGGCGCGATGCTGACCTTGACCTATAATGGCTCGACACGCGTCATCCCGAACTACAATGTCATGGGCGTCGCCAAGGCCGCACTCGAGGCCTCGGTGCGCTATCTCGCCGCCGACTACGGTCCGCGCGGCATCCGCGTCAACGCCATCTCCGCCGGCCCGATCCGCACGCTTGCAGGCGCCGGCATCTCCGATGCGCGCGCGATCCTCTCCTGGAACCAGCGCAATGCGCCGCTGCGCAAGACCGTGACCATCGATCAGGTCGGCAACTCGGCGCTCTACCTGCTCTCGGACCTTTCCGCCGGCGTCACCGGCGAAATTCACTTCGTCGACGCCGGCTTCAACATCACCTCGATGCCGACGCTGGATACGCTGCGCAGGGCAGACGTCGAGTAGACGGCACCCGATAGGAAGCTCAAAGGCCGTGCGCAGATGATGCGCACGGCCTATTTTCTTGCGATCGATGAAAGAACGGTTCGAGGCCTGAGCCTTATTTCTTCGCCCACAACACCTTGAAGCGGGCATTGCGGCAGGTTTCGCCGCTTTCCCTGAATTCCGCCGCCAGAACCGGCTCGTAGGGTAGGCCGCGATTGGCGACGAGCAGCAGGCGGCCGCCGCCGCGAAGCGCGGATGCGGCGGTCTTGATCATCGCCTGGCCGAGCGACGGCTCGGCGGCATGGCCCTCATGGAAGGGCGGGTTCATGATGACGAGGTCGTATTTGTCCTTGACCGGCTCGCCCGCCAGATCGTGCCAGAAGAAGCGCGCAGGCGCGTTCGGGCAGTTCTCCGCCATGTTGTCCCGCGCAGCCTCCAGGGCCGCGTGATTGGCCTCGTAGAGGTCAAGGCGCCCCAGTCCGCGCGATCTCTGCGCCATCTCGACGGAGAGATAACCCCATCCCGCGCCGAAATCGGCGACGTCGCCGGTAAAATCCTGCGGCAGGCGCGAGGCGAGCAGCTCCGATCCGGCATCGACGCGGTCATGCGAGAACATGCCGGCTGTCGCATGGAAGCGGTCGTCGACGCGCACCGGCGCTTTTGCCAGCTTGGAAACGATGTCGCCGGCATCGGCCGGCCGGCCGAACCAGAAGGCGACGCCGTGATATTTCGGCATATGGTCGATGGCGAGGCCGAACCCTTCCAGGCGCTTGCGCAGCGGCTGGATGCCGTCTTCCTTGGCCCCGGCAACGACGATCAGGCCGCCCGCCCGCGTGCGGGCGATGGCGGCGGCCAGATTCGCCTCGTTCTCGCCCTTGTGCTTGGTGCAGAGCACGAGTGCGGCGTCATAATCCTCGCCGTCGATCTCCGGCTTGGCGTCGATCCGCTGCGCCATAAGCTGGCGGTAGAGCGGCCGGAAGCCCTGGACGGCGCTGAGCGAGGCGGCAAAGCCTTCGGGCAGCTGAAAGCCCGCCTCGGCGCCGAGAAACAGCACACGCTCGCCCTCGCCGGGCGCCTCTACTGTGCCGCTGGCAAAGGGATGGAACAGGGTCTTCAGCGTCTCGCGGCTCATGGGTCTCGTCTCGTTAAAGCATGTCGGGCAAAATTGTGCAGCGGTTTTGCGACCACGACATGCGCAAAACCAGGATACAAAAAGGGCGCGGAAGATTCCCGCGCCCGGAATTCAATCTGGGAGACGCGGCTTATTCGGCCGCTTCTTCCTTCTTCTTCTCGTTCGCGATCTCCTGGCCGGTGGCCTGGTCGACGACCTTCATCGACAGGCGAACCTTGCCGCGTTCGTCGAAGCCGAGCAGCTTGACCCAGACCTTGTCGCCTTCCTTGACGACGTCCTGCGTCTTGGCAACACGCTCGGAAGCCAGCTGCGAGATATGGACGAGGCCGTCGCGGGCGCCGAAGAAGTTGACGAAAGCGCCGAAGTCGGCGGTCTTGACGACGGTGCCTTCATAGATCTGGCCGATTTCAGGCTCGGCAACGATCGAGTGGATCCACTTGCGGGCCGCTTCGATTTCCTTGCCGGAAGAGGAAGCGATCTTGACGGTGCCGTCGTCCTCGATGTTGATCTTCGCACCGGTCTTTTCGACGATTTCGCGGATGACCTTGCCGCCGGAGCCGATGACTTCGCGGATCTTGTCGACCGGAATGTTCATGACTTCGATGCGCGGAGCGAATTCGCCGAGCTGGCCGCGGCTTTCGGTGATCGCCTTGGACATTTCACCGAGAATGTGGGTGCGGCCGCCCTGGGCCTGGCTGAGCGCGACCTTCATGATCTCTTCGGTGATGCCGGCGATCTTGATGTCCATCTGCAGCGAGGTGATGCCGTCGGCCGTACCCGCAACCTTGAAGTCCATGTCGCCGAGGTGGTCTTCGTCACCGAGGATATCGGAGAGAACAGCGAAGCGGTCGCCTTCCAGGATCAGGCCCATGGCGATGCCGGCAACCGGCTTGGCAAGCGGAACGCCGGCGTCCATCAGGGCGAGCGAGGTGCCGCAGACGGTCGCCATCGAGGACGAGCCGTTCGACTCGGTGATCTCGGAGACGACGCGCAGCGTGTAGGGGAACTGCTCGGCCGACGGCAGCATCGGACGGATCGCGCGCCATGCGAGCTTGCCGTGGCCGATTTCGCGGCGGCCCGGGGAGCCCATGCGGCCGGTCTCGCCGACGGAGTAGGGCGGGAAGTTGTAATGGAGCAGGAAGCGTTCCTTGTACATGCCCGTCAGGCTGTCGACATATTGTTCGTCTTCGCCGGTGCCGAGCGTGGCAACGACGATTGCCTGGGTTTCGCCGCGGGTGAACAGCGCCGAACCATGGGTGCGCGGCAGAAGCCCGACTTCCGAAACGATCGGACGAACGGTTTCGAGGTCGCGGCCGTCGATGCGGCTCTTGGTGTCGAGAATGTTCCAGCGGACGATCTTGGCCTGCAGGTGCTTGAAGATCGCGCCGACTTCCTCGGCCGTGTACCTGGCTTCGCCTTCCTCGGGGAGGAAGTGCGCCTTCACCTTCGCCTTGACGGCGTCGACGGCGGCGTAGCGGTCGGCCTTCTGGGTGATCTTGTAGGCTTCACGCAGTTCGGCTTCGGCAAGGCCGAGCATTTCGCTTTCGAGCGCGGAATAGTCCTCCGGCTGGAAGTCGCGCGGCTCCTTGGCGGCAACTTCGGCGAGCTTGATGATCGCGTCGAGAACCGGTTGGAAACCCCTGTGACCGAACATGACGGCGCCGAGCATGACGTCCTCGGGCAGTTCCTTGGCTTCGGATTCGACCATCAGCACGGCGTCGTAGGTGCCGGCGACGACGAGGTCGAGGCTCGACTCGTCCATCTCGTCGAGATGCGGGTTGAGAACATATTCGCCGTTGATGTAGCCGACGCGCGCACCGCCGACCGGGCCCATGAAGGGAACGCCGGAGAGCGTCAGCGCTGCCGAGGTCGCGACCATCGACAGGATGTCGGGGTTGTTTTCAAGGTCGTGCTGGATGACGGTAACGACGACCTGCGTGTCGTTCTTGTAGCCTTCCGGGAAGAGCGGGCGGATCGGACGGTCGATCAGGCGGGAAACGAGGGTCTCGTTTTCGCTCGGGCGTCCTTCGCGCTTGAAATAGCCGCCGGGGATCTTGCCGGCTGCGTAGGTCTTTTCCTGGTAGTTGACGGTCAGCGGGAAGAAGTCCTGGCCGGGCTTCGGCGCCTTGGCCGAAACGACGGTGGCGAGAACCACGGTTTCGCCGTAGGTGGCGAGAACGGCGCCGTCGGCCTGACGGGCGATCTTGCCGGTTTCAAGCTTCAGCGGGCGGCCGGCCCACTCGATTTCCACGGTGTGTGTATCAAACATATCTTGTCCTTCAATGCGGGAGCACGCGCCATCGCCGATATCAGGGCGCAGCGCACAGTCGACCGCAATCAATGCGACGTATCACGGGCAAGACAACGAGAGGCTTTTCGTCTCAGCTTCCTCAGGAACCCTTATTCCCGGGAAAACCGGGCCAAAGCTTCGAGAAGCTCTGGCCGAAAGCATCCGGCAATCCTGCCCCATGACAGGTCAGCGGTTGGTTTGGCAGAACCGGCCCATCCGGGTCCGCCGGTCGTTCCTCCGCTTGAGATAGGGCGCGGCCGGAACATTTCATCGGAACATCGTCCCGAAACAGATCCGGCGGACGCTCGAAAGCGCCCGCCGGACAATCTTAGCGGCGGATACCCAGGCTGGTGATCAGCTTGGAATAGCGGCCTTCATCCTTCTTCTTGAGATAATCAAGAAGCGAGCGGCGGCTCGAAACCATCGTCAGCAGGCCACGGCGGGAATGGTTATCCTTCTTGTGGTCCTTGAAGTGTTCGGTCAGGTTGTTGATGCGCTCGGTCAGGATCGCGACCTGGACTTCCGGAGAACCGGTATCGCCTTCGGCGGTTGCGTATTCCTTGATCAGCGCAGCCTTGCGCTCAGCAGTGATCGACATCGGATGGTCCTTTCTATGAGAGGAGAAGAAGTCGCCAAAAGCCGGGATGCCGTCCAGCTTTGGCCGCGAATGCAATCGAGCGTACCCGATGCTGGCGCTGCCTATAAACCAAATAAGCAGCGATGGAAAGAGGGAGCCCCGCAGCAGCTTTCAGCGGCCCGTCATGGCGTCCCGAATCATCGCATTATAGCCGGCAGGATCCTGCAGCATGGCGAAATGGCTGGCGTCTTTCAGGATGACGAGCTTTGCGCCGGGAATTTCTTTGGCCATCATCTCGGTATGATCGAGCTTTACGGCCTCATCATGATCACCGATGGCAAGCGTGACCGGCAGCGTGATCTTGCCAAGCTCCGTCGCCGTCCAGTTCGGCTGCGTCGCCCACATCTGCGAAATCTGCGTAACGAAGGCGTCGTATTCGTTCGGTGTCGGCGACAGCTTCCGGTATTGTTCGCCGGCGACGCTGATGTATTCGTTGAAGGTCTTGTTGCTCAAGACGTCGGGCTTGACGCCGTCCGTGGTGACATTGGCAGCCTGGGCAATGACCCGCGTCAGCTTTTCCGGATATCTCATCGCCATGTCGATGCCGATGATGCCGCCGTCCGACCACCCGACGAGCGTCACCTTGTCGATCTTCAGATAATCGAGCAGGGCGACATAGTCCGATGTCATCAGATCGTAGCCGAAGGGCTGCTGGCTGCGCGTCGAGCGGCCATGACCGCGGCTGTCGGCAACGATGACCAGATGATCCCTGGCGAATTCGGCGATCTGGCGACCCCAGACGCCGGTATTGCCAAGGCCGCCATGGATGAAGAGGATCGGATCGCCTTCGCCGTATTCGGCATAATACATCCTGATGTCGTTCACATCAGCCATGCCGCTCACCTTCGGCGCGGGCATGGCAGGAAAGGCCGGGAGCCCGGCCCAGCGCTCGCCGGATTGCGCGCCGGCGACGGTCAGGAACATCGAAAAGAACATCAGTATTCCAATTGCGATCGCGCGCATAATTTTCCCCTCGGGCCACCATGGCCCCTCGGGCCGCCACGGCCCGAAAGGAAGATATCGCATCGCGATCGTCTGGCAACCGTCAGCTGTACAGACTCAGGCGAAAACCCGCTTTGGGCGAAACTCGCCCTGGCCGATCTCGCCGATCGCGATCAGCCGGCCGCGGGCCGTCGCATAGGCTTCGCTTTCGGCGATCGGCGCATCGCGGCCGCGCACCAGGATCGGATTGCCCATCTTCAGCCGGTGCGCCTGGTCGTCGTTGATGACGAGGTGGGGCAGGGCGGAAAGCGCTTCGCACGTGTCGATCAGCAATGCATCGAGGGCGGCGAGCCGCTCAACCATGTCTTCGATCGCTTCGAGCGCCACGAGATTGGCAAGCGGCACCATGGCTTCTTCCGCGAAAGGCGCGACGAAGGTGCGCCGCAGCCCGGATATATGGCCGTAGCAGCCGAGCTCGCGGCCGAAATCGCGGGCAAGCGCCCTGACATAAGTGCCCTTGCCGCATTCCACTTCGAAATGCGCGGTATTCGCATCCGGGCAGGCAAGCAGCGTCAGCCGGAAGATCTCGACTTCGCGTGAGGGAATCTCGACGGCTTCTCCGTCGCGCGCCAGATCATAGGCGCGTTCGCCTGCGATCTTGATGGCGGAAAACTGCGGCGGCACCTGGCTGATGGTGCCGATATAGCGGGGCAGGATATCGCGGATCTGCTGCTCGGTCGGGCGGCTTTCCGAGCTCTGGGTCACATCGCCTTCGAGATCGTCGGTGGCCCGCTCCTCGCCCCAGCTGACGGTGAACTCATAGATTTTCCGGCCGTCCATCACATAGGGAACGGTCTTGGTCGCGTCGCCGAGCGCGATCGGCAGCATGCCGGAGGCAAGCGGGTCGAGGGTGCCGGCATGGCCGGCCTTCTGCGCCTTGTAGAGCCATTTGAGCTTGGAAACGGCTTCCGTCGAGCCGAAATCCACCGGCTTGTCGAGGATCAGCCAGCCGGAAATCGGCCGGCCCTTGGGTTTGCGTGGTTTGGACATGCGTCTCTTCTGTTATTGTTCGTCGTTGTCGCCGTCGAGATCGCGGCTCACCTCGGGCGAACGCAAGAGCTCGTCGATCTTCTTGTAATTGTCGAAGCTGGTATCGTCGCGGAAACGCACCTCCGGCATGTATTTCATCTGCCGGAGCTGCGGTCCGAGCCGGCCGCGGATGAACTTCGCATGGCGGTTCAACGCCTCGATGACGATGCTGTGGTCGGAAACGCCGAGCGGCGTCACATAAGCGGTGGCGATCTTGAGGTCGGGCGACATACGCACTTCCGAGATTGAGATCACGGTTGCCTCGATGATGTCGTCGCGCACTTCGCCGCGCTGCAATACCTGGGTGATCGCGGCGCGGACCTGTTCGCCAACGCGCAGCATGCGCTGCGAAGGCGCGGAGGATGTTGGTCTGGTCATTGTTATCTCTGTTTGCCGATGCGGCTGGGAATCGAACCCGTCAAAGGAGAGCGTCCATGACTCTTTTGGCTGGAAAGGTCAAGGCCACAAGATACCAGAAGCCATCCGCCGGCTGGCGGATGGCTTCTGGAAAGCTGTTGTTGCGCGATGCGCCCGACGATTAGAGCGTGCGCGTGATGTGTTCGACGCGGAAGCACTCGATGACGTCGCCGACGCGCATGTCCTCGTAGTTTTCGAAGGCCATGCCGCACTCCTGGCCCATCGGCACTTCGGAGACTTCGTCCTTGAAGCGCTTGAGGGTCTTGAGCTTGCCTTCGTGAACGACGACGTCGTTGCGGATGAGGCGGACGCCCGCTCCACGCTCGACCTTGCCTTCGACGACACGGCAGCCTGCGACCTTGCCGACCTTGGTGATGTTGAACACCTCCAGGATCTCGGCATTGCCGATGAAGGTTTCGCGCCGTTCCGGCGACAGCAGGCCCGACATCGCTGCCTTCACGTCATCCACCAGATCGTAGATGATGTTGTAGTAGCGGATTTCGAGGCCCTGGCGTTCGGCGAACTGGCGTGCCTGCGCATTGGCGCGAACGTTGAAGCCGATGATGGCGGCGTTCGAAGCTTCGGCGAGCGAGATGTCCGACTCGGTGATGCCGCCTGCGCCTGAATGGACGATGCGGGCCCGGACTTCATCGGTGCCGAGCTTCTCCAGCGCGCCGGCAATCGCTTCGATCGAGCCCTGCACGTCGCCCTTGATGACAAGCGGGAACTCCTTGATACCGGCGCTCTGGCGCTGGATCATCATCTGTTCCAGCGAGCCGCGCTGGCTAGACTGGCGGGCAGCCGCCTTGTCGCGGGCAAGACGCTGACGGTATTCCGAGATTTCACGGGCGCGGCTCTCGCTTTCGACGACAGCGAATTTGTCGCCTGCCTGCGGCGTGCCGGAAAGACCGAGGACCTCGACCGGAGTCGCGGGACCTGCTTCCTTCACATGGTCGCCCTTGTCCGTCACCAGCGCACGCACACGGCCCCAGACATCGCCGGCGACGATGATCTGACCCGGACGCAGCGTGCCCTTCTGGACGAGCACAGTCGCGACTGAACCACGGCCGCGGTCGAGCTGGGCTTCGATAACGGTGCCTTCCGCCGTCCGGTCGGGATTGGCCTTGAGGTCGAGAATTTCGGCCTGCAGCAGGATCGCCTCGAGCAGCTTGTCGAGGTTCTTGCCTGTTTTGGCCGAAACCTCGACGTCGAGCACTTCACCGCCCATGGTTTCCACGAAGACTTCGTGCTGCAGCAGCTGGTTGCGGACCTTCTGCGGATCGGCCTCGTGCTTGTCGATCTTGTTGATCGCAACGATGATCGGAACGCCAGCCGCCTTGGCGTGGTTGATCGATTCGATCGTCTGCGGCATCACGCTGTCGTCGGCTGCAACGACCAGGATTGCGATGTCGGTCGCCTGCGCGCCGCGGGCACGCATCGCCGTGAACGCGGCGTGGCCGGGCGTGTCGATGAAGGTGATCTTCTGGCCGTTCTGCTCCACCTGATAGGCGCCGATATGCTGGGTGATGCCACCGGCTTCGCCGGAAACCACGTTGGCATGGCGGATGGCGTCGAGCAGCGAGGTCTTGCCGTGGTCGACATGGCCCATGATGGTGACGACCGGCGGGCGCGAAACCAGTTCGCCGGCCTCGTCGGAGACGTTGAAGATGCCGAGTTCGACGTCGGACTCCGATACGCGCCTGACAGTATGGCCGAATTCGCCGGCGATAAGTTCGGCAAGGTCGGCGTCGATGACGTCGCCCGGCTTCATCATCTGGCCTTCCTTCATCAGGTACTTGATGACGTCGACGGCGCGTTCGGACATGCGCTGCGACAGTTCCTGAATGGTGATGGTTTCGGGCAGCACGACTTCGCGGGAGATCTTCTCGCGCGTTTCCTGCATCTGGCTGCGGCGGAATTTCTCCTGCCGGCGGCGCATTGCCGAAAGCGAACGGCCGCGGGCGTTGTCGTCGCCGTCCGCGTCGGCGGTGGTAATGGTCAGCTTGCCGCGGCGGCGCTCTTCATCCGTCTTCGGGCGCGTCGTCACCGGTTTTGCGGGTTCGGGGCGAACGACGCGGCCACGGGCGGGACCGCCGCGTGCTGCGCCACGATCTTCGTCTTCCGTTTCAGGGCGACGGCCACGGGCACCGGCCGGCGCGGCGGCGCCTGGCGCCGGACGGGCGGCAGCGGGGGCTGCGGCATCGGGCCGGCGTGCAGCCGCAGGCCGCGCAGCCTCCGAACGAGCTTCGGCGGCGACGGGAGCCGGTGCTGTCTCAGCGGCTGACGGTTCAGCGACTGCGGGTGCCTCGGCCTGCCGGGCAGCCTCTTCGGCTGCCTTGCGGGCGGCTTCTTCTGCTTCGGCTGCCTTGCGGACAATCTCCTCGGCGGCACGGCGCTTGTCTTCCTCGGCGCGGCGGATCGCGTCCTGGGCGTCACGCGCCTGGGATTCGGCAAGCGCACGGCGGCGGGCGTCCATCTCTTCCGGCGACAGATGGTTCAGCACGACAGGGCGCGGACGGTCGTTCGAGCGCTGCGGCTGATAGGACTGCTGCGGACGCTGATTGGTCTGGCTGTTGCCCGGCTGGTGAACCCGCGGTGCCGGTGTCGGCTGCGGCGGACGCGCCTGAACGGGCGCCGGCGCCGGTTCGGCTGCGCGGACCGGGGCTGCCGGGGCAGCGGGCGTGATCGGCTTTTCGTCTTCCGGGCGCATCGGGCGCCGCTTGCGGGTCTCGACCACGACCGCTTTGGTGCGACCCCGACCCATATCCTGGCGAACGGTGCCCTGGCTCATTCCTGATGGTTTCAGGGTAAGCGTCTTCTTGCCCGTTACGCTGAGTGTCTTGTCGTCGTTACTATCGGTCATTCGTTCCCGTTCCTTCGGACAGGGAGCGATGACGAGATCAGACCCTGTCGTTCAAATACTGTCGATCAATGAGAATGAGACCGGCCGATGCCGGTGACCGTCTCATTGTTTTTGCCGGCCAGCGCCGCCCGCTGCCCGGGACTGACCGCCAATACGGTACTGTTCGAGCATCTTTGCGCGCTTCACTACACCTTCACCCGCCTGCCCTGCAAGCACTGCGGCATGGATAAAAGCATTCTGGCCCATCAGGCCTTCCATTTCGCTCTCCGAGAAGAAGCGGTAGGAAGGTATCTCCTCCTCGGTCTCCATTCCGAGGTGCCAGGCCTTGCGGGCCTGGTCGATTTTCCGGACTCCGTCGTCCGCTGCTTCAGTCGCGTGGAACACCGCAAGGGCTGCTCCGCTTCTCACTGCGGCATCCACTTTCGCGGAGCCGCTGATGAACTGGCCGGCTTTGCGCGCCATGTTCATCATCTGCATCAATTGCGCCGCCAGCAGCCGGTCGACATTCGCGCCGAGATCGTCTGCAGCCTTCACATCGCTTTTCAGCGCGCGGGCGAAGAGCTTCTTCGCCACCGCCTTGTCGACCAGCGACCGGTCGGCTTTCACCCAGCATCCGCGTCCCGGAAGCTCGCGCTTCAGGTCGGCGACGACGGTTCCGTCGGGAGCCGCGACGAAGCGGATCAGCTCATCCGGCGATCCGCTTTCACGCGTCACGATGCACATGCGTCCGTTCACGTCATAACCTGCAAGATCGTCGTCCTCAGGAAGAGCGTCCGGCTCATGCGTGGTCATCATGCTTCCTGTTCGGCTTCGGTGACCTCTTCTTCGGTCCCCTTCGCCAGGTCCTCTTCGGTGATCCAGCCGGCCGCAAGCCGAGCCTGGACGATCATCTGTTCGGCCTCGACGCGCGAGACGTCGAATTTCGAGAACAGGCCTTCGAACTTCTTCGTTTCGCCGTTCTTGCGTTCCGTCCAGCCGACGAGATCGTCAGCGGCGCAGCCGGCGAAATCCTCGATCGACTTGATGCCGTCTTCGCCGAGCGCCACCATCATCTGGGCGGTCATGCCGTCGATTTCGCGCAGCTCGTCCTGAACGCCGAGCGCCTTGCGCTTCTCGTCCATCTCGGCTTCGAGACGCTCGAGGAATTCGCGGGCGCGGGTCTGGATTTCCTGCGCCGTATCTTCGTCGAATCCGTCGATCGAAGAAATTTCGTCGAGATCGACATAAGCGAGTTCCTCGACGGCGGCGAAGCCCTCCGAGGCCAGAACCTGGCCGACCATTTCGTCGACGTCGAGCGAATCCATGAACAGGTTGGTGCGCTCGTTGAATTCCTTCTGGCGGCGTTCCGATTCCTCGGCCTCCGTCATGATGTCGATGTCCCAGCCGGTCAGCTGCGACGCCAGGCGGACGTTCTGGCCACGACGGCCGATCGCAAGCGACAGCTGCTCGTCGGGAACGACGACTTCGATCCGCTCGGCATCCTCGTCGAGAACGACCTTGGCGACTTCGGCCGGCTGCAGGGCGTTGACGACGAAGGTCGCCGGATCCTGCGACCACGGAATGATGTCGATCTTCTCACCCTGAAGCTCGCCGACGACGGCCTGGACGCGCGAGCCGCGCATACCGACGCAGGCGCCGACCGGATCGATCGAACTGTCGTTCGAGATCACGGCGATCTTGGCGCGCGAGCCCGGATCGCGGGCGACCGACTTCACCTGGATGATGCCGTCGTAGATTTCAGGCACTTCCATGGTGAAGAGCTTCACCATGAATTGCGGATGCGTGCGCGACAGGAAGATCTGCGGACCGCGCTGCTCGCGGCGGACGTCATAGACATAGGCACGGACGCGATCGCCATAGCGGACGTTTTCGCGGGGGATCATTTCGTCGCGGCGGATGATGCCTTCGCCACGGCCGAGATCGACGATGACATTGCCGTATTCGACGCGCTTGACGGTGCCGTTGACGATTTCGCCGACGCGATCCTTGAATTCGTCGAACTGGCGGTCGCGCTCGGCTTCACGCACCTTCTGCACGATCACCTGCTTGGCGGACTGTGCGGCGATACGGCCGAAATCCATCGGCGGCAGCGGATCGGCGATGAAATCGCCGAGTGCGGCGTCCGGGTTGCGGTCGCGGGCGAGCTCGAGCGGGATCTGCGTCGAATAATCTTCGGCCTTGTCGACGACTTCGAGCAGGCGCTGCAGCCGGATTTCTCCGGTCTTCGGATTGATGTCGGCGCGGATGTTGGACTCGGTGCCGTAACGCGAGCGTGCCGCCTTCTGAATGGCATCGGCCATTGCGGCAAGCACGATCTCGCGGTCGATGACCTTTTCGCGCGCCACTGCATCTGCGATCTGCAGAAGTTCGAGCCGGTTCGCACTGACTGCCATTGTCTTGTTTCTCCGTCTTTACTCCGGGGTTCCCGTCCCTGGGAGCGGTCTGTTAATCGGTTATTCCTGCTCGTCCGCTTCGTTCTGGTTGGCGGCCTGCGCTTTAGCCAACTTGTCGGCGCGCAATGCATCGCGGATCAGATCGTCGGTCAGAATGAGCTTCGCATCGCTAAGCGCCGTGAAGGGAATGGAGACTTTCGGCTCTTCCCCATAAGCGATCTGGTCGCGCTCAAGCGTAAAACCATCCGCGTCCGCTTCGACGATTTTGCCACGGAAACGCTTGCGATTGCCGATCATGATCGACGTCTCGCATTTCACCAGGTGGCCTTGCCAGCGGACGAAGTCGGATTTCCGCACCATCGGACGGTCGATGCCGGGCGAAGACACCTCGAGATGATACTCTTTATCGATCGGATCTTCCACATCGAGGACGGGAGAAATCGCCATCGAGACTTCTTCGCAGTCCTGAACCGTCATCGTCCCGTCGTTGCGCTCAGCCATCACCTGCATCGTCATGCCGTTCTGGTTCAGCATGCGGACGCGGATCAGCCGGAAGCCCATGCCGACAAGCACAGGTTCGATGATATCGGCAAGACGCTGGTCGAGCCCGGTTTCGGTAATCAGTCGCGGCTCAACTTCGTTGTCTGCGTTTGTCATGTCCGACAAGCGGTGCGCTCCTCGCAATTTCTGCTGTTCGGGCGATCGCGCTAATAAAAAAGAGCGGGTCCTTGCGGCCCACTCTTCATCAAGCGATCAAGAATTTGAGACGCATATAGTCCGGTTTTTACGAAATTGCAAGGTCTCAGCCAATTCGCTTGTCAGGGCGTGGATGCGTCTATGGCCAGCCTCGGTCTTGCGCATATATTGCCTTGGGGCCGGACGGCAAAACGGGAGGAATCGTGGCGTATACTTCGTCGACATTGGCGCCTTTGCGGCACGAGACCTATCGCGCCATATGGGTTGCGAGCCTTTCCTCGAATTTCGGCGGCCTGATCCAGGCAGTGGGCGCTGCCTGGATGATGACGACGATCACCGCTTCGGAAGATATGGTGGCGCTGGTGCAGACCTCGACGGCGCTGCCGATCATGCTGTTTTCGCTGATATCCGGGGCGCTCGCCGACAATTACGACCGTCGCCGCGTCATGCTGACGGCGCAGTGCATGATGCTGACGGTCTCGGCCCTGCTGACGGCTTGCGCGCTTCTCGGCTGGATCACGCCCTGGCTGCTGCTCTTCTTCACCTTCCTGATCGGCTGCGGCACTGCGCTCAACAATCCTTCCTGGCAGGCCTCCGTCGGCGACATGGTGCCGCGCGCCGATCTGCCGGGCGCGGTCACGCTGAACAGCATGGGTTTCAACATCACCCGCAGCGTCGGCCCGGCGATCGGTGGTGCGATCGTGGCGGCCGCAGGCGCTGCCGCGGCCTTCGCGGTGAATACTTTGAGTTACCTGCCGTTGATCTACGCTTTGTCGCGTTGGCGGCCAAACACGCCCGTAGCGACCCTGCCGCGCGAGGCGCTCGCCAGCGCCATCTTCGCCGGCCTGCGTTATGTCTCGATGTCGCCCAATCTCGAAAAGGTCCTGGTCAGGGGGCTCATCTTCGGCATCGGCGCCAGTTCGATTCTGGCGCTGCTGCCAATCGTCGCCCTCGATCTGGTTGCCGGCGGACCGCTGACCTATGGCTTCATGCTCGGCGCTTTCGGCATCGGCGCGATCGGCGGCGCAGTGCTGAGCGCGAGAATTCGCCAGGCCTTTTCCAGCGAGATGATCATCCGCCTGGCCTTTGCCGGTTTTGCGCTGAGCGCCGTCATCGCGGCCGTTAGTCCAAGTGCCGTCCTCACCTCAGCGGGGCTGCTCGTCGCCGGCGCTTGCTGGGTCTCGGCGCTGTCGCTCTTCAACACCATCGTGCAGCTTTCGACGCCGCGCTGGGTGGTGGGCCGTGCGCTGTCGCTCTACCAGACCGTCACCTTCGGCGGCATTGCCGGTGGCAGCTGGCTCTGGGGTGTGGCCGCCGACCGCTACGGCGTCGCCGATGCGCTGCTGATGTCATCCGTCGTCATGCTGCTCGGCATTGCGATCGGTTTGCGGTTTTCGATGCCGGCCTTCGCCTCGCTCAATCTCGATCCGCTGAACCGCTTCACCGCGCCTGCGCTCAGCCTCGACATCACGCCGCGCAGCGGCCCGATCGTCATCCAGGTCGACTACGAGATCGCCGATGCCGACCTTGCCGAATTCATGGCGCTGATGGGCGAGCGGCGCCGCATCCGTATCCGCGACGGCGCAAGGCACTGGGCCTTGATGCGTGATCTCGAAAATCCCGGGCTGTGGACGGAAAGCTACCATACGCCGACCTGGGTCGAATACATCAGACATAACCAGCGGCGCACCCAGGCCGATGCGGAAAACATCGACAGGCTGCGCGCCCTTCACCGCGGCGAAGGCCCGCCCCATGTTCATCGTATGATCGAGCGTCAGGCCATCCCGCCGGGCGATGACGTCTTCCATAAAG
This sequence comes from Rhizobium sp. H4, assembly GCF_003013335.1. Lineage (NCBI taxonomy): Bacteria > Pseudomonadati > Pseudomonadota > Alphaproteobacteria > Hyphomicrobiales > Rhizobiaceae > Rhizobium > Rhizobium sp. H4. The sequence continues at coordinate 73,987 of NZ_PSOW01000006.1, forward strand.
CGCCGATCGATCTGCATCATTGAGGAGAGGCATGTACAGTTTCAGGCTCGCCCGCCAATCCGATCTTGCCGAGATCGTCCGGCTCTTGGCCGATGACGATCTCGGCAGCGCCAGGGAGGTCGTCTCGGATCCCATCGATGCGCGTTATCTCTCCGCTTTCGCCGCAATCGAGGCGGATGCCAACCAGATGCTCGCCGTGGCAAGCGATGCGGACGATCAAGTTGTCGGCTGCCTACAGCTGAGCTTCATTCCCGGCCTGTCGAGGGCGGGCATGTGGCGCGGGCAGATCGAAAGCGTGCGAATCGCGCGGGATTTCCGCGGCTCCGGCCTCGGCTCCGAGTTCATCGAATGGGCGATCGCCCAATGTGTCGAGCGCGGCTGCGGTATCGTGCAGCTAACATCGGACAAGGCGCGCACGGATTCGATCCGCTTCTACGAGAAGCTCGGCTTCCTCGCGAGCCATGAAGGGCTGAAGCGCAGTCTCTGAAAACGGCTACTTCAGCTTGCCTTTCATCGTGGCCTCCGGAAAGCAGGTCGGCTTCATGCCGTTCTTCGCTTGCCACTGACCGATCGAACGCCGCGTCTTGTAACCCGGCAGGCCGTCGGAACCGCCGACATCATAGCCCTGCCGCTCCAGCGCCTTCTGCATGGCGGCGATATCCGAACGCAGCATCTTGCCGACATCGCCCCATCTGCCCTGGAAGGCGCCGCCGTTGGAGCCGATCCGGTCGGCGAGATTGCCGATAAAGAGCGCGTAGAGATCGGAGTTGTTGTACTCCTTGATGATGTAGAAATTCGGCGTGACGATGAATTCCGGCCCGTCGCGGCCTGCCGGCACCAGCATCATGCCCTCAGCCTTCATCTCGCTTGCGGGTAAGTCCTTGCCGGAGATGCGCGCGATGCCGAGCGAAGCCCAATGCGAAAGCGGCTTCGCGAGGTCTGGACCCTCCTGCGCGCAGGAGACTGCCTCCGGGATCGAGACCTCGAAGCCCCAGTCACGATCGCGCTGCCAGCCCTTCTTGACCAGGTAATTGGCAATCGAGGCGAGCGTATCCGGCACGGAGGTCCAGATATTGCGGTGACCGTCGCCGTCGAAATCGACCGCATATTTCAGATAGCTCGTCGGCATGAATTGCGGCTGGCCAAGCGCGCCGGCCCACGAGCTCTTGAAATCGGCGGACGTCACGTCGCCGCCGTCGAGAATATGCAGGGCCGCCACCAGCTCGGTGCGGAACATTTCTTTGCGGGTCGACATGAAGGCTTTGGTCGCAAGCACCTCGATCGCCGAATTCGGGATCTTCGCCGCGCCGAAGCCGGTCTCCCGGCCCCAGATGGCCAGCACGATCGACCCCGGCACCCCATAGGTCTTCTCGATCCGTTTCAGCGTCGAGCCATATTGCCCGGCAAAGCCTTGCCCGGTTGCGGCAAGCCTCTTCAGATGGTCCTCGTTGAAATAAGGGCCTGGCGAGGAGAATTCGGCTTGCGTCTGCTTCTGCTCCTTCGGCGGCGGGAAGCCGGGCGGGGCGAGATCGGGCAGGTTCCAGTTCAGCGTGATGCCGGAGAACGCGGCCTTAAAAGTCTTCTCGGAAATGCCGCCTGCCTTGGCCTGCGGCCAGAGGTCCTTCTGCACCCAGTTTTCGAACTGCGCTTCGACATCGGCTTTCGAAGGGGCTGCATAGGAGGGGAGAGGAAGTAGGGCCGTCATTATCGCCAATGCGAGTATTCGCAGGCCTCTTGGAACACCCCCCTCTGTCCTGCCGGACATCTCCCCCACAAGGGGGGAGATCGGCTGGGGGCACGCTGTTGCCCCAATCAAACGCGGCAGGGGAGCGGAGCCGCTTGGCTCACGATTAGGATTTCGCGGGGCCGGTGCATCTTGCCGATCTCCCCCCTTGTGGGGGAGATGCCCGGCAGGGCAGAGGGGGGTGCCATGCAACATACGTAAGCCTCTCATATCACCGTCCGCGCCCGTAGCGCCGCCGCCAGCGTGCCCTCGTCGAGATAATCGAGTTCACCGCCGACCGGCACGCCATGGGCCAGCCGCGTGATCTTGACGTCGAGCCCCTGCAGCTGGTCGGTGATGTAGTGTGCCGTCGTCTGCCCCTCGACGGTGGCGTTGACGGCGATGATCAGCTCGCGGATGCCGCCTTCGCCGATCCGGTCGATCAGCCCGCGGATATTGAGATCATCGGGCCCGATCCCGTCGAGCGGCGACAACGTGCCGCCGAGAACGTGATAGGCGGCGTTCATCGCGCCGGCCCGCTCCAGCGCCCAGAGGTCGGAGACATCTTCGACGACGATGATGATGGATTGATCGCGCTGCGTATCGGTGCAGACGGTACAAGGATCGACAGTATCGACATTGCCGCAGCGCGAGCAAATCTTCACCTTGTCATAGGCTTCGCCCAGCGCATTCGACAGCGGCCCCAGCAGCTGGTCCTTCTTCTTGATCAGATGCAGTGCCGCCCGGCGGGCCGAGCGCGGCCCGAGGCCCGGCACCTTTGCCAGAAGCTGGATGAGTTTTTCGATCTCGGGGCCGGTGACTCGTTTTGCCATGCGCCGTTCTTAACTGATATGCAACGAAAACGGAATCGTCGGAGGATCGGCTGCCCCATGAAAATCCTGGCGCTTTGCACCGGCAATCCGGAAAGGCTCGCCGGCAAGAGCTACAACACCGGCATTTTCAAACATGCCGTCAACGGCGCCGTGATGATCGATGCTCAAGGTCTCGTCGGCGACGCCATCTGCAACCGCAAACATCATGGCGGCGTCGATCAGGCAGTTTATGTCGAGGGATCGCTGACGATCGACTGGTGGGCGCAGCAACTCGGCCGCCCCTACGAGCCCGGCACCTTCGGTGAAAACATGGTGATCGCGGATCTCGACAACCGCGACGCCGCTGTCGGCGACCGCTTCTCATCAGGCGATCTCGTCCTCGAAGTCACGTCATGCCGCATTCCCTGCGCCACCTTCGCCGCCAGGATGGCCGATCCGAAATTCGTCAAGCGCTATACCGATGCCGCCCGCCCTGGAATCTATTGCCGCGTCATCCGCGGCGGCATCGCCGAAGCCCGAATGCCGGTTGAGCACCAACCCTTTCCCGGAGAAAGGGTCATGATGCCGGAGGTGATGGAAACCTTCGGCCGACGGCTTTCGGAGGCGGACCGGGCGCGATATCTCGCCGCTCCCATTCACTACAAGCTGCGGGCGAAGCTGGAAATGCAGCGCTGAGAACGGTTTTCTTCCGCGCAACGCGAGCGCAATAGCCGCACCGAGCGACGTAACCGGAATTCGAATTGCCTGCTATCAGAACGGCAGCTTGAAGCCCGGCGGGATCGGCAGGCCGGCGGTCAGCGCCTTGGTCTTTTCAGCGGCGAGAGCCTCGGCCTTGTCCTTGGCGTCCTTATGGGCGGCGACGATCAGGTCCTCGAGGATTTCGACATCGTCCTCCTTGAAGAGCGACGGGTCGACCTTCAGGCTCTTGAGCTCACCCTTGCCCGAGATGACGACGGTGACGAGGCCGCCACCGGCCTTGCCTTCGGCGGTGAGCTCGGCGATCTCCGCCTGCATCTGCTCCATCTTGGCCTGCATTTCCTTGACTTTGCCCATCATGCCCATGATGTCGCGCATCGTCTCGCTCCTTCTTGAAACCTTAGAATTCTATGTCGTCGCCGGGCAGGATATCACCTTCTTCGGATTCGGCGACAGCGGGCGGTGTGATCTCTTCCGCCTCCTCCTCCGGCGTCGGCGCCCTGACGCGCACGTCGATGATCTTGGCGCCCGGAAACTGCGCAAGAATGGCCGCGACATCGGGGTCCTGGCGCGCATCGCTGACCCGTTGTTGCTGCGCCTTGGCCTCCGCCTCCACCATCGTCGGCCCGCCTTCTTCGCGGCTGGTGCTGACGATCCAGTGGATGCCTGTCCATTCCTTGAGTTTGACGGCAAGCTCGTTCAGCAGCGTGCCAGGCGCGCCCTCGGTGAGATTCACGTCCAACCGGCCAGGCTCGATGCGCACGGGCCGCACGAAGTTGCGTACCAGCGCCTTCAGCTTGACGTCACGCTTTTCGGCGGCAAGGTCGACAATATCGCTGATCGAATTGACCCGGACGAGCGGCTTCGGTGCCTCAGCCGGTTTCGTCTCAATTCTCCCGACAGGCATCGTCTCCGGCTGGCTGCTCGGCACGGCGCGTAGCATCGCCACCGGTGCGGACGGCTGCGGCGGGCTCGGTGAGATTTCAGGAGCGCGGGCCGTGACACTGCTTTGATAGGGAACGCGGGTTCCGCTGCCGCCGCCATTGCCGGAAGGCGGGGAGGCGGGGCGCGGACCGGCATTGTCGCCGGAAAATTCGGCAAGCCGCCGCGCCGCATCCTCGGGAGCCGGCAGATGCGCCGCATGCGCCAGCCGGATCAGCACCATTTCGGCGGCCCCTGCCGTGCGTGACGAGCCTTCCGTTTCGGGAATACCCTTCAGTAGCATCTGCCAGATGCGCGACAGCGTCGTCACCGCAACGCCCTTGGCGAATTCAGCCGCTTTCGTGCGCTCGATCTCGCTGAGCGAAGGATCGTTTGCCGCATCCGGCACATATTTCTGCCGCGTCACCAGATGGGTGAAATCGGCAAGATCGGTCAGCACCACGACCGGATTGGCGCCGGCCTCGTACTGGCTCTGGAATTCGCCGAGGGCGCCGGCGACATCGCCCTTGACGATATGCTGGAAGAGATCGACGATCCGGGCGCGGTCGGCAAGGCCGAGCATGCCGCGCACGGCTTCCGCCTGCACGGCGCCGGCGCCATGGGCGATCGCCTGATCGAGCAGCGACAGGCCGTCGCGGGCCGAGCCCTCGGCGGCGCGCGCGATCATCGCCAGCGCGTCCGCTTCCGCCTCGATGCCTTCCTTGGCCGCGATCGTCGAAAACAGTCCGACGAGGTCCGACGCGCTGATGCGGCGCAGGTCGAAGCGCTGGCAGCGCGACAGCACGGTGATCGGCACCTTGCGGATTTCGGTGGTGGCGAAGATGAACTTCACATGTTCCGGCGGCTCTTCGAGCGTCTTCAACAACCCGTTGAAGGCCTGCGTCGACAGCATGTGCACTTCGTCGATGATATAGACCTTGTAGCGCGCCGAAACCGGCCGGTAACGCACCTGCTCGATGATCTCTCTTATATCGTCGATGCCGGTATGGGATGCGGCGTCCATCTCGATCACGTCGACATGCCGGCCTTCCATGATCGCCTGGCAGTGTTCGCCGGGCACACGAAGGTCGATCGTCGGCTTGTCGATCTCTGATGTCTTGTAGTTCAGCGCCCGCGCCAGGATGCGTGCCGTCGTCGTCTTGCCGACGCCGCGCACGCCGGTCAGCATGTAGGCCTGCGCGATGCGGCCAGTTTCGAAGGCGTTGGTGAGGGTGCGGACCATCGGCTCCTGGCCGACCATCAGGTCCGTGAAATCCTTGGGGCGGTATTTGCGAGCCAGCACCCGGTATCCGGTGCCCGTCGAGGCGGCATCTTTTGATTGTCGCTCGGTGTCGCTCATCGCCCTGCTTGTCGCCCGGATCGTCGGGCACTTCGTAAAGAGAAGGTGGGAGGCTGGCACGATGACCCGTGCCGGGCTCGTTAGGGCTGCTTCCTTCCGGACCTGACCCGGTTGGCGAGTGGCTCGTCCACCACCAACCTCCCGGATGCACATATCGGCAATATCGTCATCAAAAGCAAGCCAACATGATAAAAAACTGCTAGTCGTTGGAAAAGACAGGAGGAATGTCCCTTGAACGGCTTTTCGCTTGACCCCCGGCTGGAAAACGACAGCATCAGCGTCATGGTCACAGGCCTCTGTGATCTGAGATTGTCGAGGGATGCCCGCTGGCCCTGGCTCATTCTCGTGCCGCGCCGGGCCGATATCACCGAAATCTTCGAGCTGACGCCGCTCGACCAGGTGCTGCTCGCCTTCGAGACGGAGCTCGTCGCCAAAGCGCTCAAGCAGATTACCGGGGCGACAAAAATCAATGTCGGGGCTCTTGGCAACATCGTCCGCCAGCTTCATGTTCATGTCATTGCCCGCTTCGAAGGCGATGCCAACTGGCCGGGTCCTGTCTGGGGCTTCGGGCGAGCTGAGCCCTACGAGGACGGGAAGAGAGACGAATTCATAGCGAAGCTGCGGGAAGCCCTTTCATCATGAGTCATTCGCTTTTCGATTCGGACGTGCCGCATCCGGAACCCAGCAATCTCACCGCCTTTGCCGCCAACGACCTCAATCGCGATTCCGAACATCGCGACGAACAGTCGGTCGAAAAGGCGCTAGCCAGGGAAGGCACGCATATCTTCGCCTTCGCCAGGGACAAGCTGGTGCTGAAGCATGACGGCCAGGTGCTCGATCCGCTCTTTGCCCGCTACGAGCTGCAGGAACTGCAGCCGGATTGGGATGAGACGGTGCTTCTCGGCTACCGCAAATCAGGCGAGCCGCGCCTTGCCGTGCCCGTCGGCATCGACGTCGAGGATCTCGCCAGCCAATACAAGCCCGCCGACGGCCGCACGCTGTTTCGCGAAATGCTGATCGATGAGGTGCTGCTTGGCGAATTCGCCCAGGCTGCAAGCCTCATCCGCTGGAACGGCGACAACCGCTTCTGCGGCCGCTGCGGCTCGGCGATGGAGATTCATATCGGCGGTTACAAGCGTGTCTGTGCCGCCTGCGAGCACATGATCTTTCCCCGCACCGATCCCGTCGTCATCATGCTGACGATCGATGAGAGCCGCGACCTCTGCCTGCTCGGCCGCAGCCCGCATTTTTCGCCCGGCATGTATTCTTGTCTTGCCGGCTTCGTCGAGCCGGGTGAGACCATCGAGAATGCGGTGCGCCGCGAAACGCTGGAAGAATCGGGCATCCGCACCGGTCGCATCCGCTATCACGCCTCGCAGCCCTGGCCGATGCCGCATTCGCTGATGATCGGCTGTTACGCCGAGGCGAAATCCACCGAGATCAAACGGGATGAGACGGAGCTCGAGGATTGCCGCTGGTTCACTCGCGAAGAGACGCTCGAAATGCTGGAGCGCCCCGGCGCCAATGGCAAGGCATCGCCGCCGAAAGGAGCGATCGCTCATCGCCTGATGCGCGACTGGGTGGAGTGGAAGCGCTAGTGCCATGCCCGTCGCCCGTTCGGAACGGCTCCTGACGCTGCTCCAGACGCTTCGGCGTTATCGGCGGCCGGTGACCGGCACCGTGCTCGCTCAGGAGACCGGCGTCAGCCTGCGGACACTCTATCGCGATATCGCCAGCCTGCAGGCCCAGGGCGCGATGATCGAAGGCGAAGCCGGCATCGGTTATGTGCTGAAGCCCGGCTTCATGCTGCCGCCGATGATGTTTTCCGAGGAGGAGCTCGAGGCACTGGTGCTCGGCTCGCGCTGGGTCGCCCGCGCCGCTGAACCGCGTCTTGCCGGTGCCGGCGCCGACGCTCTGGCCAAGATCGCCGCCGTTCTGCCGGACGACATGCGCGACATGATCGATTCGGCCGCTCTCTTCGTCGGCCCCAAACGCCGGGATGAGGACAGCGCGGATGTCTCGGCCATCCGCAGGGCGATCCGCCTGGAGCGTATTCTCGAACTGCATTACGGCGACGAGCAGGGCCGGATCTCGCGCCGCCGGGTCTGGCCTTTCGCGCTCGGCTATTTCGAGCACGTGCGCGTCCTCATGGCCTGGTGCGAGCTGCGCCAGGATTTTCGCCATTTCCGCACCGATCGCATCATCGACATGGCACTGCATGAGGTGCGTTATCCGCGCCGCCGCACAGTGCTTCTCAAGGAGTGGCGCGAGACGCAGGACGTGCCGATCGAGAGGTGATCGCTGCTGCCATAAACTGTCAGCAGTTGGCGTTATGATCAGTCTCAATCCACTAAGAAAGGAGTACCGATCATGGCAACGTCTTCATTCATCCGCCAGACCAGCGACCGTTTTGCAGTTGACGCCTTTGCCGATGTCATTTCGGCCGAAACCTTCGCCGATGTCGGGCAGCCCGCGCACTCCGGCCTTCTGCGCCTGGTCATGAACATCTTTCGGATTCGCAGTGCAAACCACACCAGCCTCGATCTCGAGGCTGCACCGGATTGCCGCAAGCGCGACCTCGGCTTCATGGATGGACGCGGCCCGCGCCGCGAGAGCCGTTTTTCGCTTTAGACTATCCGATCATTATCCACACCGCCGGTCGAGGACGGGGCGTGCTTTCGCAGCGCGCTCAGCTTCCTGCTGCCATGAATTGGCAGCAGGCGATCTCTCGCGGTGCCCCAATTGGCAGCAACAGGAGAACCGAAATGAGCAGCCCCAATCTGATTATCCTCTACGTCAAGGATCCCGGCGAAAGCGCCAGCTTCTACCGGAATCTCTTGAACCGCGAACCGGCCGTGGAAGCCCCCAATTTCGTCGCCTTCCCGCTCGACGGCGGCTTCACGCTCGGCCTCTGGCGGCGCAGCAAGGTCGAGCCGCAGCCCTCCGCCATCGGCAACCGCGGCGAAGTGGCCTTCATGGTGGCGGGGGAAAATGCCGTCGCCAGGCAGTATGAAGACTGGCGCCAACGGGGTTTGCCGATTGCCCAGGAACTGACGGAGCTGGATTTTGGCCCGACCTTCGTGGTGCTCGATCCGGACGGGCATCGGCTGCGCGTCTGCGAGCCGGATAAATAATAGCCTGAATGGACGGGGCCTGCTTAGAGCAGGCCTCGCATCGCATGCCCCTTGTAGACGCCGAGGATGCGCACCTTCTCGGAGAAGAAACGCAGTTCCTCCAAGGCCCGGCGAACGTTCGGATCGTTCGGATGGCCCTCGATATCGGCGTAGAATTGCGTCGCCACGAATTTTCCGCCGAGCTGGTAGCTTTCCAGCTTCGTCATGTTGATGTTGTTGGTGGCAAAGCCGCCGAGCGCCTTGTAGAGCGCGGCCGGAATGTTGCGGACGTTGAAGACGAAGGTGGTGACGACCTTCTCCTCAGCCGAATTGCGCTGCGCCCATTCCTCGTCACGCGACAGCACGACGAAGCGGGTGACGTTGTTTTCCGTATCCTCGACATTTTCGGCGACGATCTCCAGCCCGTAGAGATCGGCGGCAAGACGCGGCGCGAGCGCGGCCATCGAGCGATCGCCGGTTTCCTTGACGAGTTTTGCAGCGCCTGCGGTATCGCCGGCGATGACAGGCTTCCAACCATGGGCGCGCACGATCTTGCGGCACTGGCCGAGCGCATGGATATGGCTGTGCACCGTGCGGATCTCGTCCTTGGTCACCCCGGGCAGCACCATCAGCTGGAAGCGGATCGGCATGAAATATTCGCCGATGATGTGCAGCCGCGATTCCGGCAGCAGATGATGGATGTCGGCGACGCGCCCGGCGATCGTGTTTTCGATCGGGATCATGGCGATATCGGCGTCGCCGTTGTCGACCGCGGTGAACGCATCCTCGAACGTCTGGCAGGGCAGCGGCTCCATGGTCGGAAACATGTCGCGGCTGGCCATGTCGGAATTGGCGCCGAACTCGCCTTGAAAGGCGATCCTGTTGGTCTTGATGTTCATGATGGTTCCGTCAGTTCGACTTAGAGCATGATGCCGAAAAGTGTGAGCGGTTTTCGGACGACATCATGCTCTAATTCTTTAATTGAGAACAGGATTCAGATTTTAGGCCAACCGAGCCTAAAATCATCCTGTTCTGGCGGAGAGGATGCGCCGCGCTTTTTCAAGGTCGGCCGGAGTATCGACACCGAGCGGAACCGTGTCAACGATCTCCACGTCGATGCGCATACCGGCCTCCAGCGCCCGCAACTGCTCGAGCGATTCCCGCTTTTCGAGCGTCGACGGGCCGAGCGAGACGAATCGCTCCAGCGCCGCACGCCGATAGGCATAAAGGCCAATATGGTGATAGAGCGGCCCCTTGCCGTGAGGTGCAGTCGCGCGCGTGAAGTAGAGGGCGTGCAGGCGGGTATCTGAGACCGGCGAACCGACGATCTTGACGATGTGCGGCGCGGTCTTGTCCTCCTCATTGTCGATTTCGGTCGTCAGCGTGCCGATATCGACCGCCTCGTTGTCGAGCGGGCGCAGGGCCGCGCGCACGGTTTCCGGATCGATCGTCGGCAGGTCGCCCTGAACATTGACGATGATTTTCGCCTTGCCGGCGGGATCGACTTTCGTCAGCGCTTCGAAGATCCGGTCGGAACCCGATTGATGATCCCTGCTGGTCATGACGACGTCGAAGCCAGCGGCGGAAACGGCATCGAACACCTGTTGGTCGTCGACGGCGACGACCACGCGGCCGATGGCTGCCTCTTTGGCGCGCATCGCCACCTGCACGATCATCGGCCGGCCGCAAATATCGGCGAGCGGCTTGCCCGGAAGCCGGGTGGAGGCCATGCGCGCCGGGATCAATACGAGCACCTCGTCTAAACTCATGGTTCGGGCCTTCTATTCCGGGCTAAAAAGTGTCAAAAAGTCTCACGCATAAGACCATTTAGACAGTTGCAACGATCAGTCAAAAGACATAGGTTCCGCGCGATTTCAAGATGGTCCGGTTTGGTCTGCCGGCTGCAAGGGGAGCATTGCAGATGAATTCATACGTCAATACGGCCGTGGGGGCGCTGCTCGGAACGATTTTCGTTCTGATGTCGGTCTCCATCGCGTCCGAGGGGATCTTCCATTCCGAAGCGCCGGAAAAGGAAGGTTTCGCGATCGTCGCCGAAGAGGCCCCCGCCGCCGGTGGCGAAGCTGCGCCGGCCGCTGCCGTTCCGATTGCGCAATTGCTCGCTTCTGCAGATGCCAAGGCCGGTGAAGCGGTCTTCAAGAAGTGTCAGGCCTGTCATGACGCCACCAAAGGGGGGCCGAACAAGGTCGGTCCTAACCTCTTTGCTGTCGTAGATCGCCCGATCGCCGGGCATGAAGGCTTCGCCTATTCCTCCGCCATGAAGGATTTCTCCAAGGGCGGCAGCGAGAAGTGGACCTTCGAAAATCTGAACAAGTTCCTTCTGGCGCCGAAGAAGGACATTCCCGGCACCGCCATGGGCTTTGCCGGCCTGACCAAGGATCAGGATCGCGCCAACGTCATCCTCTACCTGCACACGCTCGCCGATTCGCCGGTTCCGTTGCCGGATCCGAATGCCGCGACGCAGTAAGGCCGCAACATACGCGCACGACATGGAAGCCCGGCCGCAAGCCGGGCTTTTGTTGTCGAGAGCTACTCAGGCGCCGAGGAAATAGGCCCAGAGCGACACGGTGATAGCCCCGAGCGCTGTTGTCACCGAGATCGTCGAGGCGGCGAGGCTGTGGCCGACGCCGAAACGATTGGCGATCAGCCAGGCATTGACGCCTGTCGGCACGGAGGAGGTCAGCACGATCGCCGCCGTCCATTCGGGGCTGAGACCGAGGAGACGGCTCGCTGCCCAGACGCAGCCGGGCAGCAGCAGCAGCTTGAGGCTCGAGGTAACGCTGGCGATGCCGAGATTGCCGGAGACGCCGTATCTCTCCAGCGCCATGCCGAGCGAGATCAGCGCCGCCGGACCGGCTATGCCGGCGATCTGGCCGACGACCGATGCCACCGCAGTCGGCATGGTGAGGCCGGAAAGATGCACGGCCATGCCGGCCGCAAGGCCGATCACCAGCGGATTGCGGATGAGATTGATGGCGATCTGGCGAAGCACGAAGACCATGCTGCGGTCGCTTTTGCCGGCGATCTTTCGTTCCGCGTGCTCCATCAACACCGTGCCGGCGACCATCATGACAGGCAGATGCACGGCAAGCAGGATCGACAACGCCACCAGCCCTTCGTCGCCGACGGTCCGCTGGACGAGCGGCAGTCCGATGAAGACGTTGTTGGCGAAGGCCGAGGAAACGCCGGCCAGCACGCCGATCCGTTCGTCGCGGTTAAAGAGGCGCGTGGCGGCGATATGGCCGGCCGTCCAGGTGATGGCGACGCCGGAGAAATAGACGATCCAGAGCCGGAAGGGCGAAGCGCCATGGAAATCCGCCTCGGCGATGGTGCGGAAGAGCAATAGCGGCACGGCAATCTTGAAGACGAATTCACTGAGCGCGTCGCCGACATTCGATGCCATTAAGCCGCTGCGAACGATTACCCAGCCGATGAGGATCAGGATGAAGATGGGAAGGACGTCGAGAATGATGGCTGACATAAGGGAGGATGCTCTGCGGGGAGGAGTATCCGAGGTCTAGCAGCAAAAGGCCTGCGTTGAAAACGCAATCGGCACCCGGCCGCAGATGGACTGCATCCGGACGCAAAAAAAGCGGGCATGGCCCGCTTTTCCGTTCCGGCCTTGCCGGATATCCGGATCGCGAGGCTGCCAGTTCATCCGTGGTCAGCACCGCGCCGGTAAGATCGAAGGGATCATCCCTCGTCGCCCGGCTGCAACTGAAAGCTGCTCATGCCGGTCTTCTTGCGAGCATTTGTAGGTCTCGAAAATGACAGGGACATGACGAATAAGCGGCACTTTTGCGAAGAATAGAGACGCCATTCACCATTTATCCTTCCAAACCGCGGAAATTTCGCTAAGACCGAACCCCGGCTATCACAAATCCGGGACTCCCCATTTCATGACAAGATTCGATGTTCTGACAGTCGGCAACGCGATCGTGGATATCATTGCCCGCTGCGACGACCAGTTCCTCATTGATAACAAGATCACCAAGGCGGCGATGAACCTCATCGATGCCGAGCGCGCCGAACTTCTGTATTCGCGCATGGGGCCGGCACTCGAAGCCTCCGGCGGCAGCGCCGGCAATACGGCGGCCGGCGTTGCCAACCTCGGCGGCAAGGCTGCCTATTTCGGCAATGTCGCCGCAGATCAGCTCGGCGACATTTTCACCCACGACATTCGCGCCCAGGGCGTCCACTATCAGACGCGTCCCAAGGGCACTTTCCCGCCGACGGCGCGTTCGATGATCTTCGTCACCGAAGACGGCGAACGCTCGATGAATACCTATCTCGGCGCCTGCGTCGAACTTGGCCCTGAGGACGTCGAGGCCGATGTCGTTGCCGACGCCAAGGTCACCTATTTCGAAGGTTATCTCTGGGATCCGCCGCGCGCCAAGGAGGCTATTCGCGACTGCGCCCGCATCGCCCATGAAAACGGCCGCGAAATGTCGATGACGCTGTCCGACAGTTTCTGCGTCGACCGTTATCGCGGCGAATTCCTCGATCTGATGCGCTCCGGCACGGTCGATATCGTCTTCGCCAATCGCCAGGAAGCGCTGTCGCTTTACCAGACCGAAGACTTCGAAGAGGCGCTGAACAGGATTGCCGCGGACTGCAAGATCGCCGCGGTGACGATGAGTGAGAATGGCGCCGTCATCCTGAAGGGCCGCGAGCGTTATTACGTCGATGCGATCCGGATCAGGGAAGTTGTGGACACGACGGGCGCCGGCGACCTTTTTGCCTCCGGCTTCCTCTACGGCTATACGCAGGGACGGTCCCTGGAGGATTGTGGCAAGCTCGGCTGCCTCGCTGCCGGCATCGTCATCCAGCAGATCGGCCCGCGCCCGATGACCTCGCTCAACGAGGCCGCCAAGAAGGCAGGGCTTATTTGAAGGCTTCGCCGGGATAGGCGCCCCAGATTTCCGATTGCGCCACCCAGCCGGTGGCGCCGTCGGTTTCGGCGCGGCACCAGTCGCCGTTGCATTCGCCGATCGTCAGCATCACGCCGGGTTCCAGCTTGGCGATGATCGAGGCGGAGGGCTGCGCCTCGCGGCGCAGATTGACGAAGATGCCCTTGCCCTTCGTCTTCATCCAGGGTGCGGCGATCGCCGCACGCTGGCCGGAGAGCAGCGACTGATTGACCCAGCCTTCGGTGCCGTCGGCATCACGGATGCGGCGCCAGTTGTCGTATTCCTGGATGATCTCCACCGGCAGGCCGGATTTCAGATACATCCACGAAACCGCGTAATCGGTTCCCGGGCCGATGCGCAGGTTGACACGCTTGGATTTCAGCGTGACGAAACGCGGCAATGGCAGGCCGCTCGGTCCCTTGGCCGCCTGCGCATGGGCAAATTCGACGGGGCCGAGCGATGCCGCCAGAGCGATCGCGAGGGCGAGGCAGGACTTCAGGACTTTGCTGCGCATGGAGGCATCCGTTTGCTCGAATTCACGGGCAGGCCCGCCTGCACGCGGTCCGGGCTGTGACATTCCCCGGCTGCACCACGAGTTTTGTTTGTCTTCGCGTGCGGGTCTGGTAGAAATTGCCCGGAACGGGAAAATTATCACCCCTCTTGGTTAAAGACCTCTGAACAAGGCACCGCAGGCAGCCATGACAGCGAAGAAAAAACCGAAGGTCTACATCACCCGCAAGCTGCCGGATGCCGTCGAAACCCGAATGCGGGAACTCTTCGATGCCGAGCTGAACATCGACGACGCGCCGCGCTCCGTGCCCGAGCTCATGGCGGCTGTCCGGACCGCCGACGTGCTGGTGCCGACCGTCACCGATCGCATCGACGCGGCGCTGATCGAGGCGGCCGGCCCGCAGATGAAGCTGATTGCGAGCTTCTCCAACGGCACTGACCATATCGACGTCGAGGCGGCGGCGCGCAAGGGCATCACCGTCACCAACACGCCGAACGTCCTGACCGAGGACACCGCCGACATGACGATGGCGCTCATTCTCGCGGTGCCGAGACGGCTCGGCGAAGGGGCGCGGGTGCTGACCGACAAGCCGGGCGAGTGGGCCGGCTGGTCTCCCACCTGGATGCTCGGCCGGCGCATTCACGGCAAGCGCATCGGCATCGTCGGCATGGGGCGCATCGGCACGGCGGTCGCGCGCCGCGCCAAGTCTTTCGGCCTTTCGATCCACTACCACAACCGCAAGCGCGTCAATCCGGCCGTCGAGGACGAGCTGGAGGCGACCTATTGGGAAAGCCTCGACCAGATGCTCGCCCGCGTCGACATCGTCTCGGTCAATTGCCCGTCGACGCCGGCAACCTTCCATCTGATTTCAGCCCGTCGCCTGGCGCTGCTGCAGCCGACCGCCTATCTCGTCAACACCGCGCGCGGCGATGTGGTCGACGAAAGCGCGCTGATCAAAAGCCTGAGAGAGGGCAAGATCGCCGGCGCCGGCCTCGACGTCTTCGAAAACGAACCGGCCGTCAACCCGAAGCTCGTCAAGCTCGCCAACGAGGGCAAGGTCGTGCTGCTGCCGCATATGAGCTCGGCGACGATCGAAGGCCGCATCGATATGGGCGACAAGGTGATCATCAATATTCGCACCTTCATCGACGGCCACAGGCCGCCGAACCGGGTGCTGCCCGGGCGGTGAGTGCGGTCAGACGATGCGGGCCTGAGCCGCAAGCATCTTCCGCATCTCGACGAAGGTTGTTCTGGCAAAGCCCGGATGTGCCTTCTCGGCGGTTCTCGAAAAACCCCAGGCGCCAAAGACGGCATGATTTTCGGTGAGCTCGATGCGCGTCTCCAGCCGCAAAGCGGCAAGGCCAAGCGCTGCCGCCGTCGCCTCGGCGGTTGCCAGCAGCCGCTTGCCGAGCCCCTTGCCTTGCGCCTCCGGGAGAACGGCGAGCTTGCCGACATAGAGACAGTCGGCCTCCGGCCGCAGGAACAGGCAGCCGATCAGCTTTTCGTTTTCGATGGCGACATGACCGATCTCGGTTCCGGCTTTTTCGGCCAGCGAATCCGTCGTCAGCTTGAGCGCCGAAGAGGGCGGTTCGATCCTGCCGTTCATCGAGGCGAAGGCAGCGAGGATGAGCGCCAGCAGTTCGTCCCAGCGCGTGAAGTTCTGATCCAGGCGGATGATTGTCATAGGGTCTGTCCTTGCCTTTCCCGGCGGCGTTTATAGCGTATCGTGTCGAACCGGGCCGAGAGCGCGTCGTAGAGCAGCAGCCGTCCGATCAGCGGTTCGCCGGCGCCGGTGATTAGCTTGATCGCCTCCATCGCCATCATCGTACCGATGACGCCGGTGAGCGCGCCGATGATTCCGGCTTCGGCGCAGGAGGGGATCAGGCCCGCCGGCGGCGCTTCCGGAAACAAGTCGCGATATCTGGGATTGGGTGTTCCGTCGTCGCTGGTCTCATAGGGCTTGAGGACCGTCAGCGAACCGTCGAAACGCCCGACCGCGCCGGTGACAAGCGCAATCTGCGCCGCCTCGGCGGCGTCGGCGGCGGCATAACGCGTGTCGAAATTGTCGGAACCGTCGATCAGCAGGTCGAAGCCGGCGAGTTGCCGCTGGGCGGTCTCCGCGCCAAAACGTTCCTCGAAGCGGATGAGCCGCACATGCGGATTGAGCCGGGCAATGGCGAGCGCGGCACTTTCGGTTTTCAATTCGCCGATCGTGCCGGAATCATGGATCACCTGGCGCTGCAGGTTGGAGAGCGACACCCGGTCGTTATCGACGATGCCGAGCGTGCCGATACCGGCGGCGGCCAGATATTGCAGGATCGGCGCCCCAAGGCCGCCGGCGCCGATCACCAGCACGCGGGCGGCCTTCAGCCGCTGCTGGCCGGCGCCGCCGATCTCGGGGAGCAGGATGTGACGGTGATATCGGGCGATTTCGTCGGGGCTGAGCGGTTCCATGGCGGCGATGCTATCATGACGCCCGACGCCGGGAAAAGCCGCCTCGCTCATCCGAACACCTTTCCGTCAGCAACGGTGAAGAACTGCGCCCGGTCGGCGAGCGCTGAAAACATTGTCCGATCCGTGCCCGTCATGAAAGCCTGGCCGCCGAGCCCGTCGATGAGATCGAACAGCGCGGCGCGGCGGCCCTCGTCGAGATGGGCGGCGATCTCGTCGAGCAATAGGATCGGCGCATGGCCGGTGAGATTGCCGACAAGCCGCGCATGTGCAAGCACCAGGCCGACGAGCAGCGCCTTCTGCTCACCGGTTGAACAACGCTCCGCCTCCATTGCCTTTTCGCGGTGGTGGACGATGAGGTCGGCCCGGTGCGGCCCGTCCAGCGTGCGCCCGGCACCGGCGTCGCGGTACCGGCTCTCCGCCAGCATCGCCGCATATTCGTCCTCGAGATCGACCGAGGGGCGAGAGAACTGGCCGTCCATGAAGCCCGAAAGCTGCAGCGATGCCGAAGGGAAGGGCGAGTTTTCCGGCCTTTCCTCGATCAGCCGGGTGAGCAGGCCGAGCATTTCCTGTCGGGCGAGCGCCATGGCGATGCCGAGGCTTGCCATCTGCTCCTCGATGCCGGCGAGCCAGGAAGGGTCGAAGCGGCCTTCGTCCAGCAATTTGTTGCGGCTGCGCATGGCGCGCTCGAAATCGCTGGCGCGGCGGCCATGGGCGGGATCGAGCGACAGCACCAGCCGGTCGAGAAAGCGTCGGCGGTCGGAGGAGGCGCCGGTAAAGAGGCCGTCCATCGCCGGTGTCAGCCAAAGAAGACGCAGATGGTCTGTCAGTTCGTCGGCGGTTTTTGCCGCGGTACCGTTGATCCGCAGCCTGCGGGTGGTGGTCTCCTCCCCCGCTTCAATGCCGGTGCCGATCTCGACCTCACCCTCCATGCCGTCAAGCGCGGCAAAGATCGAAAAGCCGCCGGCTGCGCCGACGCGGGTAATATCGCCATAGGCGGCGCGGCGAAGCCCCCGGCCCGGCGAAAGCAGCGAGACCGCCTCCATCAGATTGGTCTTGCCCGCGCCGTTGTTTCCCGTCAGCACGGCATGCCGGCCATCGAGGGTGAGGCTCACCGCCGCATAGTTACGGAAGTCTGTCAGCTTCAGACGGGAAAGAGAAACCTTGTGCGGCATCGCGTGTCCGGGTTTGTGAAGCCTGACAGCTATGCCGAAGCGGCGTCGATAGCAAGGCTTGCGGCTTGGCCGCCACGGATCACGCGTAAAATACCCGGGCGGTATTTTCGCATGCTCGCGTAAATGAGCCCAGATTCAGGAACTGTACGGTACTTTTTTCCGGCGTGTCCCAAAAAAATACAACCGAGTCGAAGCGATCGGCATCGCGTCAGTCGCCGCCGACAGCCCTCGTCATTGCTTTCAAACCGCCTGGATATAAGGGCTCCGCCCCATTCTGCCGGGGCCGCTGACGTAACGTAATGCCCAGAAAAAGTCGGTTGAATTTTGCAACTAACGGGTTGAGTTATGCGAGGGAAACGCTATGGTAAACGAACCGTTTGCGTATGAAAGAATGACGAAGTGCCAGATCCGGTTGATATTATCGTTGGTCGCAACATAAGACAGCTTCGCGCCCTTCGCCGGGTTTCCCAGCTCGAGCTTGGTGATGCCCTTGGACTGACCTTCCAGCAGATTCAGAAATACGAAAAGGGGACGAACCGCGTTTCCGCCAGCAAACTGCACCAGATCGCGGTTTTTCTCGATGTCGAGATCTCGGTTCTTTTCGAGGGCGCCGACATGCCGCAATTCGCCAGCCGCATCGAGCTCAGCCCTGACGCCTATGCGCTTGCCCTGAGTTACGACAAGCTGAATTCACCGGCAGGCAAGGAAGCAGTCAAAACCATTCTCACGCTCATAAGCAGTGGGCAGGCTGCCGAAACCGCCGCGTGAATCGAGCCGGGAAATCGGCTTCCTCGCAGACATTGCAATCTGTTTAAGCTCCGCGTTTCGGGCAAGCCCAAGAACAGCGAAAGCCGAAACGCGCCGCGTCGCGTTCGATAAAAAGCGTCAATGAAATTCGCGCTCGTGCAACGCCGTCAGCAGGTCATCCTGCGTCTGGTGGCCGGCATGATAGAGGTCAATCGCGATACTGGCGATCGAAAGGCCCTGTTGGCTGCGAAGCTTGATGTTGCGCTCGGCGCACCATGTGTAAATGGCGCCGGCGAGAACGTCGACGTCGTCGTGCTGAGAGGAGAAGGCTGGCGCCATGGCAGTTACTCTTGCTTTGGTTATTCCCCGAACAGAGCGCCGCGCCCGAAAGGACGGCCAAGGTCGCTCCATCATTCCATCTGCGCCTGATCCTTCGAAAACCTGCTCCGATCTCCGGGTTATGCGCTGACGACAGAGACTGAATTCATTTGGAAAACTTGCAAGCGCCATTATCCGGCTGCGTTAACGCAACTCGACTTTCATCCCGCTGCCGTCTCAATGCGGCACAAACTGCCCGACGCGCCATGCGAATGTGCCAAAACGGGTCGTCATGACAAAAAAGCCGGGAACGTTTCCGTGCCCGGCTTTCGAAACGGCTATTCCGGTTGCGACTCAGCCTTCGAAGAATTCCTTCATCCTAGCAAAGAAGCCCGTCGATTCCGGATTGTTCTCCTTGGAGGAAATCTGCTCGAATTCCTGCAACAGCTCGCGCTGGCGCTTGGTCAGCTTCTGCGGCGTCTCGATCTGGATCTGGATGTAGAGGTCGCCCGTCTGCGCCGACCGTAGCACCGGCATGCCCTTGCTCTTCAGGCGAAACTGTTTACCAGCCTGCGTGCCCTCCGGCACCGTCACCCGCGATTTGGTGCCGTCGAGCGTCGCCACGTCGAAAGTGCCGCCGAGCGCCGCCGTCGTCATCGAGATCGGGACGGCGCAATAGAGATCGGCGCCGTCGCGCTGGTAGAATTCATGCGGCTTCACCGACAGGAAGATATAGAGGTCGCCCGCCGGGCCGCCGCGGGCCCCGGCTTCGCCCTCGCCCTGCAGGCGGATGCGCGTGCCGTCCTCGATGCCGGCAGGGATATTGACCGACAGCGAACGTTCTTCGGTTACCCGGCCCTGGCCGTGGCACTTCTGGCAGGGATCGGGAATGATCTGGCCGCGGCCGTGGCAGGTCGGGCAGGTCCGCTCGATCGAGAAGAAGCCCTGGGCAGCGCGTACGCGCCCCGTTCCCTGGCAGGTGCCGCAGTTCTTCGGTTGCGTGCCGGGCTTGGCGCCCGACCCCGAACAGACGTCGCAGGTGATCGACGTCGGCACGCGGATCTGCGCCGTCTTGCCGGAAAAGGCCTCTTCCAGCGTGATTTCCATGTTGTAGCGAAGATCGGCGCCGCGTTCGCGCCCACCCGACGAACGCTGGCGCGCCCGTCCGCCACCCATCATCTCGCCGAAAATATCCTCGAAGATGTCGGAGAAGCCGCCGCCGGCAAAGCCGCCGCCACCGCCGCCCATGCCGCCATGTTCGAAGGCCGCATGGCCGTAACGATCATAGGCCGCCCGCTTCTGCGGGTCCTTGAGCATCTCGTAGGCTTCGTTGATTTCCTTGAACTTCCGTTCGGCGTCCTTGTCATCCGGATTCTTGTCCGGATGGTATTTCATCGCCAGCTTTCGGAAGGCGCTCTTCAGCTCTTTCTCGTCCGCCGACTTGGCTACACCCAGAGTTTCGTAAAAGTCCGCTTTTGCCATTAAGGATTAAACCCCGGAAATGGATTTCCGGCTGCCATGGTGAGCAGCCGGATCAGGTGTTGAAGCATTACCACGCCGCCGCGGATTACGCGGACTTCTTGCGGTCGTCGTCCTTGATTTCCTCGTAGTCGGCGTCGACGACATTGTCGCCGCCTTCCGCGGAGGCATCGGCAGCAGCGCCGCCTTCGGCCTGCTGTGCTTCATAAATCGCCTGGCCGAGCTTCATCGACACTTCCATCAGCGTCTGGGTCTTGGCCTTGATGTCGTCAGCATCCGGTTCGGAGGCTTCCGAAGCAGTCTTCAGCGCGGCGATCGCATCCGAGATCGCAGTGCGGTCGGCTTCGGAGACCTTGTCGCCGTAATCCTTCAGCGACTTTTCCGTCGAGTGGATCAGGCTTTCGGCCTGGTTCTTGGCTTCCACGGCCTCGCGGCGCTTCTTGTCTTCAGCTGCATGCGACTCGGCATCCTTGACCATCTTCTCGATGTCGGCGTCGGAGAGGCCGCCCGAAGCCTGAATGCGGATCTGCTGTTCCTTGCCGGTGCCCTTGTCCTTGGCCGAAACCTGGACGATGCCGTTGGCGTCGATGTCGAAGGTCACTTCGATCTGCGGTACGCCGCGCGGCGACGGCGGCAGGCCGACGAGGTCGAACTGGCCGAGCAGCTTGTTGTCGGCAGCCATTTCACGCTCGCCCTGCGAAACGCGGATGGTGACGGCCTGCTGGTTGTCCTCGGCGGTCGAGAAGGTCTGGCTCTTCTTCGTCGGAATCGTCGTGTTGCGTTCGATCAGACGGGTGAAGACGCCGCCGAGCGTTTCGATGCCGAGCGACAGCGGGGTGACGTCGAGGAGCAGGACGTCCTTGACGTCGCCCTGCAGAACGCCGGCCTGAATGGCGGCGCCGAGGGCGACGACTTCATCCGGGTTGACGCCCTTATGCGGCTCCTTGCCGAACAGCTGCTTGACGACTTCCTGCACCTTCGGCATGCGGCTCATGCCGCCGACGAGAACGACTTCGTCGATTTCGGCGGCGGTGACGCCGGCATCCTTGAGGGCTGCCTTGCAGGGCGCGATCGTGCGCTGGACGAGATCGTCGACCAGGCTTTCGAGCTTGGCGCGGGTCAGCTTCAGCGTCAGGTGCTTCGGGCCGGAAGCGTCAGCGGTGATGAACGGCAGGTTGATTTCGGTCTGCTGCGAGGACGACAGCTCGATCTTGGCCTTTTCGGCAGCTTCCTTGAGGCGCTGCAGGGCAAGCTTGTCGTTCTTCAGGTCGATGCCGTTGTCGCGCTTGAATTCGCCAACGAGATATTCGACGAGACGCATGTCGAAGTCTTCACCGCCGAGGAAGGTGTCGCCGTTGGTGGACTTCACTTCGAAGACGCCGTCGCCGATCTCGAGGATCGAAATATCGAAGGTGCCGCCGCCAAGGTCGTAGACGGCGATCGTCTTGCCTTCTTTTTTGTCGAGACCGTAGGCGAGCGCGGCAGCGGTCGGCTCGTTGATGATGCGCAGCACTTCAAGACCGGCGATCTTGCCGGCATCCTTGGTTGCCTGGCGCTGCGCGTCGTTGAAATAGGCCGGAACGGTGATGACGGCCTTCTCGATCTTTTCGCCGAGATAGGATTCGGCGGTTTCCTTCATCTTCTGAAGGATCATCGCGGAAATCTGTGCGGGCGAGTAGCCCTTGCCATTGGCTTCGACCCAGGCGTCGCCATTGTCGCCCTTGACGATGCTGAAGGGGACGAGATGCTTGTCCTTCTCGACGGTCGGATCTTCGTAGCGGCGGCCGATCAGGCGCTTGACCGCAAAGAGCGTGTTCGTCGGGTTGGTGACCGCCTGGCGCTTGGCCGGCTGGCCGACGAGGCGTTCGCCATCATCGGAAAAGGCCACCATGGAAGGGGTCGTGCGCGCACCTTCCGCATTCTCGATGACCTTCGCGTCCTTGCCGTCCATGACTGCGACGCAGGAATTCGTCGTTCCAAGGTCGATACCAATTACTTTTGCCATGTCATTCTCTCCTTGAAGCAAGCTGTCGGAACCCCCAGAAGGCATTTCCCTGACAGCCCCTTACGGGATGGGCCTACTTAAGATTACGCAATCGTGATTGCGGTGATGCGGCGTATATAAGGAGCGGTTTTCTGGACTGCAAGGCGGGAAATAGCCCGGAATCCAGCAAAACGAATGTGTTGCCTTCAATTTTGCCGGTCGCCGGGAAAGAGGTCCGTCCATATCGGGAAAGCGGCTGATTTCTGAGTACGTCCCGCAGAATGGACAGCGGTTTTGCGACTGAAAGAACGCGCTGCACATTAAGGGATCGGGCTTGCACCGGGCATGCCGCAAGGTTCTCACTGGCCCATGATCAGATCGAGCAGGGTGGTGCGTCGCGGCTGCACGGAGGAGGTCGTTTGCGGCGCCCCGACATCGCCGGGCGGCACCACGTTTCCGTACCCGCCGCCATTACCTTCGGCAACGTCGGCAGGCGGAATCGGACCATTTCCGGCTGTTGCCGTCGGCTGCCGTACAGGCGCCTGCGGGTAGCGGTTGGCATTCTCGTTGCCGCCGAAGACGCCGGAAATGATGCCGCCGATCGTCGTGGGCGGCGGCACCTCGGCGGTGACCGGCTGCCCGCCGTCCGGTGCCGTCTGCGCCATCGGCTGGCCGTTGGGATCACCGATCAGCTGGCCGTTGCCGAACAGCGGCGCCGGCGAAAGACCCTTGTGGGCGGCGATCATGAATTCCTTCCAGGCCTTGGCCGGCAGGCCGCCGCCGGTCACCTTCTTCATCGGCTTGCCGTCGTCATTGCCGAACCAGACGCCTGTCGTGAGGTTGCTGGTGAAGCCGACGAAGAGCGCGTCGCGTGAATTCTGGGTCGTGCCCGTCTTTCCGGCCGCCTGCCAGCCGGGGATCTTGGCGCTCTTGCCGGTGCCGTTGTCGATGACGCCCATCATCATCGCATTCATCTGCGCGGCGATCTGCTCGGACATCACACGCGGCGGGCTGTCATAGGTGTTTTCGTAAAGAACCTTGCCGTCTGCGGTCGTCACCCGGCGGATGACGTGCGGCGTCGCCTTGTAGCCGCCGTTCATGAAGGCGGCATAGGAGGCGGTGAGTTCCATAAGCGACACTTCGGATGTCCCAAGCGCAATCGAGGCGTTCGGCTGCAGCTCGCTTTCGATGCCGAGCCGGTGGGCGAGCTTGATCACCTGGTCCGGCCCGTCATACATTACCAGCTGAGCGGCAACCGTGTTCAGCGACTTGGAAAGCGCAGTGGCGAGCGTCACCTCGCCATTGTATTTCTTCTCGTAATTCTCCGGAGTCCAGTCGCCGATGCGGATCGGCGCGTCGTTGAACACCGAAAAGGGCGTCAGTCCCTTTTCCAGCGCTGCGGCATAGACGAAAGGCTTGAACGAGGATCCCGGCTGGCGCTTGGCCTTGACGGCGCGGTTGAACTGGCTCGTCGCATAGTCCTTGCCGCCGACCAGCGCCCGGATCGCGCCGGTGCCGTCGATCGAGACGAGGGCGGCCTGCGAGGCATCGAGCTTGCCGCCTTCCTTGTCGAGCACATCGACCAGCGATTGCTCGGCCTTCTTTTCCAGTGACTTGTCGATTGTCGTATCGACGATGACGTCTTCCTTGATGTCGCCGATCAGGCCCGGCAGCTGATCCATCACCATGTCGGCGACGTAGTGTCCGGCCCCCGACCAGTAGCTCTTGGCCGAAGCCGGGGTCTGCGACATCGCGGTCTTGACCTCGGAATCGGTGATGAAGCCCTGCTCTCGCATCGCCGCGAGCACGAGTTGGGCGCGTGCATTCGCGGCGTCCGCGTCGCGGGCCGGCGAAAGCCGCGACGGCGCCTTGAGCAGGCCGGCCAGCACGGCGGCCTCGCCGAGGTTCACATCACGCGCCGACTTGTTGAAATAGCGCCTCGACGCCGCCTCGACGCCATAGGCGTTCGATCCGAAGAACACCCTGTTAAGATACATCGCAAGGATCTGGTCCTTGGTATATTTCTGCTCCAGCCACAGGGCGAGCAGCACTTCCTGCACCTTGCGCTCCAGCGTTCTTTCCGGGGAGAGGAAGAGGTTCTTGGCGAGCTGCTGCGTCAGTGTCGAGCCGCCCTGCACCATATGGCCGGCCGTGAAATTGGTGACGATCGCCCGGCCGAGACCGAGCGGATCGACGCCGAAATGCGAATAAAAACGCCGATCTTCGATGGCGATGACGGCTTCGGGAATATAGGGCGACATGTTTTCGAGCGACAACGCCTCGCCGCCGGTGGCGCCGCGATTGGCAATGACGCTGCCGTCGACGGCGGTGATCTTGACGTTCGGCGGCCGCTCGGGAATCGCCCATGTGCTGGCGCTCGGCATGCGCGAACCATAATAGACAACAAGCCCGGCAACGCCGATCCCGGCCCAGATGAACAGCACGACGCACCAGTAGACCACACGGCGCAGAAAGCTGAAAAAGCCGCCGCCTTCAAGCTCGCGCGGCTCGCGCCGCCGCTGGCGGGCGGGACGCTGCGGTGGCGGCCTGGAACCGCCGCGCCGCGCCGATCTGCTGCCGATGACGCGGTCATCGGCATCCAGCGAAAATTCGTCATCGTCGCGGGCCGGGCGGCCGCTGAAGGACGGTTCTATTCTGTCGCTTGATCTGCCTCTGCCTGCCATCGCCGACCGGTCGCATCCCCTGTTCGATCGCGAAGCCCACTTCGCATAACGGCGCCCCTGCAGCGCCGCGTGTCTTTCCGGACGCGCAAGAACGCTGTAGCACTTTGAAGGGCTGCGTGATTTTGCCTTCAACCGATTCCGGTTCAAGGAACGACGCAGCGGGCGACGCGATCATCCGGTTGAACTTTAATTGCGGCGATTTAACGGGGTGTTAAAGGGCGGCAAACGAGGGCGTCGCGCCGCCTCCCGTTAAATCGTCTCTTCAATATTGGCGGGCCTCGTAATCGTCAGGCGTTTCCGGATCCTGCTTATATTCCCACTCGCCGAGATGAAAGCGGCGCCAGATCTGGCCGGAAGGGTTGAGGCTGGCCCCATCAGTCAGGCGTACGGGAAGGATGGGGTTGTATCTATGCCAAACGGCAACGTCCGTGGCGGCCGCCCGAGGGCCGAACAGCCCGAAGAAAGCCAGGTAGTCTTGCGTCATCAGGGTTCCAGCCTCGAACGGATCAGAATCGATCCGCAATTCCGCAAAATTGCTATAAGCAACCCGGCAAAACAAGAGCGGCAGGCTATACTCACAGCAAATTGCCTATAACCTCGCGCGGACCAACGTAGCCGCTGCCGCGCTGCCTTCGTCACTCGCGCTGAGGCCGGCAGATCGCGCCCGTTTCGGATCGCCCTTGCGGCCACACCCGGCATGCACAAATACCAACGACGCGTTGCATCGAGCAAATGCGATTTCTGATTTAAGGAATTATGCGCAGGGTGGAACCAATAGGCTCGACGATTGTTTATTGAGCAGCGGGACACCCCCTCACGTCCCGCCTAGATCGGCCGTCTCCCCTCAACGCGGCCGATCGACATCAGGCCCGGTGCATCCCCCCAAGGAGCGCCGGGCTTTTTTTCTGGCACTGCTGTCGCATTGGACCCGTCTATGCAGAGAGGGCGGCATTGCTGCCGCCCTCGATATTTCAGTTGTCGCAGGACGGATCGCCCGGACGGCAGACAAAGGGCGAAGCCCTGGGATCCGGGCGGTTGTAGGTATCGGCCTTTCCGCCCCTGAACTGCGGCAGATCACGGAAATTCGAACTCCTGTTGTCATCATCCCTGCGGACCTCTCTGCGGCGTTCCTCCCTGCGGGCGTCGTCGCGCCGGTCGCGGTCACGATCCCAATACTCGCGGGCCTGGTAATCCCGATCCCGATACTCCCGCGGCCGGTAATCCCGGTCCCGGTAGTCGCGGTCGCGGTAATAGTAGTCCGGGCCGCGGCTCCAGCGGTCACGCTCGCGATAGAAATCGCGGCCGCGGTAGTAGCGGTCCCAATAATTGCCGACGCTGAACGTAACCATCGGAATGCCCAGCGGACGGTAATATTGCGGACCGACATAGACACGGCGTTGCTGGTAGACGGCCTGCACATACTGCCCGGAAACCCAGCCGCGGCCGCCGTAGAATTCGACGTCGCACCAGTTGACGTTGGAAAGACATCCACGGATTTCGACCGAAGAGCCGGCGGGGATGACTGCGACGGCGGGATAGCGCGTGCTTGGTCCCGCACGCATGTTGACATTCGCCGTCGAGTAGCCCTCGGCGGCCTGTACTATTGCCGGAGCCAGCACAAGCAGCGCGGCCGCGGCGATCTTGACGATGAGGTTTTTCACGCTTCTCACTCCTGGTTGGCGTGTTTTCGGCAGCGCTTGGCTGCGCTTGTTTGCGGCATATGCCATATGCGCAAAGATAGAGCGATCGCCGGCATTTGTTAGGGCGTCACCATTTTCCTTGTCTTTCAAAAGGTTATACTGACTTCGCGATGAACGCAGCTTGAACGAGGGGGATTTTGTGATGCGATATGGCGTTCTCGATGCGGAAATGCTTGTGCAGGTGTCGTTAACCGCTCGTTAACCTTTCGAAGGCAGTCTCATGGCAATACCGCTTGCTCCTTGACCACGGATGAACTGGCACTGAGACGAGCGGATAACGAAAGGCCGGTTTGAACCGGCCTTTTTGTTGTCGCGATTATTCGTGCTGCGACGCGTCAGTCTCTCTCAGGCGGCAAGGGCCTGAAGAATCCGCACCCAGGAGCGGATGCCCTTGTGATAGGAGACAAGCTCGTATTTTTCGTTCGGCGAATGGATGCGGTCGTCGCTGAGGCCGAAGCCGACGAGCAGCGATTCCATGCCGAGCATCTTCTGGAAATCGCCGACGATCGGGATCGAGCCGCCCATGCCGATGACGATGGCGGGTTTCGGCCATTCGTCGGAAAGCGCGGTCTTTGCCTTGGTCAGCAGCGGCGAGTCATAGGAGAGATGAATCGCCGGCGAGCCGCCATGCGGATGGAATTCGACCGAGCAATCGGCCGGAATTTTCGACCTGACATAGTTGCGGAAGGCCTCGCGGATGGCGGTCGGATCCTGGGTACCGACGAGCCGGAACGAAACCTTTGCCGAAGCCTTGGCGGCGATCACCGTCTTGAAGCCTTCGCCGGTATATCCGCCCCAGATGCCGTTGATTTCGGCGGTCGGCCGCGCCCAGGTCAGCTCCAGCACCGACCGGCCCTTCTCGCCGGAGGGAATGGAAAGGCCGACTTCGCCGAGGAATTTTTCCGCGCTCTTGCCGAGCGTTTCCCATGACGCCTTGATGTTGTCGGGCGTTTCCTCGACGCCGTCATAGAAACCGTCAAGCGTGATGCGGCCGGACTCGTCGCGCAGGCCGGCAAGCGCCTCGACGAGAATATGAATCGGATTTGCTGCAGCCCCTCCGAACAGACCGGAATGCAGGTCGCGGTCGGCGGCCGTCACGACCACTTCCTCGCCGACGAGGCCGCGCAGCGCCGCGGCGATGGCCGGCGTGTCGCGGTCCCACATGCCGGTATCGCAGACAAGCGCATAATCGGCCTTCAGCTCGGCGGCGTTGGCTTCGAGGAAAGGTTTCAGCGACGGCGAGCCCGATTCTTCCTCGCCTTCGAAGAGAATGGTGATGCGGCAGGGAAGCGCGCCATTGATCTCCTTATAGGCGCGGCAGGCTTCGACGAAGGTCATCAGCTGGCCCTTGTCATCGGATGTGCCGCGGCCGGTCAGGATCTTGCGGCCCTCGCCAATATCCTTGATCGACGGCTCGAAGGGATCGTTTTCCCAAAGCTCGATCGGATCGACCGGCTGCACGTCGTAATGGCCGTAGAACAGAACATGGGGCGCGTCGGCGGATGCCCCGACATGGTGGGCGACCACCATCGGATGGCCGGGCGTGTCACGCACCGAAGCGGAAAAGCCGATTCCCTGGAGATAGGCGACCAGCCATTCGGCGGCTTTGCGGCATTCCGCCTTGAAGGCGGGATCGGTGGAAATCGACTGGATGCGCAGAAGCTCGAACAGCTTTTCGAGACTCGAGGAAAGGTTCTGATCCGCGCGTGCAAGCACCTGTTGTACATCCGTCATTTTCGACTCCTTTTTGAAATTTGGCCGGACGATAGACCAAACCAGCAGGGCAAGCGAGGCGGAAAAAGCAAAACTGGGCGCGGCGGAGGTGAGCAGATCTGGATCAGCGTCGGGAAGATTTGCTAGATGTATAGAAGAACATCCTAATTCAATTTACAGTTATTTAGCACAACCAAACTAACGTGACCGAATTCAGCTGTACGAGGGGCGAGATGTTTTCGGTCATTACTTGTATTCGCGACTATCACGATTGGCGGCTGGTGCTCGCGGCGGCCGCGGTCTGCCTGATCGGCGCGATGGCAGCGATGCTGCCGCTTTCCCGCGCCGGGGAATGCGATGCCGGGCGTCGCAAGCTTTGGATCGGCGCGTCGGCTTTCGCCTTCGGCACCGGCGTATGGGCAACTCATTTCATCGCGATGCTGGCCTATGACGGCGGCATGCCGATCAGCTACCAGCTCGGCCTGACGGCGCTTTCCTTCCTCTTGTCGGTTGTCGGTTCGTGGGCGGCAATCCTCGTCGCTTCGCGAAGCCGAGGCAATTTTTCGCGCTTCCAAGGCGGAGTCTTGATGGCGCTCGGCATCGCCTCGATGCACCTCACCGGCATGCAGGCGATCGAGACACAGGCTGACATCCTCTACGATCCGTACATGACGTTGAGTGCGGTACTCGCGGGGGCGCTGCTGTCGAGCATTGCCTTCCACGCCTTCTTCCAGTTGAAGGGACTGAGACGGCTCTTCGTCTCGTCGGTCACCTTCGTCCTTGCGATCTGCGCCCTCCACTTTATTTCGATGGCCAGCATCACACTCGTGCCGGATCCCGGCAAAGAGGTTCCGGCAACGGTGCTGGATACCAGCCTGCTGGCCGCAATCGTCGTGGTGGCGGCCACGGCTCTCATT
The DNA here is from genome assembly GCF_003013335.1 of Rhizobium sp. H4. Lineage (NCBI taxonomy): Bacteria > Pseudomonadati > Pseudomonadota > Alphaproteobacteria > Hyphomicrobiales > Rhizobiaceae > Rhizobium > Rhizobium sp. H4. The sequence goes on from NZ_PSOW01000006.1 coordinate 103,240, forward strand.
CTGATCGCTATTTCATTGGTCTTTGTCGAAAGCCACCTGACGGATCTGAGGGGGCTGGCAAATGCGTCGCAGGAAGGATTGCTGATCCTGCGGGAAGGCAGGATTATCGATACCAACGAACGCTTTCAGGGACTTTCCGGCTGGAAGCTTGCGGATCTCTCGGGCAAGGCGCCGTCCATTGTCTTAACCGCCCTCCAGGGACAGAACGGGCCCGGCGAGACGCTGCTCAACACCAGAAACGGCAGGGAGATCGCCGTCGAAGTGAACACGAGCAGGATCGTCTATCGCGGCCACAACTGCGACGTGCTGGCGGTGCGCGATCTTACGGAGCGAAGACAGGCCGAGGAGATTATCGAGCACCTCGCCCACCACGATGTTCTCACCGACCTTCCAAACCGGTCGTTGTTCGATAAGCGCATCCGCCAGGCACTGCAGATGGCCAAGGGGAAGAACAGCGAGGTTGCTCTCTTCTATATCGATCTCGATCGCTTCAAGACCGTCAACGATATCTTCGGCCACGCCGAGGGTGACCGCATTCTTTGCAAAGTCGCCTCGATCCTGCGTCGCGTGGCCGACGAACGCGATACGATCGCCCGTCTCGGCGGCGATGAATTTGCCATCATTCAGTCCGCCGGACAGCAACCGGCGGCCGCGCAGAAGCTCGCAGCCGCGATCCTCGACGAATTCGCCGCCGAGATGGACATGGCGCGCGACCCGACCGCCGTCGGCGTCAGCCTCGGTATTGCCCTTTACCCGGCCGACGGAAGCGATCCGGACGAGATCTGCAATAACGCCGATATCGCACTCTATCGGGTCAAGCACGGTGGTCGCGGCAAGGCCTGTTTCTTCAATGCGGAAATGGACGAGGCGACGCGAGCCCGCCGCCAGATCGAAAGCGAACTGCGCCACGCCATCACCCGCAATCAGATCCATGTCAGCTATCAGCCGGTTCTCAATGCACAGAGCGGCGAGATCAGCGGTTACGAGGCCTTGATGCGCTGGAACCGTCCGGGCCACGGCCTGAGCGAGCCGGATATCTTTATTCCGATCGCCGAGGAAAGCGGCTCGATCGTCCAGCTCGGCGAATGGGTGTTGCAGCAGGCCTGCAAGGAGGCCGCGCGCTGGCCGAATCCGTTGACCATCGCCGTCAACGTTTCGCCGGTGCAGTTCATGCTGCCAAACCTTTGCGAGCGGATCGAGGCCATCCTCAAGGAAACCGGGCTTGCGCCCGGCCGGCTGGAAATCGAGATCACCGAGGCCGCTCTCATCCGGGATCGCGACCGGGTGATGGCCACGCTGCAGCGTCTGCGCAGTCTGGGTGTTCATATCGTCATGGACGACTTCGGCACCGGTTTTTCCTCGCTTTCGAACCTGCGAACCTTCCCTTTCGACAAGATCAAGGTCGACCGCAGCTTCACCGGCATGCTGGAGCATGACGCGGCGGCGCGTTCGATCGTGCGCGCGATCATCGGCCTCGGTCACAGTCTCGGCATGCCAGTGGTGACCGAGGGCGTCGAGACCGAGACGCAGCGCCAGATCGTCGTCGAAGAAGGCTGTGCACAGGTACAGGGGTTTTTGCTCGGCAGACCGGATGTCGAGCCGAGCACCAAGCTCGCTGCCCGCGAAAGCCTCCTGTCCTCGACAGCCTAATGCATGTCGCATTGGTTCCGGGACAACGACATGCATAAAAACAAAAGGCTAAGGGACGATCCGTCGCTACCGTGGCGGCAACCCACCCGTCTTGCCGGCGAGTAATGCCGCTCAGAGCGCCTTGGCGTTTTCCAGCAGACGGCGGATATATTCGAGCGTCAGCTCGCGCTCGAAAGTCCGGAAGCCCTTGAACAGCGCGAGGTCGGCCTCGCGCGCGCTTTCGATCGCCTCGGCTTCCATGGCACGTGCTTTCGGCGTCAGGAAGATCAGCTGCGCCCGCTTGTCGGATGGATGCGGCCGGCGTTCGATCAGCCCGTCGCGGACCATCCGCGACAGCGTATTGGCCATGGTCGCCTGCTCGATATCGACCCGCTCGAGAAGCTGTTTCTGGGTCAGGCCGTCTTCGCCCCAGAGTTCCAGCAGAATGGGAAACTGACCGGGGGAAAAACCGAGCACAACCGCGCGCCGGTGCAGCGAGCGGGCAAAACCCTTCGCCAGCTGGCTGGCGAGGTAAGCTCCCGAATCCATACGGTTAAATCCCATGACTGCAAGTTAGGCGCAAAACCGTGCCGGAGACAATGCAGCAAATCGCATAGGACGCTCCAAAAAATGCAGGCTCGCCCAGCGTTTCGAGCGGCTGGAAAAACAAAAGTCGCCATGGCCTGGAGGTTGGCCATGGCGACTTTAAAATGGGGACAAAGGCCCGGAGAGGGGGATAAGGCCTTTGTCCAAGCCTGATGCGGCGGGGGACAAGCCGGTAATCAGACCCGCGGCGCGATCAAGCGCCGGTGACATTGATTTGTAACTGCGAATGTGGTTTTTCAAGGGTCACGCAACGTTACAAATCGGTAACAGTTTGGTGAGCAGGAATCCCTTCTGCAAAATTCCTTGAAGCTGACGCCATAATCTCTTGGCGCGCCGAACTTTATATGGACCTCGTTCCGTGCCCGCGCTATCCATGCACGCATGAAAAAAGGCGATCACCTCTTCCTAGTCGACGGTTCCGGATTCATATTTCGGGCGTTTCATGCATTGCCGCCGCTGACGCGCAAATCCGACGGCCTGCCGGTCGGCGCCGTCTCCGGTTTCTGCAACATATTGTGGAAGCTCTTGAGGGATGCACGCAATACCGATGTCGGGGTGACGCCGACCCACCTGGCCGTCATCTTCGATTATTCCGCCAAGACCTTCCGCAAGGATCTCTACGACGCCTACAAGGCGAACCGCTCGGCTCCGCCGGAAGAGCTCATTCCGCAGTTCGGGTTGATCCGCGAGGCAACCCGCGCCTTCAACCTGCCCTGCATCGAAACTGAAGGCTTTGAGGCCGACGACATCATCGCCACTTATGCCCGCCAGGCCGAGGCAACAGGCGCCGATGTCACCATCGTCTCCTCCGACAAGGATCTGATGCAGCTCGTCACAGCAAATGTCCACATGTATGACAGCATGAAGGACAAGCAGATAGGCATTCCCGACGTCGTCGAGAAATGGGGCGTGTCGCCGGAAAAGATGATCGACCTGCAGGCGATGACCGGCGATTCCGTCGACAATGTGCCCGGCATTCCCGGCATCGGCCCGAAAACCGCCGCCCAGCTGCTTGAGGAATACGGCGATCTCGACACGCTGCTCGAACGCGCCACCGAGATCAAGCAGGTCAAGCGCCGCGAGACGATCCTGGCCAATATCGAGATGGCCAGGCTCTCGCGCGAACTCGTGCGGCTGCGCACCGACGTGCCGCTCGATCTCGATCTCGACGCGCTGGTGCTGGAGCCGCAGAACGGTCCGAAGCTGATCGGCTTTCTCAAGACGATGGAATTCACTTCGTTGACGCGCCGCGTCGCCGAAGTCTGTGATTGCGATGCGAGCGCCATCGAACCGGCGGTCGTTCCTATCGAATGGGGCGCGGCTGCCCGTGGTCCCGATCTCGATGCGGCCGAGCCGGAGCCGGTTGCCGGCGGCATTCCCGACGTCTCAGGGCAATCCGTGTCCGTGCCGGCGCGTGCGAAGGCTGGCGTCGAAGGTACCTTTTCGCCTGCCGATCTTGCCAAGGCGCGGGCTGAAGCGTTTGCCACGCTGCCCTTTGACCATTCGACCTATGAAACGATCCGCGATCTGGCGGCACTCGACCGATGGATCGCCGATGCGCGCGACACCGGCCTCGTCGCTTTCGATACCGAGACCACGTCACTGGATGCGATGCAGGCGGAGCTTGTCGGATTTGCGATGGCGATCGCCGACAATGTCGCCGATCCCACCGGCACGAAGATCCGCGCCGCCTATGTGCCGCTTGCCCACAAAAATGGTGTCGGTGATCTGCTCGGCGGCGGCCTTGCCGAAAACCAGATCCCGATGCGCGATGCTCTGCCGCGCCTGAAGGCATTACTTGAAGACGAATCGGTTCTGAAGGTCGCCCAGAACCTGAAATACGACTATCTGCTGTTGAAGCGCTACGGCATCGAGACGAAGAGTTTCGACGACACGATGCTGATTTCCTACGTGCTCGACGCCGGCACCGGCGCTCATGGCATGGATCCGCTTTCGGAAAAATTCCTCGGTCACACGCCGATCCCCTACAAGGACGTGGCGGGCAGCGGCAAGGCGAACGTCACCTTCGATCTGGTCGATATCGACCGCGCCACCCATTACGCCGCCGAAGACGCCGATGTGACGCTGCGCCTCTGGCTGGTGCTCAAGCCGCGGCTGGCGGCGGCAGGGCTGACCAGCGTCTATGAACGGCTGGAGCGGCCGCTGTTGCCCGTGCTCGCCCGCATGGAAGCGCGCGGCGTCACCGTCGACCGGCAGATCCTGTCGCGCCTGTCCGGCGAACTGGCCCAGGGTGCGGCGCGGCTGGAGGACGAAATCTATACGCTGGCCGGCGAGCGTTTCAATATCGGTTCGCCGAAGCAGCTGGGCGATATTCTGTTCGGCAAGATGGGTCTTGCCGGCGGCAGCAAGACGAAGACCGGGCAATGGTCGACCTCCGCCTCGGTGCTCGAGGATCTCGCCGCCGCCGGGTTCGAACTGCCGCGCAAGATCGTCGACTGGCGTCAGCTCACCAAGCTGAAATCGACCTATACCGACGCGCTTCCAGGCTATGTGCATCCGGAGACCGAGCGGGTCCACACCTCCTACTCGCTGGCATCGACGACGACAGGGCGGCTGTCTTCCTCCGAGCCGAACCTGCAGAATATTCCGGTGCGCACCGCTGAAGGCCGCAAGATCCGCACCGCCTTCATCTCGACACCGGGCCACAAGCTGATTTCCGCCGATTACAGCCAGATCGAACTGCGTGTGCTTGCCCATGTGGCCGAGATCCCGCAGCTGACCAAGGCCTTCGAGGATGGCGTCGACATCCATGCCATGACCGCGTCGGAAATGTTCGGGGTGCCGGTCGAAGGCATGCCGGGCGAAGTTCGCCGCCGCGCCAAGGCGATCAATTTCGGCATCATCTACGGCATCTCGGCCTTCGGGCTCGCCAATCAGCTTTCGATCGAGCGGTCGGAAGCCGGCGACTATATCAAGAAATATTTCGAGCGTTTCCCCGGCATCCGCGATTATATGGAAAGCCGCAAGGCCATGGCGCGCGACAAGGGTTACGTCGAGACGATTTTCGGCCGGCGAATCAACTATCCCGAAATCCGTTCTTCCAATCCGTCGGTGCGCGCCTTCAACGAGCGGGCCGCGATCAACGCGCCGATCCAGGGCTCGGCCGCCGACGTCATCCGCCGGGCGATGATCAAGATGGAGCCGGCGCTTGTTGAAGCCGGTCTTGCCGAGCGTGTCCGCATGCTCCTGCAGGTGCACGACGAACTCATCTTCGAAGTCGAAGATGAGGATGTCGACAAGGCCATGCCGATCATCGTCTCGGTCATGGAAAACGCCACCATGCCGGCGCTCGAAATGCGCGTGCCGCTGCGCGTCGATGCGCGCGCCGCCACCAATTGGGATGAGGCGCATTAACCGCCTCCCCAAAACCAAAAAGATTTTTCCGGTTCACGCAACTCATTGAAATGGCAACGGTTTGTCTCTGCAGGGCGTACCGGAACGATGCGGCTGGAAGGAACTTATTAACCTTCCTTTTCTATCCCGGTAGGGTCGTAATTTGTCAGGCATGAGTGAGTAGCGGACGCATGCGTTTTCCCAGAACCAATTTGACGGATGCCGCAGATTTTTCCAGCGGGCTTGAAACCGAGCTTGCGGAGGAAAATCCCGGCGAAAAGCCGGCGGCGCCGATCTGGCAGAGCAACTTCTCGCTCGCGCCGAATGTTCGCTTCACCCGCACCCCGGAAACGCTGATCAGCCGGCGCCGTCCGTCGAACGAGCCCGTTCGCGACGAATCGCAGCTCGAGCAGCAAGCGATACGGATAGAACCGGTCGCCGTCGATGTGCCTTTCGACATCTATCTGCCGGAGCCGAGCGAGCTTACCGCAGCGCCGGCCCCGATGATCGAGATGCCGCAGCCGGCCGCCGGCCGGGCGGAGGCGCCTGCCTTGCGCGCTGCTTCCGAACTGGCTTCCATTTCCGATTTCGCCTTCTGGGAAGTCATGGCCTTCGAAGAAGGCGAGCCGATCCGCACACACCCGATTGTTGTCCCGAAGATCGAGACTACGCCCGAATCGATCACCTCCCTATTCCGTGTCATGGAATGGCGTCCAGGCGCGCCGAAACCGGCTTCCACCGTATCGCGCCCGATCCAGCCGCCGGCCGCAATGCCCGCATCGGCAGCTCCGCGGCCGGCCGCGATATCCCTGGAAAAGCCGGTTCGTGCTCCGGAGCCTATCTTGCTGGCGCCTCAAGGCGCGCCCCAGGTACCCCAGACTGCGCCAATGCCGCAGGCTGCACCGGTGCTCCAGGCGGCGCCGCTGCCCCAGGCTACACCGTTGCCCCAGGCGGCGCCGGCGCCCCGGCCGACGCCTCCGGTGGCCGCCGTCCTGCCGTCGCCGCGCCTGATGGCAAGGCCGGAAAAAGTCGATGCGTCAGGCTATGAATTCCCGCCGCGCGCCCTGTTGCAGGAGCCGCCGGAACGGCTTGGCGAGATCATGTCGCAGGAGACGCTGGAGCAGAATGCCGGTCTCCTGGAAAGCGTGCTGGAAGATTTCGGCATCAAGGGCGAGATCATTCATGTTCGCCCCGGCCCCGTCGTCACCCTCTATGAATTCGAGCCGGCGCCCGGCGTGAAGTCATCGCGCGTCATCGGCCTCGCCGACGATATCGCCCGATCGATGTCGGCGCTTTCGGCCCGCGTCGCCGTGGTCCCCGGCCGCAACGTCATCGGCATCGAACTGCCGAATGTCACCCGTGAGACTGTCTATTTCCGCGAGATGATCGAGAGCCAGGATTTCGACAAGAGCGGCTATAAGCTGGCGCTCGGCCTCGGCAAGACCATCGGCGGCGAGCCGGTGATCGCCGAGCTCGCGAAGATGCCGCATCTGCTCGTCGCCGGCACCACCGGCTCGGGCAAATCGGTCGCCATCAACACGATGATCCTGTCGCTGCTCTACCGCATGACGCCGGAACAGTGCCGGCTGATCATGGTCGACCCGAAGATGCTCGAACTCTCCGTCTATGACGGCATCCCGCATCTCCTGACGCCCGTCGTCACCGATCCCAAGAAGGCGGTCATGGCGCTGAAATGGGCCGTGCGCGAGATGGAGGAGCGTTATCGCAAAATGTCGCGCCTCGGCGTGCGCAACATCGACGGCTATAACGGCCGCGTCTGCCAGGCGCGCGAAAAGGGCGAGACCATCCATATCATGGTCCAGACCGGCTTCGACAAGGGAACCGGCGCGCCGATCGAGGAGCAGCAGGAGCTGGATCTCGCGCCGATGCCCTATATCGTCGTCATCGTCGACGAAATGGCCGACCTGATGATGGTCGCCGGCAAGGAGATCGAAGGCGCGATTCAGCGTCTGGCGCAGATGGCGCGTGCGGCCGGTATTCACCTGATCATGGCGACGCAGCGCCCGTCGGTCGACGTCATCACCGGCACGATCAAGGCAAACTTCCCGACCCGCATCTCCTTCCAGGTCACCTCGAAGATCGACAGCCGCACCATTCTCGGTGAACAGGGCGCCGAGCAACTGCTCGGCCAGGGCGATATGCTGCACATGCAGGGCGGTGGCAGGATTGCCCGCGTGCACGGTCCCTTCGTTTCGGATGCCGAGGTCGAAAAGGTCGTTGCCCATCTGAAAACGCAAGGGCGTCCCGAATATCTCGACACCGTCACCGCCGACGAAGAGGAAGAGCCGGAAGAGGAAGAGGCCGGCGCCGTGTTCGACAAGAGCGCCATGGCCTCCGAGGATGGCAACGAGCTCTACGAGCAGGCCGTCAAGGTCGTCATGCGCGACAAGAAGTGCTCGACCTCCTACATCCAGCGCCGCCTCGGCATCGGCTATAACCGCGCTGCCTCATTGGTCGAACGGATGGAAAAGGAAGGCCTGGTCGGCCCGGCCAATCATGTCGGCAAGCGCGAGATCGTTTCGGGACGAGGCGACGGGGAATAGTCGCCAAGTCGCCTGTTCCGATTGTTCAATTGAAAGATAGGCAACTTCTTCAGATGAGTCATTCACGGCGCGGACGCGCCGTGGCTGGATCTCTGTGACAAGCACAGAGATGAGGGTGGGTGGGTAAGCGCTTCCGCCAAGATTTCTAATGGCAAAAGCTGTTCCGTCCCGCGACAGTGGATGGGAAGCTCTACCTCTCCTCCCTCATCTCTGTGCTTGTCACAGAAATCCAGCGCGCCGAGGACCTCTCTTCGCGGTACATCACGTCGCTTGCCGGACGTGCAATTCCTGCCGCTGGCCTGATCAGTTGCCTATTTATCCGGTTCGGACAGCGAGGGCCTGCGGCATCGCAAATTTCTGCTGTCGTTCGTCTACTGAACGTCCGCCAGCAGTCCGTCGAGGATCGCGATCATCTTCTGCTCGGCCTCTTCGATGGAACCGCTATTGTCGAGCTCCGTCACATCGTAGTCGCCGCGCACCGTCAGCGGCCCGCGGGCGAGTCTCGCCATGATATCCTCATGCGTCTCGCGCCCACGCGCCTCCAGCCGGCCGGCGAGCACCTCGGCGCTGGCGGTGACGTTGATCACCTTCAGCCGCGGGAAGGCGGCCTGGAAGCGATGCAGCGCCGAGCGCGAGCCGTTGGCGACAACGATATGGCCCCTCGACAGCGCCACCGAGACTTCGGCCGGAATGCCGTATTTCAGACCATGGGCTTCCCACCAGACGGCAAAGGAGCCCGACTGCTCCATGGCGGCAAACCCTTCGAGGGAGACGGAAAGATGATCCTCGCCGCCGGCGCCGCGGTGGCGGGTAATGACGCGGCGGGTGAAGTGAATGTCAGCGCGGCCGGCGAAATGCCGGGCGGCAAGGTTCATCAGCGTGTCCTTGCCGGCGCCACTCGGCCCGACGACGACGACCATGATGCCGCGTTCGGCGCCGGCACCGGGATGGGGTTCGTGCGGGCTCATGCGACACGGCGTCCCTGGCGCCAGACGGAGCGTGTCACCGGCACGCCATGCGAACGGTGGACGCGGACGAGATCGGCGCGCAGCCCGGTCGCGATCCGTCCGCGATCGTCGAGGCTGACGGTGCGGGCGGGCGTCGACGTCACCATGGCGATCGCCTTCGGCAGCGTGATGCTCTCGACCTCGTCGGCGAGGATGAAGGGCGCGTGCAGCAGGCTGAGCGGCACGTAGTCGGAGGACAGCACATCGAGCACGCCCATTTCGGCGAGGTCGCGGGCGGCGATGTTGCCGGAATGGGATTTGCCGCGAACGATGTTGGGCGCCCCCATCAGCACGCTCATGCCGTGCTCGTGCGAGGCGCGGGCGGCATCGAAGCTGGTCGGGAATTCGGCGAGCCGCACGCCGTTGTCGATCGCCTCGTCGACATGGGCGAGTGTGGCGTCGTCATGGCTTGCCACCGTGATGCCGCGTTCGGCGCAGACCTTGGCGATGGCATTGCGGTGCGGGGTCGAGTTGCGCGCCGATTCCGCCTGTCGCTTGGCGACGAAACGGGCGAAGACCTCGTCGCTCAAGCCCCGCTTCTTTTGGTAGTAGAAGATATATTGATCCATCGTCTGGAACTGCCGCTGGCCGGGCGCATGATCCATCAGCGAGACGAGCCGCACATGCGGATCCTTCTCGAAATCCGCGAAATGTTCGAGCACATTGTCGGCCGAGACCTCGCAGCGCAGGTGCAGAAGGTGCTCGGCGCGCAGCCGGCCCTCCCTCTCCGCCGACTGAATGGCGTCGGCCATGTCGCGCATCTCGCCAAGTTCGAAGCCGCCGTCCTCGTCCGCACCCATGCGCAGGCAGTCGAACACCGTGGTGATGCCTGACGTGACGATCTGGGCGTCATGCGCCTGGACCGCGGCGGTCTTGTTCCAGCGAATGCCGGGGCGCGGCTGGTAATGGCCTTCGAGATGGTCGGTGTGCAGCTCGACGAGCCCAGGAATGATGAAGTCCCCTTCGAAATCTTCGCCGGCTACCGAGTTCCCTTCGGAAATATCGGCGATCTTTCCGTCGCGGATGAGGATCGATCCGGCGAGGACGTCATCCTCGAGAACGATGCGGGCATTGGAAAACACGGTCTCTTTGCTCATCTCGTCAGGTCTTTCAGCTTTTGGCGCCGGAAAGCGGCAGCCAGGAATGAACTTTGAACGGGGCGCCGCGCGTCTCCTCGAGGAAGACGGCAAGGCCGGAAATCGACAGCGGCCGGCCGGTAAAACCGGAAAAACGCTCGGCCAGAATCGTTTTCATCACCGCGGCGCGGGTCTCGGGCACTTGCCCGCTCAGCGTCATGTGGAAGCCGAAATCCTCCATGACATAGGGATAGCCCCAGCGCTGCAGATTGGCGCGCTGGCTGTCGCTGAGCTTCTCCGGGTTGCGCCTGATGATATCGGCTTCCGAAAGTGCCGCGCGAAACGGTTCGAAAGACTTTACCACCTTCGCGGCGAAATCCTGAAGAGGTTGATGAAGAGAACCGGGGACGAGGGCAAAAAAACGGCCGAGCTGGCCGAGCACGAGTTCGGGAATCTCGAAGGCCGGCGTGCGCGCTGCGAAATCCTCGGCAAAGGCCATGAGGTCCTTTTCGGTGACGGAGGCGGCAAGCGCAAACGGCGCCTTGATCGTCGCATGAAAGCCATAGCGGCGTGGATCGGCGGTCAGCTCGAACTGCTCTGCCTGGCCGAGCTGCTCATAGGCCGGGGCAGGATAGGTTTCGCCGGTAAAGGCGTCGCGGCCGAGCCAGAGCGAGGCCGCGCCGGTCAGGGGATCATCCTTCGGCGGCGAGAAATAGAGAGCGTAGCGCAAGGCTTTGTCCTGGGGATCGTCGAAACGGGGAGCGCAATGTGCAGTGATTTGGCGGCGAACCGCAAGCAGGCTCCCCGGCTAAAAGAATTCCGTGACAGAATGATGATGGCGGCGGCTTGTCAGTGGTTCTTTTTCCCCATCACGCGCGAGCGCAGCGCATTCGACAGATTGTCGAAGGCGAAGACGACAAGGAGTATCAGAAGCACCATGTAAGCGACTTTGTCCCAGTCCGAATTGGTCTTCATGGACTCCAGCAACTTCAGGCCAATGCCGCCCGCACCGACGGCCCCGATCACGGTTGCCGAACGGGTATTCGACTCCCAGAAATAAAGAGATTGCGAGATGAAGACCGGCAGGACTTGTGGGACGACGCCGAAACGTTGAACGGCAACTGGCGCCGCACCGACCGATTTCACGCCCTCACGCTGCTTGTCGTCGATGTTCTCGAGGGCTTCGGCATAGACTTTTCCGAGCGCGCCGGTATCGGTGAAGAAAATCGCCGCGATCCCGGGAAGCGGCCCCGGACCGAAGGCACGGGTGAAGAACAACGCCCAGATCAGCATATCGATCGAGCGCAGGAAATCGAAGAGCCGTTTCGTGGCCCAGTTCATGGCGCGGTTGCGCATGATGTTGCGTGCGGCGATGAAGGCGAGCGGAAAGGCAACCAGCGTGCCAAATAGTGTGCCGACAAAGGCCATGACGAGTGTCTGCATCAGTTTCGACAGGATGTCGCGGTGCTGCCAGCTCGCGTTGTTGAGGAAGTTGTCTACGGCCAGCGAGGCGTTGGATTGATTTGCATCCAGTCGTGCGCCGGAGAACATCAGGCCGACGACCTCGGGCAGGCTGCGGCCCCAGAAGGGTGATTGCGTATCGAAGAAAAAGTTCGCCCAGCCGAGAAAACGGCGCTGCACGTAGACTTGGCTGGTGCGGATTTCTGCCTGTCCGGAAAAACCGTAATAGACATTCACCTTGTTGTCGTCCTGCTGCATCTGGACTGGCGCGTCGGCAGGCAGGGAAGCTCGATCGCGGGTAATGGTGACGAGATAGAGCTTGCCGTCGATATAGACGTCCACGCGGCTCGGGCTCACTTCCAGGCGGTCGCCGTCGCTGCCGAAGGTGACAGTGTATCTGCTCCCATCGGCACTGGGCTTCAGCCAGTAGATGTCGGCGCCTTCGGGATACTGGCGGCGGCTTGTCCATTGTGGGACGAGCTGATCGTTCTGGAAACGGAGGCGCGGCTGGGCACGCCAGGAATACCAGTCCTGAACATAGATCGCCGCGCGATCCCAGTTGCCGTTGACGAACGTCGGAATGACGTTGAAGAAGGCGAAGCAGAAGGCAAGGTAGACGAGGACTGCCGCAGAAATGAGGAGAAGGCTCCATCGCTGCATGAAACTGCGATGGAAGACGTCCGGATAGGCGGCCAACAGGCGGTTGCGTTCGACAGCGTTCATGGTCAGACCCGAGGACATCACGCCGCTCCCCGGCCAAATTCGAAGGACTGCTGGCCGATCAGCCGTCGGCGCAGCCAAGCAGAAAACTGGTCGACGCAAATGACCGTGATCAGCAGCAGGATGATGATTGCGTAAGTCTTGGCGGCATGGTCGCGGCCAATCGAAAGGCTGAAGACTTCACCTATGCCGCCGCCGCCAACCGCGCCGATAATGGTCGAGGCACGCACATTTATCTCGGTGCGCAGCAACGTGTAGGAGACAAAGTTCGGGAGGACCTGCGGCAGGATGGCAAAACGTACACGCTCCAGCCAGCCGGCGCCGACGGCGCGCAGGCCTTCATCCGGCTTCATGTCAGCATTCTCGACGACTTCGAAGAACAGCTTTCCGAGTGCGCCGATAGTGTGGAACCACACCGCGATGATCGCCGAGATCGGACCGATCGACAGGATCGCCGCGAGAAGACCGGCGATGACGATTTCCGGGAAGGCGCGCATGATCTCCATGATGCGCCGGACAATCCAGCGCGTCACACCCGCACCGACCAGATTGGTGGACGCGAAAAAGCAGAGCAGGAACGCACCGCTGGCGCCCAATATGGTGGAGACGATGGCGATGTTGAGCGTGATCGCGAGCTGGTAGAAGAAATTCGGGATGTAGAAACTGTCGGTGATCCAGACGCGGTCGCTTGTGTAGTCGTATTTTATCGAACCGTCGGAGTAGGGCGACGGCAAGTCGAACATGGCGCGGAAGATCTCCAGCGGGCTGTCCGGTACAAAGCTCTTCATGAAATCGAAGAAATAGGGCAGGCGCTCGAAGAACTTGCCCGAATTGGCACTGTTGGCGAAGTCGAGCGAGGCGCCGAGGATGATTAGGAACACCACGATCGAAACGACGGTATAGATGCGTCGCGTTCGGACTTGGCTCTGATAATGATCGAGGATGGTGCGGGAGCTCTCCTGCAATCCGCTGAGAGAATCCGCGCCGGCCGAGTGCGCCATCTATGGCTTCCTTCTTGAAAACGGCGGCACCATCATGATGCCGCCGCAAGACTGTTCAGGCTGAGGATCAGCCGCCGATGACCGCCTTACGGGCGTCGATGATCGTCTGGTAGAAGCTCTGGTCGACCGGCGCCCAGTCAACGTAGCCGCCGCCGGTGAACGATTCGAAGCAGCTCTTGTCCTTCTTCGGCAGTTCGGCGAAGTAGGCGGTAACCTTCTTCTGCAGGTCGGCCGGCAGCTTCTGGGAAACCATCAGCGGACCGTTCGGGATAAGGGGCGACTTCCAGACTTCGACGATATCGTCCATGTCGAGCAGGCCCTTGGTGACCATCTGGTGCAGGTTGCCGGATGTGTAACCCTGCGCCCAATCGCCCTGACCGGAACCGAAGGTGGTACCGACGTCGAACTTCTTGTCGAGAACGCCGAGAACGAGGTTCTCGTGGCCGCCGCCGAAGCCGGTTTCAGAGAAGTACTGCTTGACTGGAGCGCCGGTGTCCTTCGGAAGGGCAACGTTAGGAACAAGGTAGCCGGAGGTAGAGTCCGGATCGGCGAAGCCGAGCTTCTTGTCCTTGGCGTCGGCCAGCGTCTTGATGCCGGAATCTTTGCGGGCAACCATGATGGAGTAGTAGCCGGTCGAACCGTCCGCCTGCTTGGTGGTGAGAACCGGGGTGACGGCGTTCGGATCCTTGATATAGATCGCGGCGTAAGAGGCGGCGCCCATGACGGCGAGATCGATCGTGCCGCCGAGCAGGCCCTGGATGACGCCGTTGTAGTTCGGCGACGGGAAGAGCTGCACTTCGGAAACGCCGGTGGCGGCGATCAGGCCCGGCTTGACGCACTCGGTGCGACGAACCTGGTCGGCTTCGTTTTCACCGCCATCGAGACCGATGCGGAGGACTTTGACGTCCTGAGCGGCGGCATTGCCGGCGAGGGCGGCTACGGCGATGGTTGCCATCAAAATCTTGCGGAATGCAGACATAGAAGTCTCCCTGTTGTGACGTGGCTCGTCAGTTGGTTCTCCGGCCGTTGTCCAGTCGGCCGGACACGGATCAATGCATGGCGGCTGTTTTGGCCATCATGCCGGAGGATGGGGTCTCGGCGCGGCGCGTGGATTCGAGGCTGGTCGACGTCATGGTTTCGTCGATGCCGGCGCCGTCCTTGTCAGTCCCATAAATTTCCTTGACGGCCTCCCCGGTCAGCTCTGACGGCTTACCATCGAAGACAACGCGGCCGCCGGCCATGCCGACGATGCGCTCACAATAGTTGCGAGCGGTATCGAGTGTGTGCAGGTTGGTGATGACGGTGATGCCCTCGCGCTCATTGATGTCGCGCAGCGCATCCATGACGATCTTGGCGTTCAGCGGATCGAGCGAGGCGATCGGCTCGTCGGCAAGCACCATCTTCGGGTTCTGCATCAGCGCGCGGGCGATCGCCACACGCTGCTGCTGGCCGCCGGAGAGTGTACCGGCCGCCTGCAGCGCCGTCTGCTCGATGCCGAGGCGCTCGAGCGCCGCGATCGCATGCACGCGCTCCTCGCGCGTGAAGACGTTGAGCAGGCTGAGAAGCGTCGAGCGGTGATTGAGCCGGCCGAGCATGACATTGGTCAGCACATCGAGGCGGGGCACCAGGTTGAACTGCTGGAAGATCATCGCACAGTCGCGCTGCCAGTTGCGCAAGCCCTGGCCGCGAAGCCCAGAGACTTCGACTCCGGCGAAACGAATGGAGCCGGAGCTTGGTTCCTGCAGGCGGTTGATCATGCGGAGCAGCGTCGACTTCCCGGCACCGGAGCGCCCGATGATGCCGACCATCTGACCCTGGGGAATGGTTAGTGTCACGGCATCAACGGCGAGCTTGTTTCCGAAACGACGGGTGACATCCTTCAGCTCGAACATCATGCTCTTCCCCTTGTATTCCAGGCGTTGATGAGCATTGGCATTAGTCCCGCTTCATGAAGGTCGCGTGTCATATTTGTGTAAGTGGCGTCACAATTCTCGGCGTTGCGAAGACCGCTTCTAGCCCCCGTAGCGCGCCAGGAAATCTTCCGCGATTAGGTTGCGAAAATCCTGCAAGGCCAGGCGCAAACGGTCGTGCTCCCAGTCCCACCAGGCAAGCCTGTCCATGCGCTCGCCGACCTCTTTCGGAAAGCGCTCGCGGATTATTTTAGCCGGCACGCCGCCAACGATCGAGTAAGCCGCTACGTTCTTCGAGACGACGGCGCCGGCGCCGATCACCGCGCCGTTGCCGACGCTGACGCCCGGCAGGATCGTCGCCCCATGGCCGATCCAGACATCGTTGCCGATCGTCACCCGGTTTGCGCGCCGCCAGGCGAAGAAGTCCTCCTCCATGTCACCGTCCGGCCAGTAGTCGGCGGCGCGATAGGTGAAATGGTGCAGCGTCGCGCGCCAAGTCGGATGGTTGGTGGCGTTGATGCGCACGGCGGCGGCGATATTGACGAACTTGCCGATCGTCGCGCACCAGACGGAGCCGTCCTGCATGATGTAGGAATAGTCGCCGAGCGTCGCCTCGCTGATGCGGCAGCGCTCGGAAACCTCCGTATAGCGCCCAAAGCTGGAATCGCTGACGGACGCCGTCTCGTGGACATAGGGTTCAATGCCCAGCCTGCGGCTCATGCGGCGATCTTTCTGGGAGAAAACTGCTGGACGTCGAGGATGCGGTCGGCGACGGCTTCGCGCACTTCCTCATCGTGGAAGATGCCGAGAAGGGCGACGCCCGCCTGCTTCTTTTCCGAAATCATGCCGACGACGACGGCTCGGTTGCGGGCATCGAGCGAGGCGGTGGGTTCATCGAGCAGCAGGATTGTATGGTCGGTGATGAAGCCGCGGGCAATGTTGACGCGCTGCTGTTCGCCGCCGGAGAAGGTAGCGGGCGGAAGCTGCCAGAGCGCTTCCGGCAGGTTGAGCTTGGCGAGCAGGGCGCCCGCCTTCTCTCGTGCTGCACGGGCTTCCTCGCCACGCGCCACTAGCGGTTCCGCCACCACGTCGATTGCCGCGACGCGCGGCACGGTGCGCAGGAACTGGCTGACATAGCCAAGCGTATTGCGCCGCACATTGAGCACGGTGCGCGGATCGGCGGCGGCGAGATCGACGACGCGGCCGTCGTGGCGGATGAGAATCTGACCGGTGTCGACCGCATAATTGCCGTAGATCATCTTCAGCAGCGAGCTCTTTCCGATGCCCGACGGGCCGCCGAGCACGACGCATTCTCCTGAAGCGACCGAGAAGGCGACATCGGAGACGACGGGCAGCCGGATGCCGTCGCGCAGATGCATGGTGAAGCTCTTCGAGACTTCGGAAACGACGAGGGGCGTTGGCATGATGTCTTCCCTGGTTTTGGACCTGCAGCGGCGCTCAGACCTGCAGGATCGAGGAAACGAGCAGTTGCGTGTAGGGTTCGCGCGGATCGTCGAGCACCCGGTCGGTGAGCCCGTGTTCGATGACGTAGCCGTCCTTCATCACCATCATGCGGTGCGACAGAAGCCGGGCGACGGCGAGATCGTGGGTGACGATGATGGCCGAGAGGCCGAGATCGTTGACGAGGCCGCGAACGAGATCGAGCAAACGCGCCTGCACCGAGACGTCGAGGCCGCCTGTGGGCTCGTCCATGAAGACGAGGCGTGGGCCGGTGACGAGATTGCGGGCGATCTGCAATCGCTGCCGCATTCCGCCGGAAAAGGCGCGCGGCTGGTCGTCGATGCGGTCGGCGTCGATCTCGACGCGTTCCAGCCAGTCGATAGCGGTGGAGCGGATCTTGCCGTAATGCCGGTCGCCGATCGCCATGAGGCGTTCGCCGACATTGGCGCCGGCGGAAACCGTCATGCGCAGGCCATCGGCCGGGTTCTGGTGCACGAAACCCCAGTCGGTGCGCATCAGGAAACGGCGCTCGGCCTCGTTCATATGGTAGAGGTCGCGATAGGTGCCGTCGCGCATGTGGTATTCGACACTGCCGCTGGTCGGCATCAGCCGGGTAGAGATGCAGTTCAGCAGCGTCGTCTTGCCCGAGCCGGATTCGCCGACAATGGCGAGCACTTCGCCGGGCCAGAGCTCGAAGGACACATTGCGGCAGCCGATGCGGTTGCCATAGAACTTCGACAGGTCGTTGACTTTGAGAAGCGGCGTATCGGTCATTCTGCAGCCTCCCGGGCCAGCATTTCGCCGGCATGTCCGTGTGCCCGGCGATCTTCGCAATGATCGGTATCGGAGCAGACGAACATGCGCCCGCCTTTGTCGTCGAGGATCACCTCGTCCAGATAGACATCCTCGGCGCCACAAAGCGCGCAGGGCTTGCCGAAGCGCTGGATTTCGAAGGGATGGTCCTCGAAATCAAGGCTGACGACGTCGGTATAGGGCGGCACGGCATAGATGCGCTTTTCGCGGCCGGCGCCGAAAAGCTGCAGCGCTTCCGACTTATGCATCTTGGGATTATCGAATTTGGGCGTCGGTGAGGGATCCATGACGTAGCGGCCGTAAACCTTGACCGGATAGGCATACGTCGTGGCGATGCGGCCGTTGCGGGCGATATCCTCGTAGAGCTTCACGTGCATGAGACCGTATTCTTCCAGCGCATGCATCTTGCGCGTCTCGGTTTCACGCGGCTCGAGGAAGCGCAGCGGTTCGGGGATCGGCACCTGGTAGACGAGCACTTGGCCGGCCTTGAGCTTTTCCTCGGGAATGCGGTGGCGCGTCTGGATGATCGTCGCCTCGCCTGTATGCGTCGTCACCGCCACATTGGCGACCTTCTGGAAGAAGGCGCGGATGGAGACGGCGTTGGTGGTGTCGTCGGCGCCTTGGTCGATGACCTTCAGCACGTCGTCGGGGCCGATGATCGAGGCCGTCACCTGCACGCCGCCGGTGCCCCAGCCGTAGGGCATCGGCATTTCGCGCGAGGCAAACGGCACCTGGTAGCCGGGAATGGCGATGGCCTTCAGGATGGCGCGGCGGATCATCCGCTTCGTCTGTTCATCCAGATAGGCGAAGTTGTAGCTGGCAAGATCGCTCATTCGGCGGCTTCCTTCAAATCTTCGCCCCTGTTGCGGGCGGCTTCGAATTCGCTTCGCATGCGGCGAACGAGATCGAGTTCGGCCTGGAAGTCCACATAATGCGGAAGCTTCAGATGTTCGACGAAGCCGGTCGCCTGGACGTTGTCGGAATGGGAGATGACGAATTCCTCGTCCTGGGCGGGCGCGGTGATATCCTCGCCGAGTTCTTCGGCACGCAATGCGCGATCGACCAGCGACATCGCCATCGCTTTGCGCTCGCTCTGGCCGAAGACCAGGCCGTAACCGCGGGTAAATTGCGGCGGCGCCTTGGCCGAACCCTTGAACTGGTTGACCATCTGGCATTCGGTGACCTG
This sequence comes from Rhizobium sp. H4, assembly GCF_003013335.1. Lineage (NCBI taxonomy): Bacteria > Pseudomonadati > Pseudomonadota > Alphaproteobacteria > Hyphomicrobiales > Rhizobiaceae > Rhizobium > Rhizobium sp. H4. The sequence continues at coordinate 122,028 of NZ_PSOW01000006.1, forward strand.
GATCGTGCCGAGCGAAACGGCGAAACCGAGCTCCGGCACCTCGAATTCCACCTCGACCTCGCCGATCCGGATCTCGCCGGTGAAGGGGTGATTGCGGCCGTAACCGCGCTGGGTGGAATAACCGAGCGCCAGCAGGAAACCCTCATCGCCGCGGGCGAGCGCCTGCAGGCGAAGGTCGCGGCTCATCGGAAATTCCATCGGCTCGCGCGTAAGGTCGCCGACTTCGTGATCCTCCGGCATATCGCCGTCGGCCTCGATCAACCCTTCCTCGTCGAGGATTTCGGAGACGCGCATGACGCGGCCGGTTTCGGCTGTACGCAGGGCGGGCCCCTCGACCGTCTCGTCGGTAAGCAGCGAGGGATCGAGCAGGCGATGGGTATAATCGAAGGTCGGTCCGAGAAGCTGGCCGCCCGGCAGATCCTTGTAGGTGGCCGAGATACGGCGTTCGATCGTCATATTAGCCGTGTCGAGCGGCTTGGAATAACCGAAGCGCGGCAGCGTCGTGCGATAGGCGCGCAGCAGGAAGATCGCCTCGATCATGTCGCCGCGCGACTGGCGGATGGCGAGGCCTGCGAGCGTGCGGTCGAAAAGCGAGGCCTCGGCCATCACACGGTCGACGGCGAGTGCCAGCTGCGCGACGATCTGGTCGATGCCGATCGCCGGCAGCGAACGGTCGCCGCGGCGGCGGTCGGCAAGCAGGCGGTGGGCATTGGCGATGGCGGCCTCGCCACCCTTGACGGCAACATACATGAGCTCAGATCTCCGTTGCTGTGATCTTGGTGGTGCGCGGCAGGCAGAGGAAGCGCTCGCCCGAGGTCAGCACGATGTCGATGCCGCGCGGGAAGAGCGCGCGGTTCTCGGCCCAGAGCCGCAGAAAGGTCTCCGGCAGGCCGACAGGAGCGATCTCGGTCACGCTCTGGATGCCGGGTCCGATCAGCGCCAGCCGGCGCCCACCCTCGAGGTCGGAAAGTTCGATGATGAGCGTCGTCGAGCGGTCGGGATATTCCTGCGTGCCTGAGGCGAAGAGGCCGAAGGGGCAGAGCGCGGCACCGGCTTCGGTGAAGGCGAAGCGTGCCTCGGCCTTTTCCGTGGTCAGCGGCGCGCCGGCGTGGAAGCCGAGCCAATCCGGCACGGCGGATTTCGCCAGCCCCTGGGAAAGCCAGACCGGCGTGTCGTGGTCGCAAAGCGTCAGCGCGATCGCGCCGGCGGCAATGCCGAGCGGCGCAGGCGGCGCGACGTCGGGCTGAACGGTCTCAATCGTACCGGGACGGGCCATGCCGTCCATCAGCATCTTGAACACGCTCTGGGCATGGAAGACCGGCTCGGCAAAGCCGCCGGTCAAGGCTTCGGTGTTGAAATCCATCAGTTGTCTCCCCGCACCATGGTGAAGAAGTCGACGCGGGTCGCCGCCGTCTCGTCGGCCTTGCGGCGTTCGGCAGCAGCGATTCGCTCAGTGATCGGCAAAAGCAGCGCCCGTTCGACGAAATCCTTCGTCGCTTCCTCCTGCCAGAGCGCATCGAAGATCGCCGCAAGCCGCGCCTTCTCGTGGTCGGTGCCGAGCGCCTGCGCATGGCCGACCGAACCGGAGTCGAGCCGGACCGTCGCGCGCGTTACCGTCACCTCGCCAAGATTGAAGGGAGCGCCGCCGCCGCCGATGCGTCCGCGCACCATCACCAGCCCTGTCTCCGGTCCGCGCACCGGATGCGCCGCAGGCTTTTGCGGCAACGCAATCCAGGCCGCCGAGAGTTCGCTCCGTTCCGCCCGCGCCAGCAGATCGGCGGCGCGTTTACGCCCGGATGCCGTCTGTGATGTAGCGTCGTTCCTGTCCGCTGATATCATCGCCGCTTCCTTTAATATGTCTATTGATATAGACAACTATACAAGCTATACCTAGTCCTAAATCGATGCCGTGACAAGCGTGTGACATTGCGCAGCGCCTCGCGTCTTTTCAGGCGTATGAAGGGTGCGGTACCTCTTTGAATTCGATAGAAGGCATGAAATGGCAGGGCAGGGGACGGAATGGCGGGACTGAATCAGGTGCAAAGGCAGACCGGCGTGGCGCTCTGGCGCCAGATTGCCGACCGGATTCGTGAGGCGATCGGCAACGGCGCCTATGACGAAACCGGAATGGTGCCGCCCGAAACCGTTCTGGCGCTGCAATTCGGCGTCAACCGGCATACGGTGCGCAGCGCTTTGGCAGCCTTGGCGCAGGAAGGCATCGTCCGGGCGGTGCAAGGTCGCGGCACGCTGATCGAGCGCAAGGAACGGCTGAACTTCCCGATCACCAGGCGTACTCGTTTTACCGCCGGCATCGGCGACCAGGCGCGCGAGACGCGCGGCCTGTTGCTCGATGAGGTGACGGAGGAGGCGAGCGCCGAGGTCGCCCGCTGGCTGCGGCTGAAGCCGGGCGCAAAGGTCATCCGGCTGGAAACGCTGCGCGAGGCCGACAAGCGGCCGGTGTCAAAGGCGACGAGCTGGTTTCCTGCCGAGCGTTTCGCCGGGATCGGCGAGGCCTACCGCAAACATCAATCGATCACCAAGGCTTTCGTCGAACTTGGATTGGCGGATTATGTTCGGGCGACCACCGAGGTGACGGCGGCGCATGCCGACACGGCAGATCTGGCCGATCTCGAACTCACCCCCGGTGCGATCCTGCTGGTCGCCAAGGCGATGAATACCGATCTCGACGGCATGCCGGTGCAATATTCGATCAGCCGGTTCGCGGCCGACCGGGTGCAGTTCACGATCGAGAACTGAGGATGGCCTTCCCTGTCGGTGCAGGGAAGGCCATTGGATTCAATGCGCGCCGGACATGTCTCCGAGCACTTCCTTGGAAGCGACGGTGGAATCGGCGTTCAGCTTGTAAACCATGGGAACGCCGGTCGCGAGGTTGAGGGCAAGCACGCCTTCCTTGGTCAGCTTGTCCAGCACCATGACGAGCGAACGCAGCGAATTGCCGTGCGCGGCGACCAGCACTTTCTCGCCGCGCAGCACCCGGGGCAGGATGTCGGTGAGATAATAGGGCCAGACGCGGGCGCCGGTATCGCGCAGGCTTTCGCCGCCGGGAGGCGGAACGTCATAGGAGCGGCGCCAGATATGCACCTGCTCCTCGCCCCATTTGGCGCGGGCATCGTCCTTGTTGAGCCCGGAGAGGTCGCCGTAGTCGCGCTCGTTCAGCGCCTGATCGCGGATCGTCTGCAGGTCGGGCTGGCCGACCTTGTCGAGGATGAGCTTCAGCGTGTGTTGGGCGCGCACCAGCGCCGAGGTATAGGCGACGTCGAATTTGATCCCGTATTCGGCGAGGGCGGCGCCGCCGGCATTGGCTTCCTGGATGCCGAGCTCGGTCAGATCGGGATCCTTCCAGCCGGTGAAGAGATTCTTCAGATTCCAGTCGCTCTGGCCGTGGCGAACGAGGACGAGGGTTCCGCTCATGAATATGTCTCCGAAATGTCGTTATTGGGAAGAAAGCCCGAGCACGTCGAGCATGGAATAGAGGCCCGGCTTTTTATCGCGCGCCCAGAGGGCCGCCTTGATAGCGCCGCGCGCGAAGATCGAGCGGTCGGCCGCACTGTGCGACAGGGTGACGATTTCACCTTCGCCGGCGAAAAGCACGGAATGCTCGCCGATGACGGAGCCGCCGCGCAAGGTCGCAAAGCCGATCGTGCCGGCCTCACGGGCGCCGGTATGGCCGTCTCGCACCGTTACCGATTTCGAGGCCAGATCGATATTGCGGCCCTTGGCCGCGGCTTCGCCGAGGAGAAGGGCGGTGCCGGAAGGCGCATCCACCTTGTGCTTGTGGTGCATTTCCAGGATTTCGATGTCCCAATCGACAGGATCGAGCGCTCGCGCTGTCTGCTGGGCCAGCACACCCAGCAGATTGACGCCGAGGCTCATATTGCCCGACTTGACGACACGGGCATGGCGGGCGGCGGCGGCGATCCTGGCATTGTCGTCTTCCGAACAGCCGGTGGTGCCGACCACGTGAACGATGCGGGCTTGGGCGGCGAGGCCGGAGAATTCCACTGTTGCAGCAGGCGAAGTGAAATCGAGCACGCCGTCGGCATGCAGGAAGGCATTGAGCGGATCGTCGCCGATGATGACGCCGGTCGGGCCGAGGCCGGCAATTTCGCCGGCATCTTTACCGACGAAGGGCGAGCCGGCGCGATCGACGGCGGCATGCAGCACCAAACCTTCGATCGAATGGATGAGCCGGATCAGCGTCTGTCCCATGCGCCCTGCCGCGCCGACCACCACCAGTTTCATCGCAGCATCGCTCATTTCGGTCACCAGGTCAGTTTGTATCGGAGGCCGAAGGCCTCTGCAGATTGTTGAGGCGAGCGTAAAGACCGTCGCTGACCTTCGCAAGCGTCTCGTGATTGCCTTCCTCGACGACCCGGCCCTGCTGCATGACGACGATCTTGTCGGCGCGCACCACGGTCGAGAGCCGGTGGGCGATGACGACGACGGTGCGGCCGGTCATCGCCTCGTCGAGCGCCTTCTGCACGGCGGCTTCGGATTCGGTGTCGAGCGCCGACGTCGCTTCGTCGAGAAGCAGGATTGGCGCATTGCGCACCAGAGCCCGCGCGATCGAAAGCCGCTGACGCTGGCCGCCCGAAAGCGTCACGCCGTTTTCGCCGACCGGCGTATCGTAACCCTGCGGCTGGGCTGAGATGAAGTCATGCGCATAGGCAAGCCGGGCGGCCTCTTCCACCTCGGCATCGGTCGCTTCCGGCCGGCCATAGCGGATATTGTCACGGATCGTGCCCTCGAACAGATAAGGCTGCTGCGAGACGTAGGCGAGCTGCTGGCGCAGCGATTTCTTGGTGATGTGGGCGATGTCCTGCCCGTCGATCAGGATCTCGCCCTCGCGTGGGTCGTAAAAGCGCGGAATGAGGTTGATGACCGTGGATTTGCCGGCCCCCGATGGTCCGACCAGGGCCGTCGTCGCGCCGCCCTCGGCGATGAAGCTGACTCCGCTCAGCACGCTCTCATTGCCGTAGCCGAAGGAAACGTTGCGGAATTCGATCCTGGCTTGCGTCACCGTCAGCGGCTGAGCATCCGGCAGGTCGCGCTGGCGCGGCTCCATGTCGAGCAGTTCATAGATCATCCGCGCATTGACGACGGCGCGCTCCATCTGCACCTGTAGGCGCGCAAGCCGGCGGGCCGGGTCATAGGCCAGCAGCAAGGCGGTGACGAAGGAGAAGAAGGCGCCTGGCGGCACGTTGTAATAGATCGAGCGGTAGGCGGCATAGGCTAGCACGCTGGCAACGGCAAAGCCCGCAAAGCTCTCGGTCAGAGGCGAGGTGCGTTCCGAAAGCCGGGCAATCCGGTTTGCCCGGTTTTCAGCGCCTTTGATAAGTTTGTTGACCTTGCGTTCCAGCTCCTCTTCCATCGTGAAGGCTTTCACGATGGCAATGCCCTGGATCGTCTCCTGCATGGCGCCCAGCACGTGGCTGTTCAGATGCACGGCCTCGCGGGTTGCCGAGCGCAGCCGTTTGGAAACATAACGCAACGCATAGAGCAGCGGCGGCGCCATGATGAACACGGCAAGGCTAAGCAGCGGGTCCTGGAGGACCATTACGCCGATCAGCGAAACGAAGGTCAGGAGGTCGCGGACCGTCGACGTGATCGTCAGGTTGAGCACGTCGCGGATGCCGCTGACGTTCTGGCTCACCTGCGCGGCGATATGGGCCGAGCGCGCCTCGCTGAAGAAGCCGACGGAAAGTGTCATCAGATGCGCATAAAGGCGGCGCTGATACCGGGCGACGATGTCGTTGCCGACCTTGGAAAGCGCCACTGCCTGACCGTAACTCGCAAAACCGCGCAGCACAAAGGCGACGAAGATCGAAAGGCAGATGATCCAGACGACGTCGGCGCGGCGATTAGCGAAGGCCTCATCGATGATCGCCCGCATGATCCAGGCGGTGAAGGCCGTTGAAAGCGCCACGATGATCAGGCAGGCAATCGCGAAGACATAACCCCAGAGATGGTCGCGGCCGTTTTCAGCGATAATGCGCTTGAGGATGCCGGTGACGGTATCGCTGCTGACGCTCTGCTTCCTGCTTTCTACGGCTTCCAAATATTACGCTTCCTGTCCGAGACCAAGCGCGCCGGTGAATATGGCGCGCACTTCGCCGGCTCTATAAAGAGTTGGGACTGGTTTGGCTAGAGCGCGGCGCGTCCCGGAGGGACGCGCGCCGGCTCAGCGCCGCCAGCGGCGGCCTTCCGTCGAAACACCGAAATTGGCCGGCATGCGCGCATAGGAGGAAAGCCCGGCAAGGGCTGCCAGCGGGTGCGTCACGACATAGGTCGGGATGGTGCGAAGCAGCGCGGTGTGCGGCGCCTTGTCCTCGAAGGCCCTGCGGAATTCCGGCTTCTTCAGCGCCGGGAGGATCTTCTGCGAGATGCCGCCGGAGAGATAGACGCCGCCGCGCGCCATGAACACCATCGCCATGTCGCCCGCCACTCGGCCGAGATAGGTGGCAAATAGCGAGACGGTCTCGACGGCGGCCTTGTCGCTGCCGGCAAGCGCGTGCGAGGTGATGTCGGCCGGATCCTTCATCGTCGGCTGAATGCCGTCGACGATACAGATGGCGTTATAGAGGTTGACGAGGCCGCGCCCGCAGAGGATCTGCTCGGCCGAAACGCGGCCTTCGATCGTCTCGATATGCGGAAAGACGTCATAATCGCGTTTGCTGCGCGGCCCAAGATCGATATGGCCGCCTTCGCCGGGGACCGGGATCCAGCTGTGCTGGGCATGCACGAGGCCGCCGACGCCGAGGCCGGTGCCGGGCCCGAGCACGACGCGCGAGGCGATCATGTCGCCGGTGGCGCTGCCGATGCGCTCGCGGTTTTCATCCGACAGGGCGGCGATCGCCAGCGCCTGCGCCTCGAAATCATTGACGACGAGCACGTCCTCGATGCCGAGGCCCTCGATCATTGTCCTCGGCCGCACCACCCAGTCGCAATTGGTCAGCGGGATCTCGTCGTCGTTGATCGGACCGGCGACGGCGAGGATTGCCGAGCGCGGCTGCACCGCGGTCTTGTCGAGCACGCCCTTCTGGATCGCTTCGTCGATTGTCGCGAAATCCGCCGTGCGCACATTCGGAAACTGCTTCGGCTCGGCATAGGCATCGGACAGGATGGAGAAGCGGGCATTGGTGCCGCCGATATCGCCGATCAGGATCGGGAAAGGCAGCGGAGTGCTGTGGTTCGGTTTTGGCATGGCCGGTTCCGTGCTGATCAGGCTTCGAGGGTGGGAAGGAGCTTTATAGCGGTCGCGTGGTTGAGCGCCATCGGAATGTCGTAGACGATTGCCAGCCGCATCAGCGCCTTCACGTCGACATCATGCGGCATCGGCGTCAGCGGGTCGACGAAGAAGATCAAGGCATCGACCTCGCCGGTCGAAATCAGCGCGCCGATCTGCTGGTCGCCGCCGAGCGGGCCGCTTTTCAGCCTAACGACGTTGAGGTCGGGCGCGGCATCGAGCACCCGCCCGCCGGTCGTACCTGTCGCGACGATTTTCCAGCGCGAGAGAAGATCCTTGTTGGCGCGGGCGAACGCCGCCATGTCGTCCTTCTTCTGATCATGCGCAATCAATGCGAGGCATTTGCCGCCAGCCATCAACCCCTCCGCCCGGACAATTCAATCGATTTGACCGCTTCTATACCAAGAATTTGCGATTTGAAAGACAGCGCCGGGCGCTCCTCATTGCATCGCCGGCTTGTCGTTCGGAACCGGGCCGACATCGGGCAGTTCTCCGTCGTCATCGTCGGTGGCCGGTGCCGCCGTCGGCGCGGCGGCAAGCGCGCTTGCGGCAGACGGTCCGCTGGCGGCAGAAGGTCCGCCCGCGGCAGAAGATCCGCCATAGGTGGCGGCCTGCATCGAGGTGACGGAAGCGGCGTCGAGCACGGCAGCGCAGGCCTTTGGCAGGTCGGAGACCATCATCTCGCGCGGCGGTTTCGGCGGCTTGGCGCCGGGCTTCGGCGGTTTTGGTGGCGCCCATGGCGCCGGCGTGAACCAATAGGCGAGTGACTTGTCGCAGCCGTCTCCCGCGGGGACGGGAGCTTGCGGGGTGCATCCGGCTGCACCGGGCGGGCACTTTATACGGATGTGAAAATGCGAGTCATGACCGTATATCGGCCGGAGCTTGCCGAGGTTGGTGCGGTCGCCCGTCCAGGTGTCGCACATCTTTTTCTTGATCGCGGGATTGACAAAAATGCGCTCCACCTGGGGATAGCTTGCCGCCAGCATCAAAAGTCGAGCCCGCGATTCCGTCCATACCTTGGGATCGACGGTCAGGAATTTGTTCTTTTGCAGCATGGTGGTGAAAGGCAGGTACTGACGCTCCTCGGCCGTCAGGCGGCGCGAGGGCATCGGAGTGAACCATATATCGGCATCGAGGCCGATCTGGTGCGAGGAATGGCCGTTGAGCATCGGCCCGCCGCGCGGCTGGGCGATGTCGCCGACGAGAATGCCCGGCCAGCCGGCATATTTGACCGCATCCTGCGAAAACCGTTCCAAGAGCGCGATCATCGCGGGGTTGCCCCAGCGGCGGTTGCGCGAAAGCCGCATCGCCTGCCAGGTCGGGCCGTCGGTCGGCAGCGCCACAGCGCCGGTCATGCAGCCCTTGGCATAAAAGCCGATCGGCTGCGCCGGTCCCTGCGTCGGCAGGCTGGCGCCGCCGAACAGAGCCTTGGCGCTGCCCGGGCTCGGCGTCTTCTGCTCGGCGCCGACGTCGCCGGCGGCAAGGCCTGCGCCGATTGCGCCGGCGAGCGCCAGTCTGCCGAATGTCCTGAAAGCTTGAGTGAAGCCGAATGCCATGCTGTTCCCTTGAGAAGTGATTTGTCTGCGAATCTAACGTGAAAAGAGATTTTGGTGAATCGATGATTTGCCGGGCGGGCGCCGGAGGCGGCGGTGACGGATCGCCGCAGCGGCTTAAGCCTCGAGGATCTCAGACACGGCCGGGTAGCTTGAATATTTCGTGAGCCTAGCAAAAATCAAACTCTTACCTGTTTTTCGCCCCTATTTCTCGTATTGTCGAACCATCAATAGTCAGGGGAAAGTGGGAATGGCATTTCTGTCGTTGAAGATCGGGTTGTTTCTCTCCCTTGCGGCTGTTTTGGCGCCGGTGGGGGCTGTTGGTCAGGACCAGCCGTTTCTGATCGGAAGCTCGGTCATCAGTGAGATGAAGTACAAGCCGGGCTTTGCCCATTTCGACTACGTCAATCCCGATGCCCCGAAAGGTGGAGACCTGCGTCTTTCGGCCAGTGGCGCCTTCGACACCTTCAATCCTCTGCTCGCCAAAGGCCAGGCAGCTGTAGGTCTGTCGCTTGTTTACGACACGTTGATGAAGCCGGCCGAAGACGAACTCCTTGTCTCCTATGGTCTGCTCGCAGAGGGCCTGTCCTTTCCGGCTGACGTCTCCAGCGCGACCTTTCGCCTGCGCAAGGAAGCGAAATGGGCGGATGGTCAGCCGGTCACGCCTGAGGACGTCATCTTCAGTCTTGATAAGACGAAGGAGCTCAATCCTCTCACGGCCAATTATTATAGTCACGTGCTGAAGGCGGAAAAGACCGGCGAGCGTGACGTCACCTTCACTTTCGACGAGAAGAACAATCGCGAACTGCCCAATATTCTCGGGCAGTTGGTGGTCGTGCCCAAACATTGGTGGGAGGGACAGGGGCCGGACGGCAAACCGCGCGATATCTCAAAGACGACGCTCGAGCCCGTAATGGGGTCCGGGCCTTACAAGATCGCATCCTTCTCCCCGGGCGCGACCATCCGCTATGAACTGCGTGACGACTATTGGGGCAAGGACCTCAACGTGAATGTCGGCCAGAACAATTTCCGCAACGTCACCTACACCTATTTCGGCGATCGCGATGTTGAGTTCGAAGCGTTTCGCGCCGGCAACAGTGACTATTGGCAGGAAACTACGGCTGCCCGCTGGGCAACGGGGTATGATTTTCCCGCGGTAAAGGAAGGAAAGGTCAAGAAGGAGGAGGTCAAGAACCCGCTGCGGTCCACCGGCATCCTGCAGGCGCTCGTGCCCAACATGCGGCGAGACCTGTTCAAGGACATCAGAGTCCGCAGGGCGCTGAATTACGGTTTTGATTTCGAAGAGTTGAACCGTACGGTTGCTTTTAACAGTTACAAGCGGATCGATAGTTATTTCTGGAACACCGACCTCGCCTCCTCCGGCCTTCCGCAGGGTAGAGAGCTGGAAATCCTTCAGGGTATGAAGGACAAGGTTCCGCCGGAGGTCTTCACGACGCCTTATACCAATCCGGTCGGCGGCGATCCGCAGAAAAGCCGCGACAACCTCCGCAAGGCGATTGGGCTGCTGAAAGAAGCCGGCTGGGAGATCAAGAACAACCGGATGGTTAATACCAAGACCGGCCAGCCGATGAGTTTCGAGATCCTGTTGTCAAGCCCGATGTTGGAGCGCTGGGCGGTTCCTTACGCCAACAACCTCAAGAAAATTGGAATAGATGCCCGCGTCCGTACGGTCGACGCCTCGCAAGCTGTAAACCGCGAACGCAGCTTTGACTACGACATGATTTGGAACGTCTGGGCGCAGACCTTGAACCCAGGTAATGAGCAGGCCGACTATTGGGGCTCCGGCTCGGTCAACCAGCAAGGCTCTCGCAATTATGCCGGTATCGCCAACCCGGCCGTCGATGAACTCGTTCGCATGATCATCTTCGCGCCCAACCGCGAAGAACAGGTTGCAGCGATCAAGGCCATGGATCGGGTATTGCTGGCAAATCACTACGTAATCCCGCTATTCTACCGCGATACCTATAACATCGCCTATTGGAACACGGTCACGCATCCTGCCGAGTTTCCGGCCTATGGCCTTGGCTTCCCCGATGCCTGGTGGTCCACCTCGGCAAAATGAGCGGGCTTGCAAAGCAGGGGCTCTGGGCTCCAAATGGCCCGAGCGAATCACGACAAGCCGGCGGGGCCGGCAAGGGAAGGCTGGCGGATTGAGCGGCATTGGACTGAACGGCGTGCAGACAAGAAAAACATTCCCGGAGGCTGAAGGCTGATGGGCGCTTATGTCATTCGCCGCCTGCTTTTGATGATTCCGACCATCGTCGGCATCATGGCGATTTCCTTCATCGTCGTGCAATTCGCACCCGGCGGTCCGGTTGAGCAGGTTATTGCCCAATTGACCGGCCAAGCCGACAGCGCCGATCAGCGCCTGTCCGGCGGCGGTGATCTTCTCGGCGGAGGAGGAGGCGAAGAAAGCTCGAAATATCGCGGCGCCCAGGGCCTCGATCCGGAGCTGATCGCCAAGCTTGAAAAGCAATTCGGCTTCGACAAGCCGCCGCTGACGCGTTTCGGCGAGATGATGTGGAACTACATCCGCTTCGATTTCGGCGAAAGCTTCTTCCGCAACACTTCCGTGCTGGACCTGATCAAGGAAAAGCTGCCGGTGTCGATCTCGCTCGGCATCTGGATCCTGATCTTCTCCTATGCGATCTCCATTCCGCTCGGCATCCGCAAGGCGGTGAAGGACGGATCGACCTTCGATGTCTGGACCTCGGGCGTCATCGTCGTCGGCTATGCCGTGCCGAGCTTTCTCTTCGGCATCCTGCTGATCGTGCTGTTCGCCGGCGGCTCCTTCTACGACTGGTTCCCGCTGCGGGGGCTCGTCTCCGACAATTTCGACCAGCTCCCTTGGTGGCAGAAGCCGCTCGATTATTTCTGGCACCTCACTCTGCCGCTGATCTCGCTTTCGCTCGCCGCTTTCGCCACGACGACGCTGCTCACCAAGAATTCCTTCATCGAGGAGATCAAGAAGCAATATGTCGTCACGGCCCGCGCCAAGGGGCTGAACGAGCGGCAGGTGCTCTATGGCCATGTTTTCCGCAATGCCATGTTGATCATCATCGCCGGTTTTCCCGGCGCTTTCATCTCCGCCTTCTTCACCGGCTCACTGCTGATCGAGAACATCTTCTCGCTCGACGGTCTCGGCCGCCTCGGCTATCTCTCGGTGGTCAACCGGGATTATCCGATCGTCTTTGCCACCCTCTACATCTTCTCGCTGCTCGGCCTTTTCGTCAGCCTGATCTCCGACCTGATCTACACCTGGATCGATCCGCGCATCGATTTCGAGCGGAGGGATGTCTGATGGACGCTGCCGCAAATCCCGTCACTGCAACCCCCGTCAAGCCGCCGCGCAAGGGCCTGCTGTCGCCGACAAATATCCGCCGCTGGAAGAATTTCCGGGCGAACGGCCGCGGCTACTGGTCGCTGTGGCTGTTCCTGCTGCTATTCGTGCTCAGTCTCTTCGCCGAGTTCCTCGCCAACGACCGGCCGATCATCGCCTCCTACAAGGGTGAGATCCTGTTTCCGGTACTGATCGACTATCCCGAGGAGAAGTTCGGCGGCTTCCTCGCCGAAACCGATTACCGTTCCTCGGTGATATCAGACGAGATCAACGCCAATGGCTGGATGATCTGGCCGCCAATCCGCTATTCCTACCGCTCGGTCAACTCCAACATTCCGCATTCGGCGCCGACTGCTCCGTTCTGGCTGATGACCAAGGAGGAGCGCTGCTCCGGTTATCCTGAAGGCGTGAACGATCCCGCCTGCACGCTCGGCAACCTCAATTGGCTCGGCACCGACGATCAGGCCCGCGACGTGCTCGCCCGCGTCATCTACGGCTTCCGCATCTCGGTGCTCTTCGGGCTGGCGCTCACCATCTGCTCGGCAATCATTGGCGTGACGGCCGGCGCGGTGCAGGGTTATTTCGGCGGCTGGACCGATCTTTTGCTGCAGCGCTTCATCGAGATCTGGTCGTCGATGCCGGTGCTCTACATCCTGCTCATCATCGCCGCCATCCTGCCGCCCGGCTTCTTCGTGCTGCTCGGCATCATGCTGCTCTTTTCCTGGGTCGGCTTCGTCGGCGTCGTGCGCGCTGAATTCCTGCGCGCCCGCAATTTCGAATATGTCCGCGCCGCCCGCGCCCTCGGCGTCAACAACCGCACCATCATGTGGCGCCATCTGCTGCCGAACGCGATGGTCGCGACGCTGACCTTCCTGCCTTTCATCCTCTCCGGCTCGATCACGACGCTGACCTCGCTCGATTTCCTGGGCTTCGGCATGCCGCCTGGCTCCCCCTCGCTCGGCGAGATGATCGCCCAGGGCAAGACCAACCTGCAGGCGCCCTGGCTCGGGCTGACGGCCTTCTTCGCCATGTCGATCATGCTGTCTCTGCTGATCTTCATCGGCGAAGCCGTGCGCGACGCCTTCGATCCGAGGAAGACGTTCCAATGAATGACATGACAGAACCGCTCCTTTCCGTCCGCGATCTCTCGGTTGCCTTTCATCAGGGCGGCGAGACGTCGCTTGCCGTCGATCACATCTCCTTCGATATCGCCAAGGGCGAGGTCGTGGCGCTGGTCGGCGAATCCGGTTCCGGCAAGTCGGTCTCGGCCAATTCGATCCTGAAGCTTTTGCCCTATCCCTCCGCAAGCCATCCCTCCGGCGAAATCCTGTTCAAGGGCAAGGACCTCTTGAAGGCGTCGGAGCGGGCGTTGCGTGAGGTTCGCGGCAACGACATCACCATGATCTTCCAGGAGCCAATGACCTCGCTCAATCCGCTTCATACGATCGAGAAGCAGATCGCCGAAATCCTCGCCCTGCATCAGGGCATCACCGGCCAGCCGGCGCGCCAGCGTGTGCTGGAATTGTTGAACCAGGTCGGCATCCGCGAGCCGGAAAAGCGGCTGAAGGCCTATCCGCACGAACTGTCCGGCGGGCAGCGCCAGCGTGTCATGATCGCCATGGCGCTCGCCAACCGGCCGGAATTGCTGATCGCCGACGAGCCGACCACCGCGCTCGACGTCACCGTGCAGGCGCAGATCCTCGAACTGCTGCGGCAATTGAAGGCGGCGCACGGCATGTCGCTGCTGTTCATCACCCATGATCTCGGCATCGTGCGCAAATTCGCCGATCGCGTCTGCGTGATGACCAAGGGCAGGATCGTCGAGACAGGGACCGTCGCGGAGGTCTTCGCCAATCCGAAGCACGATTATACCCGCCACCTCCTTGCCTCCGAGCCGCGCGGCGAGCCGCCGCTTGCCGATCCGTCGAAGCCGGTGGTGATGGAAGGGTCCGATATCCGCGTCTGGTTCCCGATCAAGGCAGGGCTGATGCGCCGTGTCGTCGACCATGTGAAGGCGGTCGACGGCATCGATCTTTCGCTGCGCGCCGGCCAGACGCTCGGCGTCGTCGGCGAGTCCGGTTCCGGCAAGACGACGCTCGGTCTGGCGCTCACGCGGCTGATCTCCTCGCAGGGGCGGATCGCTTTCGTCGGCAAGGATATAGCCGGCTATTCGTTCAGCGAGATGCGGCCGCTGCGCAACCAGCTGCAGATCGTCTTCCAGGATCCTTACGGCTCGCTCAGCCCGCGCATGTCGGTCGGCGATATCATTGCCGAAGGGCTGAAGGTGCATGAGCGCGCTTTAAGCGCCGAAGAGCGTGACCAGCGCGTATGCTGGGCGCTGGAGGAGGTTGGTCTCGACCCCCTGACCCGCTGGCGTTACCCGCATGAATTTTCCGGCGGCCAGCGCCAGCGCATCGCCATTGCCCGCGCCATGGTGCTCAAACCGCGCTTCGTCATGCTCGACGAGCCGACCTCTGCGCTCGATATGAGCGTCCAGGCCCAGGTGGTCGATCTCCTGCGCGACCTGCAGAAGAAGCACGACCTCGCCTATCTCTTCATCAGCCATGATCTGAAGGTGGTGAAGGCGCTCGCCAACGACGTCATCGTCATGCGTTTCGGCAAGGTGGTGGAGCAGGGGCCGTCCTCGGAAATCTTCCGCGCTCCGAAGGACGATTACACCAAGGCGCTGATGGCCGCCGCCTTCAACATCGAGGCGGTGCCGACGCCCGCCGTGCAACAGTAAAGAACACCATGTCCGCACATCCTCCTGTTCTCGTCGACATCAAGTTCAATCCCGAAGGTGTCGCCCGCGTGCTGAAAACGGCATTTGCCGACCGTGGCAGCATCAATCTCGCCTATCCGGCCGATCGGACCCGGGATCTCAGCGTGGCCGAATACGCGCTTCTCTGGAAGCCGGATGCCGATCTTTTCAAAAGGGCGCCGAACCTCAAGGTGATCTTCTCGGGCGGCGCCGGCGTCGACCATATCGTCGGCATGGACGGCTTGCCTGAGATACCGATCGTTCGGTTCGTCGATCGCAGCCTGACCACCCGCATGAGCGAGTGGGTGGTGATGCAATGCCTGATGCATCTGCGCGGGCAATACGCCCATGATATCAGCCAACGACGGCGGGAATGGGCCAAGCTGATCGCGCCCGAAGCGGCGGAAGTGACGGTCGGCGTCATGGGCCTCGGCGTGCTCGGGCAGGACGCGGTCGCCAAGCTGAAAGTGATGGGGTTCAACGTCGTCGGCTGGTCGCGGACCCGCAAACAGATTGATGGCGTAGAGACCTTCGATGCGCGCGAACTGGACGGGTTCCTCGCCAGGACCGACATTCTCGTCGGCCTCTTGCCGCTGACACCTGACACCACGGGGTTTTATGATGGCGGGCTGTTTAAGAAGCTCCGCCGCGACGGTGCGCTGGGGCGGCCGATCTTCATCAATGCAGGCCGTGGCCGGAGCCAGGTCGAGTCCGACATCGTCTCGGTCATCCGCAGCGGCATCCTCGGCGGCGCTTCGCTTGACGTTTTCGAGGTGGAGCCCTTGGCGTCGGATAGCCCGCTGTGGGAGTTGGAAAACGTCTTCATCACCCCGCATGACGCGGCGGTCTCCGAAGAGACCGCGCTGTTCCGCCATGTCGAGACGCAGATCGCCCGTTTCGAGCGCGGTGAATCGCTGCAATTCGTGATCGACCGCGCCGCCGGTTATTGAGCCTCCGGAACCTTCGAGACGACTGACCGTTTTCTCTGCGAACGTTTCTTGCGGCCGCATCGGCCGCTAGAACAGGATGCTTTTAGGCCCGGTCGGCCTGAAATCTGAATCCTGTTCTAAATTAAAGAGTTAGAGCATAATGTCGTCCGAAAACCGCTCACACTTTTCGACATCATGCTCTAAGTCAGCGGAAGGAGACGATGATGGCGCATCAGACGGAAACACGCTGGGAAAAATCCGACGGCAAGCTTCACAAGGAAGAGCAGATCCCGCCGGTCAAGGCAAAACAGGGGCGCACGGGATACCGCATCCTGACGGTGCTGCTCGTCGCCCTGATCCTCGCTTTCGTGGTCTGGATCCCGGTCGAGATCTGGGGTAATCGCGAGGCGGACGAGGTTGCGCCGCAACAGCCCGGCCAGCAACTCCAGCAGCAGCAATCGGACGCAGCACCTGCCCCGACGCAGCAGAACAGCAATGCGGTGCCGACCGAGACGCCGGCGACAGCACCGGCCCCGGATGCGGCGCCTGCGGCACCCGCCCAGCCCGCGGCACCGACCCAGCCGGCGGCGCCGGCCCAATAGAGCAAATCAACGTATCTTCCATCCCGCCGCCAGGACGCGGCGGGATGTTTATGTTTTATCTGGACTTTGCCCGCTGATTTTTCGATAAGAAGACGCACGAGCCGGTTTCGTGCGCCGGCCCGCAAACTTGGCAGCACCTGACCGGATGGGACAGGGGCAGGAATTCATGGCCAAGACCGATATTGCAAGACGCGTCTACAATCACGCGTGGAAGCTCGACCCGATCATCCGCAGCCTGATCGATACCGACTTCTACAAGCTGCTGATGCTGCAGATGATCTGGAAGCTCTATCCAGACGTCAATGCCTCCTTCACGTTGATCAATCGGACGAAACGCGTCCACCTCGCCGAGGAGATCGACGAAGGCGAATTGCGTGAACAGCTGGATCACGCCCGTACGCTGAGGCTTTCCAAGAAGGAGATGATCTGGCTGGCTGGTAACAGCTTCTACGGCCGCGCGCAGATTTTCGAGCCGGAATTCCTCGCCTGGCTTTCCAACTTCCAGCTCCCGGAATACGAGCTGTCGAAGAAGGACGGCCAGTATGTGCTGGATTTTCACGGGGCCTGGAAGGAAACCACGATGTGGGAGATCCCGGCGCTCGCGATCGTCAACGAGCTGCGCTCGCGCTCGGCGATGAAAGCGCTCGGCCCTTTCACCCTTGACGTGCTCTATGCCCGCGCCAAGGCGAAGATGTGGTCGAAGGTCGAGCGGCTGAGGGAACTGCCGGGTTTACGCATTTCCGATTTCGGCACCCGCCGCCGCCACAGTTTTCTCTGGCAGCGCTGGTGCGTCGAGGCGCTGAAGGAAGGCATCGGCCCGGCTTTTACCGGCACCAGCAATGTATTGCTGGCAATGGATTCCGATCTCGAAGCGGTCGGTACCAATGCCCATGAGCTGCCGATGGTGGCCGCTGCCCTGGCGCAAACCGACGAGCAGCTGCGCACCGCCCCTTATAAGATCCTGCGCGACTGGAACAAGCTCTATGGCGGCAACCTTCTGATCGTCCTGCCGGATGCCTTTGGCACCGCGGCTTTCCTGCGCGACGCGCCGGAATGGGTGGCCGACTGGACCGGCTTTCGCCCGGACAGCGCGCCGCCGATCGAGGGCGGTGAGAAGATCATCGACTGGTGGAAAAAGATGGGCCGCGATCCGCGCCAGAAGCTGCTGATCTTCTCCGACGGCCTCGATGTGGACGCCATCATCGACACTTACCGGCATTTCGAAGGCCGCGTGCGGATGAGCTTCGGCTGGGGCACGAATCTGACGAATGATTTTGCCGGCTGTGCCCCGACCGAAATATCGGGCCTCAACCCGATCTCGGTCGTCTGCAAAGTCAGCGACGCCAATGGCCGTCCGGCGGTGAAGCTCTCAGACAATCCGCAGAAGGCGACGGGCGAACCGGCAGAGGTCGAACGTTACCTGAAATTCTTCGGCACCGAGGACAGGGTCGATCAGACCGTCCTGGTTTAGGCTCGCCGCGCCGTACGGCCGTCCCGGGGCATATCGATGTGCCCGGCCATCGCGTCCTCGATCGACCAGCCGAAGCGCCAGGCGTCGAACATCGAATACCATTCCTGCAGATCGGTGATCGGCAGGACATCCGGCTTCGACATCGGATTGTCGGCCAGGCTGCGGCCGAGCGCACGGTCGCGTGCGCCGCGTTCCTGCATCTCAAGCAGATCCTCGAACATCGTCACCCCCTCTTTTGATTGGGTTTATGCAATCATGCTAATGAAGCATTGTCGAGTCCGGATGCGGGGATTCCGGTTTTTCACAGGATTAGCCCTAATTTGCTATCTCGATGCTGAGTTGACGGGGAGGCCCGGCTTCCTGGCTGGGGTCCGCCGCCGAGCCTCCCGGCTGGCCGATCTTCAAGTCGGCAGCGCCGAGAACTTGTCGCCTTCCGGCCGGGGCGATCCAACCAAGATCAGATCAATGGTGAACGGTCGGCTAATATCCACCGGATCTGTGCCGATCCCACACGATCCGGCAGGTCGGCTGCGGCATTCTCGACTGTTCAGGCCGCCAGCCTGCGAAACCGGGTTCTGATCCGGTCGAGGTAATAATGGCCGGGAGACGGTGCCGCCGTCATCGCATGGGCTTCCGAAGAGGGAACGCCCTCGAACAGCCGCTCCTCGCCATTCCTAAAGCAAATCCTGAGCCGCCCGTCTTCCTGGCTGAAATAGACGGATTTGATGATCTTCGACTTCACCGAAAGTTCTTCCACCTGTTTTACCTCTGTTTTTAGTTTTGCAGACGGTAAACCCAAACGTGCAAAGACGCGGTGAAGCAGCGTGGTAAAAATTCAGGAATCTTTCTGATCAACCCTGGCGTTTCCTTCGATGGGGATCGGGCCTTCGTTTCCGCACGTTATGGGAGATCAGCCGATGTTGACAAACTTTGCCAAACAACTCAATTTTGATGAAACGGAGAGCTTCGATGGCGACCATGAACGTATCGCTGCCCGATCCCATGAAAGATTGGGTGGAAGCGCAAACCAAAACAGGCCGTTATGCCAATGCGAGCGATTATGTCCGCGACCTCATCAGGAAAGATCAGGAGCGAAACGACAAGGTCGCAGCTATGCAGCGCTTTGTCGATGAAGGCTTGAAGAGCGGCGTCGGGTCGCGGTCGAAGGACGAGCTGTTTGAGGCGGCTCGGGCGCGCGAGGAAAGCTCTCGCGGCAATTGATGATGGGCTTTCGCCTTGCGGAAGAAGCGGAAGAGGACATTGTCGGCATAGCCGAAACGGGCATTCGCCTGTTTGGCTCAGCGCACGCTCGGCGCTACCATGATGAACTCTACGCCATTTTTGATCTGATTGCTGCCAATCCCCGTATGGCGCGCGAACGGCATGAAATTTCTCCTCCGATGTGCATTCATCCGTTCAAGGCCCATCTCGTCGTTTATACGATTGCGGAGGGCGATAATGTTCTCATTGTCCGTATTCGCCACGGACACGAAGATTGGTCCAGTCAGGTTTAAAATTTCACTCTGTTGGATGAAAATGCGAAGAATGGCGGACAGGGAGGGATTCGAACCCTCGGTACGCTTTCACGTACACACGCGTTCCAGGCGTGCGCCTTAAACCACTCGGCCACCTGTCCTTTGGCGTTCGCACCAGGAGAGGAGCAAATCGTCGGAACGGCGCGATATATACCGATGAATTTTTGCCGATCAACCCAAATCTAACAGTTTTTTGACTTCTTCGGATAAAACTCGCCTGCGCCCGTCCATTGTGCTTCACCCCATCGATGACTATGTAATTCTCAAGGCGGAGAATGGCGCGGGGTCCGCCGGAATTGTCCGGCATATCGAAGCGTCGGAGGAGTTGATGCGTTTCCTGTTGCGTCTGGCCAGTCTTGTCGCGCTTGCGGCGGCCGTTATTGCCGGGACCATCGATTCGATCCAGTCGGTTGCGGCATCCGCCGTTGTCATGACGCCGATGTCGGAGGCCTGGCAGGATGTGAGTCCGGACACGCTGACCTCGCTGCAATCTGCGCTTTCCTACTATATCCATCCCCGTTTCTACGCCTTTATCTTCCAGTGGCTGATGCTCCAGCCGGCCTTTGCCGTCTTTCTGGTGATCGCGCTGCTTCTCTGGATGATCGGCTATAAGAAGCCGCCGATCGCCGGTCGCTTCACTGCATAGGTGCTTGAGCCGTCGATCCGGCAAAAGACCGGGTGCATTTGCCCGTCCCCGGTTTCAGCAACGGCCAGCGGATCGGCTAAAAAATCCGCATCCCGGTCGGCGAGATGTCCAAAAATCCGCCCGGCAGAACTGATTTTCAGCAATTGCTGCAAATCTTTACCGCCTGAAAAATTTCTGGTGAATTTTTCCGTGAGCCATGCAAGGATGCGCGCAGCCAGGCCTCCGGGGGGAGGTCGGTGGTTCCGCAGACATGTCCGCAAAGGACTTGCGGGAGGACCCCTAACGAATAGCAACAACAGGGCTGCACAATGAAAAAATCCCTTCTCACTCTTATTGCCGTGGCTGCCATGTCGACGACGGCGCTGGCCGCCGATGTCAAGCCGGCGCTGGTTTACGGCACCGGCGGGAAGTTCGATAAGTCCTTCAACGAGGCAGCCTATAATGGCGCCGAGAAGTTCAAGGCCGAGACCGGCATTGCCTATCGCGACTTCGAGCCGACGGGCGACACCCAGGGCGAACAGGCCATCCGCAACTTCGCAAGCCGCGGCTTCAACCCCGTGGTCGCCGTTTCCTTCGCCTGGACTTCGGCCATTGAGAAGGTCGCAGCCGAATTCCCCGACACCAAGTTCATCATCGTCGACTCCGTCGTCGACAAGCCGAACGTCCGTTCGGTCGTCTACAAGGAAGAAGAAGGCTCCTATCTCGTCGGTATTCTCGCCGGCATGGCCTCCAAGACCGGTAAGGTCGGTTTCGTCGGCGGCATGGACATTCCGCTGATCCGCAAATTCGAATGCGGCTATGAGCAGGGCGCTCGCGCCGCCAAGGCCGACATCCAGGTTTTCCAGAACATGACCGGCACAACAGGTGCGGCCTGGAATGACCCGGTTCGCGGCGGCGAGCTCACCAAGAACCAGATCGACCAGGGCGCCGACGTCATTTACGCGGCAGCCGGCGCCACCGGCCTCGGCGTTCTGCAGACCGCCGCCGACAACAAGAAGCTGTCGATTGGCGTCGACTCCAACCAGAACCATCTGCATCCGGGCTCGGTGCTGACTTCGATGGTCAAGCGCGTCGACCTTGCCGTCTACAACGCCTTCACCGACACGAAGAACGACAAGTTCACCGGCGGCGTCCAGGCGCTCGGCGTCAAGGAAGATGGTGTCGGCGCCGCGATCGACGACAACAACAAGTCGCTGATCACGCCGGAAATGCAGGCTGCCGTTGACAAGGCCAAGGCCGATATCATCGCCGGAACTGTCAAGGTTCACGATTACACCTCGGACAATTCTTGCCCGAAGTGATCCGCGCCCTGATGTAATTGACGATTGAGATCGGGCGTATGGCGGAGGGGATTTTCGCCATACGCCCTTTTCTTATTTGGAGCCTGCTGTGACAGATAAGCCCGCTATCGAGCTTGTCGGCATCGATAAGAAATTCGGTGCCGTCCACGCCAACAAGGACATCAATCTCACCGTTGCCAAGGGCACGATCCACGGCATCATCGGCGAGAACGGCGCCGGCAAATCGACGCTGATGTCGATCATTTACGGTTTTTACCACGCCGACAGCGGCGAGATCCGCGTCAACGGCAAACCCGTCACCATCCGTGACAGCCAGGCGGCGATCGCAGCCGGCATCGGCATGGTGCACCAGCATTTCATGCTGGTCGATAATTTCACCGTGCTCGAGAATATCATGCTCGGCGCCGAAGGCGGCTCGCTGTTGGCCAGAGGCGTCGCATCGGCCCGTGCCGAGCTCAAGCGGCTGGAAACGGAATATGGGCTGGAAGTCGATCCCGATGCACTCATCGAAGAGCTGCCGGTCGGCCTGCAGCAGCGCGTCGAAATCCTGAAAGCCATGTATCGCGGCGCAGAGATCCTGATCCTCGACGAGCCGACGGGCGTGCTGACGCCGGCGGAGGCCGACCATCTTTTCCGCATCCTCAAGGTGCTGCGCGACCAGGGCAAGACGATCATCCTCATCACCCACAAGCTGCGCGAGATCATGGCGATCACCGATACCGTTTCGGTCATGCGCCGCGGCGAGATGGTCGCGACCCGCAAGACGGCGGAAACGACGGTTGAGGAGCTTGCCGAGCTGATGGTCGGCCGTCGCGTGCTGCTGCGCGTCCAGAAGGGTGAGGCGAACCCCGGCGCTCCGGTGCTCACGGTTCGCAACCTGACGGTCAAAGACAATCGCGGCGTCACCATGGTCGACAACGTCTCCTTCGATGTCCGCGCCGGCGAGATCGTCGGCATAGCCGGGGTTGCCGGCAACGGCCAGTCCGAATTGCTGGAGGCGATTGCCGGTATCCGCAAGCCCGCCTCCGGCGAAATCCTCCTCGACGGCCAGACGATCGACAAGGCCGATCCAGCCCGCCTGCGCGATCTCGGCCTCGCCCATATTCCCGAGGACCGCCACCATATGGGCCTGGTCCTGAAATTCGAGGAATATGAAAATTCCGTGCTCGGCTATCACCGCCGTCCGGGCTACAGCAAAGGTCCGCTGCTCGATCTCGAAGCGATCCGCAGGGATGCGATGGAGAAGATCGAAAAATACGACATCCGCCCGCCGAACCCGCGCCTGAAGACGGCGAATTTTTCCGGCGGCAATCAGCAGAAGATCGTCGTCGCCCGCGAAATCGAACGCGACCCGAAGATGCTGATCATCGGCCAGCCGACGCGCGGCGTCGATATCGGCGCCATCGAATTCATCCACCGCCGGATTATCGAAATGCGCGATGCTGGCAAGGCGATCCTGCTCGTCTCCGTCGAACTCGACGAAATCCGCGCCCTTTCGGACCGTATCCTTGTCATGTTTGCCGGCAACATCGTCGGCGAGAAGACGCCCGATGCCGGTGAACAGACCCTCGGCCTGATGATGGCCGGCATTGCCGCGTGAGGCCCTTATGAGCACTGCTTCCGTTCCGCTACCAAACTGGATCAACTACGGCCTGATCCCGCTTCTGAACCTCATCGTCGCCTTCCTGATCTCCGGCTTCGTCGTCTGGCTGATCGGCGAGAGCCCGCTTGCCGCCCTTTCCCTGCTTATCGAGGGTGCTTTTGGCAGCGGTGAAGGCATAGGCTTCACACTCTATTATGCGACCAGCTTCATCTTCACCGGCCTTTCCGTTGCGGTGGCGATCCATGCCGGTCTCTTCAACATCGGCTCCGAAGGCCAGGCCTATATCGGCGGCCTCGGCTGCGCACTGGTGGCGCTGGCGCTCGACAATTACGTGCCCTGGTACGTGACGATGCCGGTCGCCATCGTCGGCGCCGGCATTTTCGGCGCAGCCTGGGCCTTCATTCCCGCTTTCCTCCAGGCCAAGCGCGGCAGCCACATCGTCATCACGACGATCATGTTCAACTATATCGCCGCCGCCCTCATGGTCTATCTGCTGGTGCACGTGCTGATCGTGCCGGGCAAGATGGCGCCGGAAACCCGCACCTTTCTCGAAGGCGGTCAGCTTCCTAAGCTCGGTTGGCTGATGACGATGTTCGGAGCCAAGCTCGGTGCCGCCCCGTTTAACGTCTCCTTCATCGTCGCCCTCTTTGCCGCCTGGTTTGTCTGGATCCTCATCTGGCGCACTAAGCTCGGCTTCGAGATGCGCACGCTGGGTGTAAGCTCGACAGCCGCCGACTATGCCGGCATTCCCTATGCGCGCATCGTCATCATCGCCATGCTGCTTTCCGGCGCGCTGGCCGGCATGATGGCGCTCAATCCCGTCATGGGCTCTTCCGCCCGTCTGCAGGTGGAGTTCGTCGGCGGCGCCGGCTTCGTCGGCATCGCCGTCTCGCTGATGGGCCGCAACCATCCGCTCGGCATCATCCTGGCGGCGATCCTTTTCGGCACCCTCTATCAGGGTGGTGACTGGATCTCTTTCGAAATGCCGAATATCACCCGTGAGATGATCCTCGTCATCCAGGGTCTGGTGATCCTCTTTGCCGGTGCGCTGGAATACATGTTCCGGCCGGTAATGGTGCACATCTACCAGCAGTTCAAGCCAGCCTGAGGAGCGGACGATGGATTACTACGAGATTTTCATCAACGTCCTGAGTTCGACGGTCCGGCTCTCCATCCCGCTGATCTTCACAGCACTCGCCGGCCTGTTTTCCGAGCGCGCGGGCGTTTTCGATATCGGCCTCGAAGGCAAGATGCTGGGCTCGGCCTTCGCCGCTGCCTGTGTGGCCTATCTCACCGGCTCGGCCTGGCTGGGGCTCGGCGCCGGCATCGTCTGCTCGGTGGCGCTGAGCCTGGTGCACGGCTTCGCCTCGATCACCAACCGCGGCAATCAGATCGTTTCGGGCGTGGCGATCAATTTCTTCATCGCCGGCATCACCATCGTCCTCGGTCAGGCCTGGTTCGGCCAGGGCGGCCGCACGCCGCAGCTGCCGCCGGATGCGCGCTTCGCGCCGATCATTCTGCCGGGCGCCGATGCCATGCGTGACGTGCCGATCATCGGCCCGCTCTACGCCAATGTCATATCGGGCAACAATATCCTCACCTATCTCGCCTTCCTCGCCGTACCCTTCTCCTGGTGGGTGCTTTATCGCACGCGCTTCGGCCTCAGGCTTCGCGCCGTCGGCGAAAATCCGGGTGCGGTCGACACTGCGGGCATCTCGGTCGCCTGGCTACGCTACCGCGCCGTCATGTGCGCCGGCATCCTCTGCGGCTTTGCCGGCACCTATCTGGCGATCGCCCAGTCCGCCGCCTTCATCAAGGACATGTCGGCCGGCAAGGGCTATATCGCGCTCGCTGCTCTGGTTTTCGCCAAGTGGAAGCCGGTGCCTGTCATGTTCGCCTGTCTGCTCTTCGGCTTCCTCGATGCGCTGGCGAATTTCATGCAGGGCAAGCAGGTGCCGCTGATCGGCGCAGTGCCGGTCCAGGTCTTTCAGGCGCTGCCCTATGTCCTCACCTGCATCCTGCTTGCCGGCTTCATCGGCGTCGCAATCCCGCCGAAGGCCGGCGGCGTGCCCTATACGAAGGAACGTTGATCATGTCCCACGACCTGTTCGAAGCCGCGCGCGGCGCCATGGCCTTTGCCCATGCGCCCTATTCGAAATTTCCCGTCGGCGCGGCGATCCGGGCTGAGGACGGCAAGGTCTACACCGGCGCCAACATCGAAAACCTCTCCTTTCCGCAAGGCTGGTGCGCCGAGCCGACGGCAATCAGCGCCATGATCATGGGCGGGGCGAAGAAGATCGTCGAAATGGCTGTCATCGCCGAGAAGCTGCCGCTCTGCCCGCCCTGCGGCGGCTGCCGCCAGAAGATCTCCGAATTCGCTTCCAAGGACACGAAGATCTACCTTTGCGACGAGGCCGGCGTGCAGAAGACCATGACGATGGAAGAGCTTCTTCCCTTCAGCTTCGAGACGGAACTCGGATGAAGGCGACGGTCGAACTGCTCGCCGCATTGCTCGGCACTATCAAGCCGCGCCATGGCATCGTGCTCGGCTCCGGTCTCGGCTCCCTGGTTGGCCAACTGGACGGCGCCGTGCGTATTCCCTATCGCGACCTGCCGGGCTTTCCCGTCAGTGCCGTCTCCGGCCATGCGGGCGAAGTCGTTGCCGGCCGGCTCGGCGGTGCTCCTGTCATCATGCTTTCCGGCCGCGTGCATTATTATGAGAAGGGCGATGCCAATGCCATGCGCCTGCCGATCGAGGTGTTGCAGGCGCTCGGCGTCGAGGCGCTGATCCTGACCAATTCGGCAGGATCGCTGCGCGAGGACATGCCGCCGGGTTCGGTGATGCAGATCACCGATCATATTAACTATTCCGGCATGAACCCGCTGATCGGCGAGGAAAGCGATCACCGTTTCGTCGGCATGACCAACGCCTATGATGCCGGCCTTGCTAGCGCGATGCGGAAGGCTGCGGCAAAGCTCAAGATCGAGCTGGCGCAGGGTGTCTATATGTGGTTCTCCGGTCCAAGCTTCGAAACGCCGGCCGAAATCCGCATGGCGCGCTTCCTTGGCGCCGATGCCGTCGGCATGTCGACGGTGCCGGAGGTCGTCATCGCAAGAATGCTGGGCCTGAGGGTTGCCGCAGCCTCCGTTATCACCAACTATGGGGCGGGCATGACCGGCAATGAGCTCAGCCATGAAGAAACCAAGGACATGGCGCCTGTCGGTGGCGCCCGTCTCGCCGCCATACTGAAAGAGATGATTGCGGCCAGAACAGGATGATTTTAGACCGGGTCGGCCTAAAATCTGAATCCGGTTCTACACTAATAGCGAGAGCATGATGTTGTCCGAAAACCGCTCACACTTTTCGGCATCATGCTCTAGAGGAAGTGAAGATGAATAGCCATTCCATCCGGGAAACGGCGGCGGTCGCCCTTTCCCTTCTCGATCTCACCAATCTGAAGGACGATTGCACCGAGGCGCAGATCGAAGCGCTCTGCGCCCGCGCGCAGACGCCCTATGGCAATAGCGCTGCGATCTGCATCTGGCCGCGCTTCGTCGCCCAGGCCCGCAATATCCTCGGCACCGGCCATGCCGTACGGATCGCCACCGTCGTCAATTTCCCGGCGGGCGAGATGGAGGTGGCCGATGTCGCCGCCGAAACCCGCGAGGCGATTGCCGACGGCGCCGACGAGATCGATCTGGTCATCCCCTACCGCACGTTCATATCAGGCAACGAGAAGGCGGTGACCGATATGGTCAAGGCGGTGCGCGCCGAATGCGTCGGCCCCGTTCTGCTGAAGGTCATCATCGAGACCGGCGAATTGAAAGAGGCGGCATTGATCCGCCGCGCCTCCGAACTTGCCATCGAAGCCGGCGCGGATTTCATCAAGACCTCCACCGGCAAGGTCGCCGTCAATGCGACGCTCGAAGCCGCCGACATCATGATCCGGGCCATTCGCGAAAGCGGACGCAAGGTCGGCTTCAAGCCGGCCGGCGGCATCGGCTCGGTGGCCGATGCGGGCCTCTATCTCAGCCTTGCCGAAACCATCATGGCGCCGGATTGGGCGATGCCCTCGACCTTCCGCTTCGGTGCTTCCGGCCTGCTCGACGACATATTGGCGGTTCTAGGCGGAGCGCAGCCGGCATCGGCGGCGGCGTCGGGCTATTGAGATGATCCCGCAGGAGCTCATCCGGCGCAAGCGCGACGGCGGCGAACTTGACGCTGCCGATATCCGGTCCTTCATCGATGCGCTTGCCGCCGGTCGATTGTCCGAAGGCCAGATCGGCGCCTTCGCCATGGCTGTCTGGTTCAAGGGCATGTCGCGCGAGGAGATCGTGGCCTTGACCCTGGCGATGGCCGATTCCGGCGATCGGCTGCAATGGGCCGGTATCGACCGCCCCATCGCCGACAAACATTCGACCGGAGGCGTTGGCGACAACGTCTCGCTGATGCTGGCGCCGATTGCCGCCGCCTGCGGCCTTGCCGTTCCGATGATATCGGGCCGCGGCCTCGGCCATACCGGCGGCACGCTCGATAAGCTCGAATCCATTCCCGGCTATATGATTACCCCGGATGCGGATCTGTTTCACCAAGTGGTCAAACAGGCAGGATGCGCCATCATCGGTCAGACCGGCGCCTTGGCGCCTGCCGACGGCAGGCTCTATGCCGTGCGCGATGTGACCGCCACCGTGGATTCCATTCCCTTGATCACGGCCTCCATCCTCTCTAAAAAACTTGCCGCCGGTCTTCAGACGCTGGTGCTCGATGTCAAGGTCGGCAACGGCGCCTTCATGGCTGAGCGCGATCAGGCGGAAATTCTGGCACGGTCGCTGGTCGAGGTGGCGAATGGCGCGGGCGTGAAGACTTCGGCACTGATCACCGACATGAACGAGCCGCTCGCCGATAGCGCCGGCAACGCCGTCGAGATGCGCAGCTGCCTGGATTTCCTGGCCGGCAGGAAGGGGAATACGCGGCTCGATACTGTCGTTCTTGCCTTCGCCGCCGAGATGCTGGAGAAATCGGGCATTGCCGCTTCGCCTGATGAAGGCGAGGCAATGGCGCGCCGGGCTCTGTCGTCGGGAAAAGCGGCCGAGGTTTTTGCGCGCATGGTATCCATGCTCGGCGGCCCGGCCGATCTCATCGAAAACCCGGACAAATACCTGGCCCGAGCGCCGGTCGAAAGGCCTGTCGCAGCTAGCCGGTCCGGCTGGCTTGCCGCCTGCGACGCCCGCGGCATCGGTGTCAGCGTCATCGATCTCGGCGGCGGACGGCGTCACCCCGCGGATCGGATCGATCACCGCGTCGGTTTCTCCGAACTGCTGCCGCTCGGCACCCGCGTGAATGCCGGCGAGCCGATCGCCATCGTTCACGCCGCCGACGAAGCCGCGGCGGAGAGGGCAGTCGCAGCACTTGCCGCGCACTACAGCATCAGCGAGGACGAGCCGGCGCTGAACCCCGTCATTGCGGGTCGTATCTGACGCTATCTATTGCTTGAGGCTGAGCGAGCCGTCGGCGACGGAATAGGAGGCGAGCTTCTTCAGGAAGCTCATGCCGACCAGCGTCGTCGTGAGCGCTTCATCCTTGAGGACGAAGGCTTCGACATCGCGGACGCGGATGCCGCCGATTTCGATCCGGTCGAGTGTCACATGCGCGGCTTTGGTCTGGCCGTTTGCGGTGTTTACGCCATAGCGGAAATCGAGCTGGTGGGCTGTGAAGCCCATCCGGCGCGCCAGCGTCTCGTTGAGCGCGACATAGGTGGCGCCGGTATCGATCAGGCCTTGCACCGGCTTGCCGTTGATCTTGAAACTGCCGGTATAGTGGCCCTGCGCATCTGCCTGCAGGCGGATCACATTGCTGCCGGAGACGGGTGCGGCGGCTGCGGGCATGCCGCTTTCGCTCGAGATGTAATTGGCGGAAAGAGTGTCGGCGGGCTGTTGGCCGGTGCCGGCGAAGAAGGACGGCACCTGTGTGGCGAGCACCGCGGCGATGCTGGCGAATATGACGGTACGCACGAGCATGAAACAGAAATCCTTCCTGTATAAACCCCGCTTCATGCGGGGCCTCATGCTTCCAGATTGCTAAGCCGCAAGTGCTGATAAGTTGCTAATATCGGCAGGAAAACGGCCCGGGGCGAACCGCCGGGGCGTTAAACTCTTTCGATTTGGTAAAGGAAGGCTGAAATTACTTGGTGCCGTACATGCGGTCGCCGGCGTCGCCGAGGCCGGGCACGATATAGCCCTTCTCGTTGAGGTGGCTGTCGATCGCTGCAGTGAAGACGGGAACGTCGGGATGCGCCGCTCGGAAATTTTTGATGCCTTCCGGGGCGGCAAGCAGGCAGAGGAAGCGGATATTGTGGGCGCCGCGCTCCTTGAGCTTGTCGATCGCCGCGATCGAGGAGTTGCCGGTCGCCAGCATCGGATCGACGACGATGATCAGGCGCTCGGCCACATCTTCCGGCGCTTTGAAATAATATTCGACCGGCTGCAGCGTTTCGTGGTCGCGATAGACGCCGATATGAGAGACGCGGGCGGAAGGCACGAGATCGAGCATGCCTTCAAGCAGGCCATTGCCGGCACGCAGGATCGAGGCGAAGACCAGCTTCTTGCCTTCGAGGATCGGCGATTCGATGGTCTGCAGCGGCGTCTCGATCGTTTCCATCGTCAGCTCGAGGTCGCGGGTGACCTCGTAACAGAGCAGGGTGGAGATTTCGCGCAGCAGGCGCCGGAAACTTCCCGTCGATGTCTCCTTGCGCCGCATGATGGTGAGCTTGTGTTGCACAAGCGGATGATCGATGACCGTGACGCCGTCCATGGGGAAGCCTTTCATTCTTTCTATCGCATGTTTCTTTCACGGAAATTGGCCCGACCGCAAGAGTGCAGCCGAATTTGCGCCGGTCTTCCCCAACCTCCGGAGCCTTTCCCGTTTAGGAAGGCTCTGGCCTCAAAGGCGGGCGAGCAGCGCCTTCCGCGTCTCTCCGTCGACGAAGGCCGCTTCGATTGCGGTGCGCGTCATGGCGTCGATCTCCGCATCGCCGAAGCCGAAAACCTCAGCGGCAAGCGCATACTCGCGCTCGAGCGACGTATGGAAGAAAGGCGGATCATCAGAGCTGATCGTCACCTGCACCCCCGCTTCCTTCAACCGGCGCAGCGGGTGCGAAGCGAAATCGGGAAAGACCCGCAGTGCGATATTGGAGCCGGGGCAGACCTCAAGCACGGTGCCGAGATCGGCAAGCCGCTTTACCAGGTCGAGATCCTCGATGGCGCGCACGCCATGGCCGATGCGCGCGGGGCGCACCGCGTCGAGCGCATCGGCGACGCTGAAGGCGCCGCAAACCTCGCCGGCATGGATGGTGAGCCCCAGGCCGGCATCGCGGGCGATATCGAAGGCTCTGATATAATCAGCGACGCGGCCCATGCGCTCTTCGCCGGCCAAGTTGAAGCCTGTTATCAATGGATTGCCGGCCTTGGCCGCATATTCGGCCGCACCGATCACGCTCTCCGGGCCGAAATGCCGCTCGCCAGTGACGATCAGCCGGGCCTCGATGCCGCTCTTCGCCTTGGCGCGCCGGATGCCCTCGCAGACACCCGCTATATAGGCATCGGCGCCGAGCCCGATGCGCTTGCCATGATCGGGCGACACGATGAGTTCGCTGTAGATCGTGTTGATGGCGGCAAGTTCATCGAGATAGGTTTCGGTCAGAAGCGCATAGTCTTCCTCGGTCTTGTAGACCTCAGAAACCGTGTCGTAGCATTCGAGGAAACTTGCGAAGTCATGCCAGACATAGGCGCCGTCGCGAAGCGCCCCGCTGATGTCGATGCCATATTTCCGCGCCTGCGCCTCGGTCAAAGCTGGCGGCGCCGCGCCCTCCAGATGGCAGTGCAGCTCCACCTTCTTCAAATGTGATGTCACAGGAAACTCCTTCCGTGCGGCCCGGCCGGAATGCCGAGATGGCGCGCAATGCTTTCGCCGATATCGGCATAGGTGCGGCGTATGCCGATCGAACGCGAGCGGATGCCGGGGCCGTAGGCTATAACAGGCACGCGTTCGCGCGTATGGTCCGTGCCGCGCCAGGTCGGATCACAGCCATGATCGGCGGTGAGCACGACGAGGTCGCCGGGCTTCAGCTTCTTGTGCACTTCCGGTAGGCGCGCATCAAAGGCTTCGAGGGCTGCGGCATAGCCCGGCACATCACGGCGATGGCCGTAATTCATGTCGAAATCGACGAAATTGGTGAAGACGAGATCGCCGTCGTTCGCCGCGTCGATCGCCGACAGCGACGCATCCATCAGCGCCTCGTTGCCAGTCGCCTTGATGACGCGCGAAATTCCCTGATGGGCGAAGATATCGCCGATCTTCCCGACGGCATGCACGTGCCGGCCGTTCTGGAGCAGCCTGTCCAGCAATGTCGGTTCCGGCGGCAGCACCGAGAAGTCGCGCCGATTTCCGGTCCGCTGGAAGGTGGAAGCCGACAGGCCGATGAAGGGCCGGGCGATGACGCGGCCAATATTGTAGGGATCGACGAGGCCACGGGCGATACGGCAGAAGGTGAGCAGGCGTTCGAGACCGAAGTGTGCTTCGTGGGCGGCGACCTGGAAGACCGAATCCGACGAGGTGTAGCAGATCGGCTTGCCGGTGCGGATATGCTCTTCGCCGAGCCGGGCGATGATTTCGGTTCCGGAAGCATGGCAGTTGCCGAGAATGCCGGGGACATCGCCGTCTCTGCACAACGCCTCCATCAGCTCCGGCGGGAAGGCGTCGCCCTCCGTCGGGAAATAACCCCAGTCGAAATTGACCGGGGTTCCCGCGATCTCCCAATGGCCCGAGGGCGTGTCCTTGCCACGGGAGATTTCGTTGGCGGCGCCATAAACGCCGTAGACCTTTTCCGGAAGAGACATGCCGGCCGGAAACTGACCGGAGGCCGCGCGCGCAATATGCATCAGCCCAAGCTCGGACATATTCGGCAGGCGAAGCGGTCCGCTGCGTAGCCCGGCGCGATCGCCGGCTCCGGCGGCGCAGAATTCGGCGATATGGCCGAACGTATCGGCGCCTTCGTCGCCATAGGCGGCCGCATCCGGCGCGCCGCCGACGCCGAAGGAATCCAGAACGAAAAGAAAGGCACGCGCCATTTTACCCCCGAAAGGACCGATCGCCGACCTCCGGATGTCGGAAGCGGTTGCGGCCCAGGCATATAATGCTGCGCCCGGCTTGGCAAATTCGAGATGGGGGAGGTCAGCAGTCGCCGCAGGGGATCGAATCGCCCTGTCGCTGGCGGTAGAAATAGCTGCGGCTGATGTTGATCGTGCGCACTCCATCCGGCATGAAATTCGGCGCGAACAGGAACATCGTATAGGGAATGCTGAGTTCGCTACGGACCAGGAAGCTGTTGGCCGTCTTCATGTCCGAGGGTATGTCGCTGACCGCGGCATTCTTGGCATAGGGCACGCTCCCGTCCTGCGCCCAGGACCAGAGCACCGTGGCATTGGCGCTGGCGTCGACAGTAATCCCAGTGATCTTCAGCGTTAGCGAGGACGAGTTGTAGGGCACGAAGATCGCGTTTGCGACCGACCGCATCTCGCCGAGTGTGCTCTTCGTGACGGATTGCTGCTGGGTGACAAGATCGGCGATCGAACCGGCGGCACGGGTCGCGCGCTTGGAGACGCTGAGGCCGATCGTGATCTCGAAAGCGCCGATATAGAGCATGACCAGCACGGGAAAGAGGATCGCAAACTCGATCGCGCCGGCGCCCTGGCGCTCTCGGATCAGCCGCCGCGCCGTCAGTGCCAGTCTGGTGAACGGGTTGCGCAATGCCATTATGGATACTGCTCGTTCTGGAAGGCCGCGGTCGCGATGATCAGATATTGCGTCGGCATCGAACCGTCGGAGGGGCGGATCGTCGTGATGTAAGGCCGGACCAGATCCGTGATGATTTCCCAGCGATAGTAGGCGCGCAGCATGTTGATCGTGCCGGCGCCGCCGGGCGAATATTTGATCGCCGCCGTGTTGATGTCGGAATATCTGTCGGTGGAGAGCTTGGGAATCGTCGTCGGAATGGCCGAGAAGGCGGCGAAGGTCTGCACATCCAGGTAGAGCTTGCTCGGCGTCGCCGCCTCGGTCGCCGAGCAGCTGATCAGGATTGAGATCTCGCCGCAGAAGGCCTGCCGGAATTGCGTCTGGGTCATATCGGTCGTACGACCGAGATTGTAGGTGATCTGTCCGGTCCGCATCCGCCGGCTCATCGTATCGACGGCATTGGAGACGAGTTCTTCGGCGGCGAAGGCGATGAAGGTTTCGAGGATCGCGAAGATCACGACGAAATAAGGGATGGCAAGCAGGGCGAATTCGATCGCCGCCGCGCCGTCGCGCGAGCGGGCGGCAGCGCGAAACTGGGAGAAACGGAACGGCGCGAAGGCGCGCTGCTCATCCGTCTTCTGATCAACTACCGTCATTGCCTGGACCCGAGCGACATCTGCCTGCCACACTAGGGTCCGTTCGTTGATTTTCCGTTTCAGTCCGATACGACGATTTTAACGAATACGAAGATCCGAGCCGGGCCGATCAGGGGGACGTGGTGCCGCCGGCCGCTTGCTGCGCGTGCTGCTCGCAGTTCGGCGTGCACGACAGCACGGAGCGCTCCGTCTGGCGGTAGACGCGCACCGTGTTGCCCTCGTCGATCGAGACCAGGATGCGCTCGTCGAGGATGGCGTTGCCGTCGGCGTCCAGCAGAACGAGATTGGTGGTGCCGAAGCTGCGTCCTGTCAGCACGATCGTCTTGGCATCGGCGACGGTCGCATCGGCGACCTTGGCATTGCCGACGATCACCTTGCTGACGGGGCGGTCGAGCTTCAACACCCGCGCGTGATCCATATAGACACGCAGCATGTCATCGTCTGCGGCCGCGGAAATTCCCGAAACACCGAAAACGGCGATCATGCCGGCAACGAAAACGGTTTTGCCGCTCGATGACATCTGGTCCTCTTTCATGATCACAGCGCAATAGGCGCATAGAATGGAAAAAAATGGTGAATGAAGCTTTAAGCTCACCATGGTGTTTCGAGGTGAGGCAGGATGATCCGATTTGGCACGCGCTCCGGGCGGAACACGTTCCAATTGGATGCGGCACCTGTGCTATTACAGATGAAACCCGCCGTTAACCCGGGAATATCGTTAAATATTGAGAGAAATGAATAAGGTAATACTTACCCTACGGCAGCCTCTTATTGCCTTCACACCTGGTTAACTCTTTTTCTTAAGCCGATGGAAACGCCCATTCACTAGATTGCGGTCATCCGATCAACGGCAACAGTTGGCGGACGTGCTGAACATCAACTGGAGTTAGGAGTAACCATGACCAAGCTTTTTAGCCGTTTTCTGAAGGACGAATCCGGCGCGACCGCAATCGAATACGGCCTGATCGCCGCCCTCATTTCTGTCGCGCTCATCACCGGCGCAACGAGCCTCGGCACCAAGATCGGTAACGTGTTCACCGGCCTGAGCACCAAGATGGACAATGCCGTCACGAAGGTCAACTAAGCGAGGTGCCGCGAGGCGGCATCTCCGATTCTGGCCGGATCTGCTCTGGCCGGATCTGCTCTGGCTGGTCTATCGAGCGGGCTCACGCGCTGCAAGCCGTGAGCCTTTTCGTATTTTACTATGATCGGGTATACGCATGATCGCAGCTGCAGTCTTTGTCATTCTGCCACTCTGCCTCGCCATGGCGGCCTTCTCGGATCTGTTCACCATGACGATTCCGAACCGCGTTTCCCTGATCCTTATCGTCTCATTCCTCGTGCTGGCGCCCTTCTCGGGCTTTGGCCTGCAGGCAATCGGCATGCATCTTGCCGCTGCCGCTATCGTGCTTGCCGCCTGTTTTGCGCTTTTTGCATTCAATGTGATGGGCGGTGGAGACGCCAAGCTTCTGACCGCCACCGCGCTCTGGTTCGGGCTGAACCAGTCGCTTGCCTTGCTGATGGCCGACGTCGCCATGATCGGCGGTCTCATCACCTTGCTCATCCTGCTGGTGAGAACCCAGTCGAACACCATTCTCGCCATCGGCCTGCCGGTTCCGAACTCGCTGCTGCTCGCCAAGAAGATCCCTTACGGCATTGCGATCGCGATCGGCGGCTTTATGGCCTTCCCAGCCTCGCCGATCTTCATCGCCACTTTGGAAAGCCTGAAATAACGGGATTTTAAATGCCCGTTAACTTAAAATGTAAGCGTTCCATTAACCATAATTATACCAATTGCTGAGCATTCTGCAGGGCGAACATATCGTGCCTTGAGGAATGATCGATGAAACCGGCCCGCCTTATAATTCTCGCTGTCGCCGTGGTGGCAGCCGGCCTCGCCGGCCTCCTGGCAATGCGGATGGCCGGCAGCGGTGGCGTCGTCACCCAGGTGCAGTCGGTCATCGAGAAGGAACCCACCGTCAACGTCCTCGTCTCCAGCGGCAACCTGGCGGTCGGCCAAAGGCTGGAAGAGGGCTCGGTGCACTGGATGGCCTGGCCGCAGGGCGGCGTCGTCCCGGGCCTCATCACCGAAGCCGAAAAGCCCGATGCGATCAAGGACCTGCAGGGCGCCGTCGTGCGCCTGCCGATCTTCGAAGGTGAGCCGATCCGGCCGGAAAAAGTCGCCGATTCCAGCAGCCGCATCCTGTCATCGCTGTTGCCGGCCGGCAAACGCGCCGTTGCGACCGAGATATCCGTGGCAACCGGCGCCGGCGGCTTCATCCTGCCGAACGACCGCGTCGACGTCATCATGGTCCGCAAGGGCACCGAGGCCAACAAGCTCATCACCGAGACGGTGCTGAGCAATGTCCGTGTTCTCGCCATTGACCAGCAGATCCAGGAAAAGGACGATGGCTCGAAGGCGGTCGTGGGAACGACCGCGACGCTCGAGCTCACGCCCGATCAGACGAAGGTTCTGGCCGTCGCACAACAGATGGCCGACCGGCTATCGCTCGCGCTGCGCTCGGTCGCCGATGCGCAGGAGCAGGACACCAGCGCCGCCGACTATCTGCTGAGCGGCGACAACGGCAGTGCGATCATTCAGGTCATCAAGTCGGGCTCCATCGTAACGGATGCCGGCGCAGCGCCGAAGCCGGAGTAAAGGGACGTGCAAATGGGCAATTCAACGCGGCGCGCCAAGCTCCTCCTGACAGGCAGCCTTTCGCTTGCGATCAGCGTCACCGGCATGGCGCCGGCCTCTTTCGGGCCGCTTCTCACCGTCGATGAGGCGCGTGCCGATTCTGGAAACCTTATCCGCATCGCGCAGACCGGCCCCGACGCTCACCGTCGCCTGAAGCTCGGACTGAACAAGGCTGTCGTCGTCGATCTGCCGGAGGATGCCCATGATATTCTCGTATCGGATCCGAGCATGGCCGATGCCGTAACCCGGACGTCGCGACGCATCTATCTATTCGGCAAGAAGGTCGGCCAGACGAATATTTTTGTCTTCGGCGCCGGCGGGCAGGAGATCATCAACCTCGATATTGAGATCGAACGCGACGTCTCCGGTCTCGAAGCCAATCTCCGCCGCTTCATTCCCGATTCCGCCATCAACGTCGAAATCGTCTCCGACAACATCGTCCTGACCGGCACCGTGCGCACCCCGCAGGACGCCACGCAGGCCGCCGATCTGGCCCAGGTCTTCCTGAAGGGCGGCGAGGCGACGACGAGAACGGAGACGGCGTCCGGCACCGGCGGCGACAGCGCGGTGGCGCTCTTTGCCGAAGGCCGGCAGACCTCCCAGGTCGTTAATCTGCTGAAGATCGAGGGTGAGGACCAGGTCACCCTCAAGGTGACGATCGCTGAGGTCCGTCGTGAGGTGCTGAAGCAGCTCGGCTTCGACAACCTGGTTTCCAACTCCTCCGGCATGACGGTTGCCCAGCTCGGCACTCCTAGCGCCGACAGCGCGACGGCAACGGTTGGCGGCGGCCTGGCGGCTCTCTTCAAGAGCTCGATCGGCAAATACGATATCTCCACCTACCTGAACGCGCTGGAACAGGCCAAGGTGGTCAGGACGCTCGCCGAGCCGACATTGACGGCAATCTCGGGTCAGGCGGCGACATTCAATTCCGGTGGTCAGCAGCTCTATTCGACGACCGACAATGACGGCAACGTTACTGTCGTTCCCTTTAATTACGGTATCAACCTCGCCTTCAAGCCGGTCGTGCTGTCGTCGGGCCGCATCAGCCTGGAGATCAAGACGAACGTCTCCGAGCCGGTCGCCGGCAGCGGCAACGCCACCTATCAGCGCCGTTCGGCCGAGACCTCGGTGGAGCTGCCCTCGGGCGGCTCTATCGCGCTCGCCGGCCTCATCCGCGACAATGTCTCCCAGACGATGGGCGGCACACCCGGCGTCTCCAAGATTCCGCTGCTCGGAACGCTGTTCCGTCAGAAGGGCTTCGAGCGTCAGGAAACCGAACTTGTCATCATCGCAACGCCCTATCTGGTGCGTCCGGTGGCGCGCAATCAGCTGAACCGGCCGGATGACAATTTCAGTCCCGAGAACGACGGTGCAACCTTCTTCCTCAACCGTGTCAACAAGGTCTATGGCCGCCGCGAGGCGCCCGTCGCCGATGCGCAGTTCCACGGCTCGATCGGGTTTATCTACAAATGAGTGGAGAGGCATCGGCAGCAATGGCACAGAACAGAGATCAGGCGATGGCCTTCATGAATTCGACGACACCCCGGCTCGCAATCTCCAAGGCGCTTTACCTCACGGCCGCCGTTTCGATGGCGATCCTTTCCGGATGCGCCGGTCCGCACGACCAGCTGACGACCGGCGGCATTCCGGATGATTACCGTGCCCGGCATCCGATTATCGTCACCGAGGCCGAGCAGACGGTGGATATTCCTGTTGCTTCCACCGATCGGCGCCTGACCATCGCCCAGCGCGATCTCATCCGCGGCTTTGCCGCAAACTATATCTCCCGTGCCTCCGGTCCGGTATACGTATTGTCGCCGGAAGGCTCGCCGAATTCGGCGGCCGCCTATCAGTTGCGCAAGCAGGTCCGCGCGGAGTTGGCGTCGAGAGGGATCGCGAGCTCGAAAATCATCAATACTTCCTATGCCGCTGCCGGCGCCGGCGATGCGGCGCCGATCCGCCTGAGCTTCACCGGCACGACCGCGATCACCACGCAGTGCGGTCAGTGGCCGAAGGACATCTCGAACGATTTCGCCAATCAGAATTACTATAATTTCGGCTGCGCCTCGCAAAACAACCTCGCCGCCCAGGTCGCCAATCCGGAGGATCTGGTGGCACCTCGCGGCATGACGCCGATCGACGCGCAGCGGCGCAACAACGCGATCCAGGAATACCGAACGACGACATCGACGATCGAGGATGTCGGCGGCAGCGACAGCAGCTTCTGAGGCGAGACGGGACGATGAGCGCCATCGAGTACGAAATCAAGAACCCCAGCGAGCTTCGTCATGCCGAAGAGGCTGTGCGCATGGCTGATCTGGAGGCCATGCGGCCGCTGCCGCGTATTTCCGTCCACGCCTTCTGCGAGAGCGAGACCCTGCAGCAGGTCATGGAACGCTGCGCCAATGACCGGCGCATGGCGAAGGTGAGCCTGCGCATCACCAGCGGCGGCATTGCCGCTGCCGCCAATATGTTTTCCGGCGCGCCGACTCCGAACCTCATTATCCTCGAGACCAAGGCGAATGTCGGAAGCCTCCTTGCCGAACTCGCTCCGCTCGCCGCGGTCTGCGATCCGACCACCAAGGTCGTCATCGTCGGCTATTACAACGATATCGGACTGTATCGCGAACTGATCCGCAACGGCATTTCGGAATATATGGTCCAGCCCGTCGCCATGCCCGATATCCTTGCCGCGATGGCCTCGATCTTCGTCGATCCGGAAGCCGAGCCGCTCGGCCGCAGCATCGCCTTCATCGGCTCGAAGGGCGGCACCGGAGCCTCGACCATCGCCCATAATTGCGCTTTCGGCATTTCCAATCTTTTCTCCACCGAGACGATCCTCGCCGACCTCGACCTCCCCTATGGCACGGCGAATATCGACTTCGACCAGGATCCGGCCCAGGGCATCGCCGAAGCGGTCTTCGCGCCCGACCGTCTCGACGAGGTCTTCCTCGACCGCCTGCTGACGAAATGCTCCGAGCATCTGTCGCTGCTCGCCGCACCCTCGCTGCTCGACCGGGCGTATGACTTCGACGGCCAGGCTTTCCAGCCGGTGCTCGACGTCCTGCAGCGCAGCGCCCCCGTTACCGTGCTCGACGTTCCGCATGCATGGTCGGAATGGACCCGCTCGGTGCTGGCGAGCGTTGACGAGGTGGTCATCACGGCGGTTCCCGATCTTGCCAATCTGCGCAACACCAAAAACATGCTGGATGCGCTGCGCAAGATGCGGCCGAATGACAAGCCGCCGCATCTTATCCTCAATCAGGTCGGCATGCCGAAACGTCCCGAGATCTCGCCATCGGATTTCTGTGAGCCGTTGGAGATCGATCCGATCGCGATCATCTCCTTCGACATCAATCTCTTCGGCAACGCCGCCAACAGCGGCCGGATGATTTCGGAAGTCGATCCCAGGTCGCCGACGGCGGAAACCTTTTCGCAGATATCGCACATCGTCACCGGCCGAGCCGCGATCAGGAAGGCGAAGAAGGGAGGCCTGCTAGGCCTTCTGAAGCGCAAATAGACGATTAGAACGAGCAGATTGGATTAAGCGGCATGTTTGGAAAACGCGGAAACGAAGGTTTCGGAAAGGCTGGAGGCGCGATCGCTCCTCCGCCGCCGGCTCCGGCCGCGCCCGCACCCGTGGCTTCCTCTCCCTCCATTCTGGTCGAACCCGCGCGCGAGAACCAGCGCCAGCAGGTGACACCGCCGCCGATGCAGGCGCCGCAGCGCAAGCGGCCGGTGCGCACCGACGAATATTACGACACCAAACAGCAGGTATTTTCTGCACTGATCGACACGATCGATCTCTCGCAGCTTTCCAAGCTCGACGGCGAAAGCGCGCGTGAGGAAATCCGCGACATCGTCAACGACATCATCACCATCAAGAATTTCGCGATGTCGATCTCCGAGCAGGAAGAGCTGCTTGAGGATATCTGCAACGACGTCCTCGGTTACGGCCCGCTGGAGCCGCTGCTGGCGCGCGACGACATCGCCGACATCATGGTCAACGGCGCCGGCCAGACTTTTATCGAAGTCGGCGGCAAGACGATCGAATCGGAAATCCGTTTTCGCGACAACGCGCAGCTTCTCTCCATCTGCCAGCGCATTGTCAGCCAGGTCGGCCGCCGCGTCGATGAATCGAGCCCGATCTGCGACGCGCGCCTGCCCGATGGTTCGCGCGTCAACGTCATCGCACCGCCGCTGTCGATCGACGGGCCGGCGCTCACCATCCGCAAGTTCAAGAAGGACAAGCTGACGCTCGATCAGCTCGTCCGTTTCGGCGCGATCACGCCGGAAGGCGCAACCGTGCTGCAGATCATCGGGCGGGTGCGCTGCAACGTCATCATCTCAGGCGGCACGGGTTCGGGTAAAACGACCCTCCTGAACTGCCTGACCAATTACATCGATCGCGACGAACGCGTCATCACCTGCGAGGACACGGCCGAACTGCAGCTGCAGCAGCCGCATGTCGTGCGTCTTGAAACGCGTCCGCCGAATATCGAAGGCGAGGGCGAGATCACCATGCGCGATCTCGTCAAGAACTGCCTGCGCATGCGTCCCGAGCGCATCATCGTCGGCGAAGTGCGCGGACCTGAAGTTTTCGACCTGCTGCAGGCGATGAACACCGGTCACGACGGCTCGATGGGCACGATCCACGCCAACACCCCGCGCGAATGCCTGAGCCGTATCGAATCGATGATCGCCATGGGCGGCTTCACCCTGCCGGCAAAAACGGTGCGTGAGATCATCTCCACCTCTGTCGACGTCATCATCCAGGCGGCGCGCCTGCGCGACGGTTCGCGCCGCATCACCCAGATCACCGAGGTGATCGGCATGGAAGGCGACGTCATCATCACCCAGGATCTGATGCGCTACGAGATCGAAGGCGAAGACGCGGGCGGCCGATTGATCGGCCGGCACATGTCGACCGGCGTCGGCAAACCGCATTTCTGGGATCGGGCTCGTTACTTCAACGAGGAAAAGCGCCTGGCCGCCGCCCTCGACGCGATGGAAGCGAAATCCAAGGATTAGGCTGATGTTCGGGTTCGATCCGGTAGTCCTGGCAATCGTCGTCCTCGCGGCAGTCTCCGCGGCGGCGGTCGCCTATGCGCTCATGTTTACGCGGATCGAGGCCGACAAGAAATCGGCAAGCCGCATCAATCGTGTGAAGTCGGCAGAGGTCGACCGGGTCAAGGTCAAGGCTGCCCGCGACCGCGTGCAGGAACTGTCGAAGCGGCGCAAATCGGTGCAGGACAATCTGAAGGATCTGGAAAAACGCCAGCACGAAAAAACCCGCAAGACCCTGTCGATGAAATCCCGCCTGTTGCAGGCCGGCCTGCCGATCAGCGTGGGGAAATTTTATCTCATCAGTGCCATCTTCGCCTCGGTGCTGCTGATCGTGGCCTTCATCGTCGGCGCATCGTGGATGGTCATGATCGGCATTGCCGTCGTCGCCGGTCTAGGCCTGCCGCGCTGGGTTCTCGGCTTCTTGATCAAGCGCCGCCAGAACAAATTCCTCAACGAGCTCCCCAATGCGCTCGACGTCATCACCCGCTCGATCAAGTCAGGCCTGCCGCTCAACGATGCGATTCGCCTGATCGGAACCGAAGGCACCGAGCCGGTCAAGAGCGAGTTCCGGCGGATAATCGAGGCGCAGCAGGTGGGCCTCAGCATTCCCGACGCCTGCGCCCGCATGACGCTTCACATGCCGCTCCAGGAAGTCAACTTCTTCGCGATCGTCATCGCCATCCAGTCGCAGGCGGGCGGCAATCTGTCGGAAGCGATCGGCAATCTCTCCAAGGTGCTGCGCGAGCGCCGGAAGATGAAGGCCAAGGTCTCGGCGCTGTCAATGGAAGCCAAGGCGTCGGCAGTCATCATCGGCGCGCTGCCCTTCATCGTCGCGACCCTCGTCTACCTCACCTCGCCGAACTACATGATGATCCTTTTTACCGATCCGCGCGGCCATTTCATCATGGGTGTCTCGGCGATCTGGATGTCGATTGGCATCTTCGTCATGCGCAACATGGTCAATTTTGACATCTAGCGGAAGGAAGCACCATGTCGCAGGACCTCGCCGCAACGCTGACCAATCCGGGCATGCTGATCGCCGTCTTCGTCGCGATCGCCGTCTTCGCCACTTTCTACACGATCGCCATCCCCTTTTTCGAGCGCGGCGATCTGACCAAGCGCATGAAGGCCGTTTCGACAGAGCGCGAGCAGATCCGCGCCCGCGAACGCGCCCGCATGAATGCCGACCCGGCTGCCGGCAAGGCGTCGCTCAGGAGCCAGAACAACCGCTCGGTTCGCCAGATCGTCGAGCGGTTCAACCTGCGCAAGGCGCTGGTCGACGAAAATACGGTCAACAAGCTGCGTGCCGCCGGTTTCCGCTCGGAGAATGCGCTGAATACCTTCCTCGTCGCGCGCTTCCTGCTGCCCTTCCTCTTCCTGGCGCTTGCCGCCTTCTGGGTCTTCGGCCTCGGCAACCTCGCCGAAAGGGGCATGCCTATCCGCCTCTTCGCCGTCATCGGCATCGGCTATCTCGGTTTCTACGCGCCGAACATCTACATCTCCAATCGCAAAGGCAAACGCCAGCACTCGATCAAGCGCGCCTGGCCGGATGCGCTGGACCTGATGCTGATCTGCGTCGAATCCGGTATCTCGATCGAGGCCGCGATGCGTCGTGTGTCGGAAGAACTCGGCGAGCAGTCGCCGGCGCTCGCCGAGGAGATGGTGCTGACCACGGCCGAGCTCTCCTTCCTGCCGGATCGCCGGGTGGCGCTCGAAAATCTTGCCACGCGCACGCAGATCGAACTGGTGCGCTCGGTCACTCAGGCGCTGATCCAGGCCGATCGCTACGGCACGCCGGTCGCCCAAGCGCTGCGCGTTCTCGCTCAGGAAGGGCGCGACGAGCGCATGAACGAAGCGGAAAAGAAGGCGGCCGCCCTGCCGCCGAAACTGACGGTGCCGATGATCCTGTTTTTCCTGCCGGTGCTGATTGCCGTTATCCTCGGCCCGGCCGGCATCCAGGTGGCGGACAAGTTCTGACGGTTGCGCAGACGATATGTCGTCCGTGCCCGTGACGGGCGCCGGCATAACTGCTACACGAGATGGACGATGATCGAGTGGCGCGGAGGCCGTGCCTCTCTGCGCGTTCCATCCCGAAGGCGAGGTTCACATGTCTTCTCAGGGCATTTTCATCAGCATCATGGCAGCCCTGATGGTCGGCGCGATGAGCCCCGGCCCGAGCTTCGTCGTCGTCTCCAGGATCGCCATTTCACAGTCACGGCTGGACGGTCTTGCGGCCGCGCTGGGCATGGGTGCAGGCGGTGTCGTTTTCGCCGTGCTGGCGCTTGCCGGACTGACGGCGCTGCTGTCTCAGTTCGAATGGCTGTATATCTTGCTGAAGGTCGCAGGCGGTGTCTATCTCGTCTATATCGCTGTCAATATCTGGAAAGGCGCCGGTCGGCCGCTCGAGGTTTCCGACGCCGTCCATGGACGCCGCGCGCCGATGCGCAGCTTCACGACCGCGCTGCTGACCCAGCTCAGCAACCCGAAGACCATCATCGTCTATGCCAGCCTGTTTGCCGCGCTATTGCCGAGGACGGTGCCGCTCGATCTCATCTTCGCGCTGCCGCTCGGTGTCTTTGCGGTGGAGGCGGGCTGGTATTCGATCGTAGCGATCGCTTTTTCGGCCCGCCATCCGCGGCGGCTCTATCTCCATGCCAAGGGCTGGATCGACCGAGCCGCCGGTGCCGTCATGGGCGGCCTCGGTCTCCGTCTCATCCTTTCGGGCCTCAGCGTCCGCTGAACACGGTTTAGTTGGTATTGCTGCCGTCCGCCGCGCCCGGCGTCTTGTCCTTGGCGGCGAGCTTCTGCCAGGAATTCTGCTGCGACAGCATGCTCCTGAGATAGGCGACATTGGCATCAGCCTGCTGCGGCGAGAG
Source organism: Rhizobium sp. H4 (assembly GCF_003013335.1). Taxonomy (NCBI): domain Bacteria; kingdom Pseudomonadati; phylum Pseudomonadota; class Alphaproteobacteria; order Hyphomicrobiales; family Rhizobiaceae; genus Rhizobium; species Rhizobium sp. H4. Next base: position 166,144 of record NZ_PSOW01000006.1, read on the forward strand.
CTCTCGCCGCGCGATCTGCTCGGCTTCCGCAAAACGTCCCTGCAGGCCGACGACGAGCGCCAGGTTCTGCCTGACGCGGCTGTCGGCGTTTGGTTGGCCGGCGGCCGAGCGCAGATAGGTTTCGGCCGTGCGCAGATCGCCGGTCAGGACGTAGGACATTCCAAGATTGGAAAGAATGGACGGTTCGTTCGGCTGAATGTCGAGCGCGTCGCGGTAGCGCTGCCTGGCCTCGCTTGCCCGGCCCATCTGATCAAGGATCGCCCCTTGGGCCGAGATCAGCCTCCAGTCCGGACGATCCGGTGTCTGGGCCCGGCCGATAGTGTCGAGCGCCTGCTGGAACTGTCCGGCTGCCGCTTGCGCCTTGCCATAGGCGGCCAGCACGTTTCGGTCGCCGGGATTGGCGATCGCCACCTGCTGCATGACGGCGAGCGCCTGCGCGTCACGGCCGTTCATGCGCAGCAGATTGGCATAGCTGACGCCGGTGACGGGATCGCGCGGGTTCTTGTCATAGGCCTGGCCGAGCCGATCCGTTGCCGAGCGCAGCTCGGTCGCGTCCATCTCTTCGACCGGCTTGGTGAGTTTCGGCACCGAGCCTGTCGTCATCCGGTCCTTCGTCGTCGTCGAGCAGCCCGCCAGCGCAACGACGATCAGCGACGCCGCGACGCCCTGCAGGAAGCGGTTGGTGGATATGGTGGTGAGCGAGGCAGGCATGACGCGTTCCTGATTCCGAAATCGGCGCCTCACCTCGAACGCGGAACAGGGAAAGGTTTGACGCAATCTTCGCTCCAGCAATAGTCTGTTAACCCTAACAGACCGTTAAGGAACGATTCCTGACGACCGCCGAAGGACAATCATGGCCCCCTATCAGTTCATCGAAAGACCGACCCCCTTCAACACGAAGGGCGGTTCGACGCTGCCGATCTTTGCCGTCACGCCCGCCCATATCGAGACCGGCACGATCGATCCGATCGCCCTCGACTGGGCAAAAAAGGCAGGGTTCAAGGCCGAGAGCGGATCGCTGCTGCTGATCCCGACCGCCGAAGGCCATCTCGGCGGCGCGCTTTTCGGCCTCGGCACCAATCCGTCCGAACAGCCCTATATCGCCGGCAGACTCGCGCGTGCGCTGCCGGCCGGCGACTGGCACATCGAGACCGCGCCGCTGACGGCAAATCGCCTGGCCCTCGGCTTCGGCCTCGGCAGCTACCGTTTCGACCGCTACAAATCGGAAAAATCTTCCGTCGCGACAATGCTCATTCCGAGCGATGCCGACGGCGCCGACATCAAGCGCCAGCTCGCCGGTGTCTTTCTCGCCCGCGATCTCATCAATACGCCGACGAACGACATGGGTCCGGACCAACTCGAGGCGGCTTTCCGCGGCCTGGCTCAGCGTTACAAGGCTGATGTATCGGTTATAACAGGTGACGCGCTGCTTGAGCAAAACTTCCCGCTCGTCCATACCGTCGGCCGCGCCAGCGCCGATGCGCCGCGCCTTCTCGAGCTGCGCTGGGGCAAGAAGGGCCATCGCAAGGTGACGCTCGTCGGCAAGGGCGTCTGCTTCGATACCGGCGGTCTCGACATCAAGCCGGCCGCCTCGATGCTGCTGATGAAGAAGGACATGGGCGGCGCCGCCAACGTCATGGGGCTCGCCCTGATGATCATGGACGCCAAGCTGAAGGTCGATCTGCGTGTCATCGTCCCGGTCGTCGAAAACGCGATCTCCTCCAACGCCTTCCGCCCAGGCGACATTTATCGCAGCCGCAAGGGCCTCACCGTTCAGATCGACAATACCGACGCCGAAGGCCGCCTGATCCTGGCCGATGCGCTCGCCTATGCCGACGAGGAGGAGCCCGATCTCTTGATCGACATGGCGACGCTGACCGGTGCCGCGCGCGTTGCGCTGGGTCCAGATCTTCCCCCCTTCTTCACCGACGACGCCAATCTGGCGCATGACCTCACCGAAGCGAGCCTGGAAACGGACGATCCGATCTGGCGCCTGCCGCTCTATCCCGGCTACGAAAAGGATATCCGCGCCAAATTCGCCGATCTCACCAACGCGCCGGCCGGCGGCATGGCGGGATCGATCACCGCCGCGCTCTTCCTCAAGCGTTTCGTCAGCAAGACGAAGAGCTGGGCGCATTTCGACATTTACGGCTGGGCCCAGTCTGAGCGGCCGCATTCGCCGGGCGGCGGCGAAGCGCAGGCGATCCGCGCGCTCTTTCATCATATCCGCACGGGCCTTTTCTAGAGCATGATGCCGGAAGTCGCCCCGGCAGAGGAGATCATTAAAATTTTATTCACCCTGCCGGATGGCAATTGCCGGCCGCCCTTGCATGTCCATGGCAACTGCCGGAAAATGAAACGCTAGCGTAACGATTTTCCGGAGGGGCCGTGCCGATCGAACTGACCGCCTCGCAGGCGCTGGGGCTCTGGCATGGCGTGGCGCTCGATCAGGTGCGCCTTGACGATCGCGATTTGACGTTGCGCCAGATGGCGATCCTGCTGCATATTTATCTGGTGCCGCCGCCCCACACCGTGCGCGGGCTTGCCGCCACGCTCGGTGTCACCAAGCCGGTCATCACTCGCGCGCTGGACACGATGGGCGAGATGGGCCTGGTCGACCGCGTGCGCGACGATGCCGACCGGCGCAACGTGATCATCAAGCGCACCGTCGGCGGCGCGCTTTACCTGGAAAAGCTGGGCGATCTCGTCCGTGAGCAGGGCCGGCGTCTGCCGATCTGAACGGGCGATCTGAAAGGAATGGGAATGACGATGTTCGACCGCCGCCTGCATGCCTATAGGCCCGATCTCGCGGAAGCAGAACTCGAAGGCAAGGTGGAGGCGTCGCGCTTCGTGGAAGGCGCCCCGGCACGCGTCGCCGTTCCCGTCATTGCCTTGCGCCCGGAGCCGGCGCTTGCGCGCGGCATCGATACGGAGCTGCTCCTTGGCGAGCAGGTGACGGTTTTCGATCGCGCCGACGGCTGGTGCTGGGTGAAGGCCGCGTCGGACGGTTATGTCGGTTATGTCACCGCAGACGCGCTCTCGCAAATTGACCCGGTACCGACCCATATCGTCACCGTGGCGCGCACCTTCCTCTACCCGGAGCCCGAACTGCGCAAGCCGCACCTGACGACGCTTTCGATGGGAAGCCGCATTCACGTCGCCGGCGAGGCGGAAGTGCGGGGCAATCATTATGTCGTGCTCGAGGATGGAACCGCGATCTTCGCCAGGCACGTCCAGCCGATCGGCGCTTGCGACGGTGCCGATTATGTCGAGATCGCCGCCCGGTTCCTGGAGACGCCCTATCTCTGGGGCGGGCGCTCCGGTCTCGGCATCGATTGCTCCGGCCTGGTCCAGCTTGCGATGCTGATGACCGGCCGACAGGCGCCGCGTGATACCGACATGCAGGCAGCCGGCCTCGGCGAAGCGATCGATCGTACTGAAATCCGTCGCGGTGACCTGGTGTTCTGGAAGGGCCATGTGGCGATTTTCGAGGATCCGCAGAGCATCCTTCATGCCAATGGTCACAGCATGACGGTGGCGCGCGAGAATTTCGATGCCGCCGTCGAGCGCATCGGCTCGCTCTACCAACAGCCGACCGGTTATCGCCGCCCATTCAAGTGACTGGTGGCTGCGGCCAGGCGCTCACGCCGCCCGTCCAGTCTTCGAAGGCTCTCGACAGCCTGAGGACCCGCATGTCGTCGAAGCGTGGTCCGACGATCTGCAGCCCGATCGGCATGCCCGACCGGGAGAAGCCGCAATTGATCGAGGCGGCCGGCTGTTCCGACATGTTCCATGGCACGGTGAAGGCGATATGTTCGAACGGCCTTGCCGGATCGTTGGTCGGCGATGCCCATTCGGCCGGATAGGAAATGATCGGGTTTGTCGGTGAGAGCAGCGCGTCGATCATTGTGAACAGCTGTCCGCAGCTCCTGCGCATTTCGATCGTCTGGTTAAAGCCTCTGACCGCATCGACGCCGCTGACATCGGCGCCGGCCTTCGCCCAATCGCCTATATAGGGCAGGATACTGTCGCGCCGCTTTTCCTCCAGGCCTGCTATATCGCTCCAGAGGCGGGCGCGCCAAAAGCTGTCGAGCCCATCAAGCATGGCGCGCGTCAGCACCGGTTGGGCGGATATGATGGTGGCGCCGGCCTTCTCGAAACCTTTTGCCGCCGCTTCGACCGCGCCCCCGATTTCGTCATCCACCGCAAGCCCGCAACCGGCATCGAGCATCAGGCCGATCTTCATCCCTGACATGTCGATTTCGAGATCCATCCAGTTGAAATCGTTCGGCGGCAGGCTGGTGCCGTCGCGCCAGTCCGGCCGTGACAGCGTCGCCATGGAATAGGCCGCATCTTCGACCCTGCGCGTCATCGGGCCGAGGCAGCGCCCGACATAATAGGGATCGGCCGGGATGCGCCCGTGGCTCGGCTTGAAGCCGAAGATCCCGGTCCAGCCGGCGGGCAGGCGCACCGAGCCGCCGATATCTGTGCCGATATGCAGCGGCCCGTAGCCGGCCGCCGCCGCGCCGGCAGCCCCGGCGCTCGATCCGCCGGGGTTCTGTGTGATGTTCCAGGGATTGCGGCTAAGGGGATGAAAGCTCGAAAGGCCGGAGGATAGCATGCCGTAATCGGGGCAGGTGGTTTTGGCGAAGATCACAGCGCCATCCTCGCGAAGCCGGGCGGCGGCCGGCGCATCGGCTTCCGCCGGTTTCAGCTCCACCGCCTTGGTGCCGAACGGCACCGGCTGGCCCTTCGTAGCGATCAGTTCCTTCAGCGTCACCGGAATGCCGTCGAGCGGACCGAGCGGCAGTCCCTTCGCCCACCGCGCCGTCGATGCTTTCGCCTGCACACGCGCCGCTTCCGGATCGTAGAGGTAGAGTGCTGAAATCGACGGTTCCCAGGCGGCGATATGGTCTTCGAGGGCGAGCCAGTACTCGAGTGGCGAAAGGCTTTTATCGGCGAAGCGCCGTCGGAGCGCGCGGATGGTCAGATTGGTATCGCTCGCCGCAGTCTTGGGCCTTTCTTTTCTCGAGGACATCAGCGGCTTGCCTCGCGTGGATCGAGAAGATCGCGCAAGCCGTCGCCGAGCATGTTGAAGCCGATGACAGCAAGCGCGATGGCAAGGCCCGGCAGGATCGCCAGCCAAGGGGCCAACGCCAAGTAGGTTTGCGCATCGGCGAGCATCCGGCCCCATGTCGGCGCCGGCGGCGCCAGGCCGAGGCCGAGGAAGCTGAGACCGGCTTCGGTCAGGATCGCCAGCCCGAGCTGGATCGCCCCATGCACGATGATCTGGCTGATAATATTCGGCAGCACATGGCGCAGCGAAATAGTCAGGCGCGTGTTGCCGATCGCGCATGCTGCCGTCACATAATCCCGGCTCCAGGCCTGCAGCGAGGTTGCAAGCGTCACCCTGGCAAAGACCGGGATCATGAACACGGCGATCGCCGCGATCGCGGTGGACCGTCCCGGCCCGAGAAAGGCGCCGAGCACCATCGCCGACAGGATCGGCGGCAAGGCAAAGATGACGTCGCAGATGCGCATCAGCAGCGCTTCTAACGGGCCGCGGATCGCCGCCGCCGAAATGCCTGCGACCGAACCGAGCGTCCCGCCGATCGCCACCGCGGTGATGGCGATCGACACCGAATTCCAGCATCCCGCCATCAGCATAGACAGCACGTCACGGCCGAACTGGTCGGTGCCGAGCAAGCCGAAGGCAAGCGGCGGCTGCAGTTTGTGGACGATCTGCATCTTTTCAGGCGGCAGCGGCGTCCAGACGAGCGACAACAGCGCAACCGCGATCAGCACGCCAACGATGACAGCACCGGAGATGAGGTTTGTTCGCCGGCTAAGTCTGGAGCCCGGACGGCGGCTGGCGATGGCCGTGGAGGTAATCGGCACCATGGTCAAGCCGCCCTTCTCATCCTGGGATCGATCGCGAGGTAAGAGAGATCGACGATGAAATTCACCACGATGACGAGGGCAGCGAAGAACAGCACCACGTCCTGCATCACGATGATGTCGCGCTGGGAAAGGGCCTGCAGGGCAAGCCGACCGAGGCCGGGCAGGTTGAAGACGTTTTCCACCAGCACTGCGCCGGCGACGAGAAAGGTGAACTGCAGGCCGATCATGGTCAGGATCGGGATCAGCGCGTTCGGCACGACGTGGCGCCACAACACAGCGCTGCGCGAAAGTCCTTTGGCGACGGCGGTGCGAGCAAAGTCCTCATGCATCGTCTCGAGCACGGCCGAACGCGCCACCCGCGTCAACACGCCAGCCTGCGGCATCGCCAGTGCGACTGCCGGTAGAACAAGCGCCTGCAACGCCGGCAGCAAACCGGCGCCCCAGCCCGGGAAACCGCCAGCCGGCATCAGTCTGAGCATCGTCGAAAACAGAATGATCAACAGCAAGGCCACCCAGAAAGCCGGCATTGCGATACTGATCTGTGAAAACAGCGCTGCGGCGATATCAAAGGCACGGCCGCGGCGCGAGGCGGCCAGTACCCCGACCGGCAGGGCGATCGCCACCGAAAATGCGATCGCCATCAGCGCCAGCGGCAGCGTCACCGCCAGCCGCTCGACGATCAATCCCGCGACCGGGACACCATAGGTGTAGGATTGGCCGAGATCGCCTGACAATACGCCGGTCAGCCATTGCCCGTAACGCAGGATGAGCGGCTGGTCGAGCCCGAGATCATGGCGCAGCGCCGCTAAGGTCTCCGGGCTTGCCGACGTGCCGAGCAGGATCGAGGCGGGATCGCCGGGCAGCAGATCCATGACGGTGAAGATCAGCAACGAGACGATGAGAAGCGTGATGACAAGGCCGGCAAAGCGGCGGGCAAGGAGGGCGATCATGTGGGCCACGCTGCCGAGATGGCACGGCGGCTCTCCCATGGGCTGGCGTTGGATTTGGCGAGAAGTTCAACCCCACTCTCTGTCATCCTCGGCCTTGAGCCGAGGATCCATGTCGCGGCTGTTGGTGGGTGCCGTGTGGATGCTCGGCTCAAGGCCGAGCATGACGGAGGGCGGGGCGGGTGGAAGGAGCCATCTAAGGCGCTGGCGCCAGGAGTGCCGTCCAGCGAAATCAAACCATGTCGGCCCCATCTGAATGGAGTTGGCGAGCCAGGGGAAGGGCTGCACGCTGTATCGGCCAAATACATGTCGGATCTGTCCAAGGCCATCCCCTTTATTGCGTCACCACCCGGCCCGCCGCCTCACTCCTCCCAGGAAACTCCGGACAGCACGTTGGAAGGGATCGGCTCGTTCTCCCACAGCCCCTTCAGCTTCCTGTCCCAGACGCCGAGTTTCGGCATGACGAAGAGGTAGAGCGCCGGCACGTCCTCGGCGAGGATCTTCTGCGCTTGCGCATAGATCGCATTCTGCGCGGCGGGATCGGCCGTCTCCTGGACCTTCTTCATCAACGCGTTGAAATCAGGGTTCTTGTAGTTGAAATAATAGGGATCGCGGGCATAGATGTCGATGTCGAGCGGCTCGGCATGGGCGACGATCGTCATGTCGAAGTTGCGGTCCTTCATGATGTCCTGGATCCATTTCGCCGGAAACTCGGTCGGCTCGATATTCATCGTCACGCCGATCTCGGCAAACATCGCCTGCATCACCTGAGCGCTGCGCGGCGCATAAGCCATCTGCGGCGATTTGATCGTGAAGGTCAAGCCGTTGGGGTAGCCTGCTTCGGCCAGCAGCGCCTTGGCCTTCTCGACGTCATAGGGCAGCACGCCGGTCATATCCTGATAACCCGGATCGTTCGGCGTGTAATGGCTGCCGATCGGCGTTCCGAGGCCCGACCATGCGCCGTCGATCACCGTCTTGCGGTCGATTGCCATCATCAGCGCCTGGCGCACGCGCTTGTCGTCGAAAGGCTTCTTGGCATTGTTCATGCCGGCGACGACCTTGAGCTCGGTATTGCCGATCCTGGTGACGAGCCTGGCATCCCCGTCGAATGAGCTCATCAGCTCGGGTGCGGCAAATTCCGGAAAGGCGTCGAGATCGCCGGATTTCAGCGCGGCTGCCTGCGCCTGCGGGTCGGCGATGAAGCGGAAGGTCACCTTGTCGAGCTTGGCGGCCGCATCCTTGTTCCAGTAGTCGGCATTCCTGATAAGTTCGACCCTGTCGCCCTTTGCCCAGCTGACGAATTTGAAGGGGCCGGTGCCGATCGGCGTCACCTTGTCATCGGCCGCCGTCTTCGGCGCGACCATCACCGAAGCCGGCCAGCCGAGCCAGTAGAGCAGACTGCCGGTCGGCGCTGAGAGATGCAGCACCAGCGTTTTCGCATCGGGCGTTTCGATCGAGGCGATCGAGGCGAAGAAGCGCTTCTGCGGATTGACCGAATCGGCGCCGCGGGCGCGGTCGAGCGAAAACTTGGCGCTGGCGGAATCGAAAGTCTCGCCATCATGGAATTTGACGCCGGTCTGCAGCTTGAATGTATAGGTCAGGCCATCGGGCGAGACCTCCCAGCTCTTTGCCAGCTGCGGCTGGACCTTGCCGCTCTGGTCGATCCTCACCAGTCCCTCGAACACGTTCTGCCAGGTGACCTGGCCGATGGCGACGGGGGCTGCGATCGTCGGGTCGAGCCCGGTCGGCTCGACGCTCATGCCAAGGTTGAGGGTGGTTTTCGCCGCTTCCGCCGGCGTCATCGCCGTCATCATCAGACCGGCCGAAAGCGCAGTGCCAAGGGAAAGCCGCCGGACGAAACGTCCCGAAGGCGCAAACGAAAGCTTATTCATCATGCCCATTCTACCAGGTTGCGACCATAAGGCGTGTCGCGATCTTTCAGATCTGCCTGCCGCTTCCGGTCTTTGTTGTCCGCATGTCTTTGACGCAAACGCTGCACAGTTTTGCGAGACATGTCTATTCAATCAATGACCGTCTGGATAGCGGTCGCGCCACGCCTTCTGCGCGCCTTCGGCCGGAAGGGCGCTCGCCTCGTAGACGCCGCGGGCGATCGCCCGCGCCATCACGATGGTGGCGAGGTGGCAAAGCTCCATCAGGCTTGCCATGTCGTCTCGTCGATGCCTGCCTGTTGAAGCGGCAAAGACGGTGTCGCCGTCGAGCGGCAGGTGCGCCGGCAAAAGCGCCCGGGCAAAGCCGTCATGGCCGGCCAGCGAAAGCCGGTGCGCCTCCGCCTTCGTCAGCTGCGCGTCGGTCACCACCGCGCCGATTGTCGTTGCCGGCGTGTTCGTCCCCTTGAGCCGCATCCGGTGGTCGGTCACGGCAGGCATGCCGAGCCCGCCGAATTCGCCGTCCTTCTCGAAGGGCGCCGCCCAGAAATGCGGCCCGTCGCCGATCGTTGCCGAGCCGAGTGCGTTGACAGCGACAACAGCCGCGACGCAGTGTCCGGCGCTGCTGACGGCACTGGCCGAGCCGAGCCCGCCCTTGAAGGTGGCCGTCGTCGCCCCCGTCCCGGCGCCTGTCGTGCCGAGCGCGAAGGCGCCCTTGGCTGCTGCCTTCAAGGCCGCATAACCCATGTCGCGATAGGGCGAGTGCAGGCCCCAGTCCTTGTCGCCGCCGTTCAGCAGGTCCATCAGGATCGCCTGCGGCACGATCGGGATGCGCATCGAACCGACCGCAAAACCGCGGCCGATCTCGCGCAATCCCGCCTGCACGCCGCCGGCGGCGTCGAGCCCGAAAGCCGAGCCGCCGGAGAGCACGAAGGCGTCGACGGCGTTGACGGTCATCGACGGGTCGAGCAGGCCGGTATCGCGCCCGCCCGGCGCGCCGCCGAGCACCGTGCCCGATGCGACGGCCGGCTCGTCGAAGACGATGACCGTAACGCCGGAACCGAGGGTGAGATCGGTGGCATGGCCGACGGCGACGCCGTCAATATCGGTGATCAGATTGAGAAGGTCAGGCAAGGGCGGATCCTTGTGCACGAAGGGCCGCCGATAGGACTGCAATTGTCCTCAAAAAACAAGACCGGCCCCTAAGGACCGGGGACAACAGAAAGCCGCCAAACGCGGCAGCGGCTGCATGCCCTCAGGCATGAAGGGGCTTCGGATGACGGCGGGTCATCAGGTCGTGAATGGCCAGCCGCACCTCATCCGGCGAAGCGAAACGCTGCTCGTCGAGGTCGTGGACGTGGTATTTCACGGCGATGAACTTCAGCCGGTCTTCGTCTGGAATGACGATCCCGACGGGAACGCCTGCATATTCGATAACTTGCTTCTTCATAGATAGAACTCCTGCCGCGCGATAGGCGCAGCCATGGCGAATTGACTTGTCTGGTACCGTTGAAAAGGAGGACGAACGTCACATTCGACAGTTCGGGCGGGAGAGGGCGCCCGGACGGTCATTGCCAAGCACAGATCGCCAAAGGAAAGTGGCGAGAATATCGATGTCTATCATGTCTCGTTCCTTGCGTTGGCGTTGCGCTTGAGTGGTCTCGGAAGAGCCCGGGACCGGTGATGGCTGACTTGGTAATCTACTAACTTGGTAGACATTACCCGATAGCCTGTCAGAAACATATTCCGAAACGTGTCAAAAAATCGACGATCCGGAAAATTCTATTCTATTCCAGCTAAACTTACGGAAAGACACATATCAGCTTTTCGTAAAATTCGCATGACAGAATCGAAACTCTTTCGATCGCCGCAGCAGACATAGGAAGCCCGGCTGAATCAGGCAATGGGCCGTTTCATTAAAAATCGAAATGCCTCGAAATGACCGATTTGGTTAATGTCGGAAAGGCCGCGCTCACCAGCCTTCGTCGAGCACCTTTTCCAGCATGTCCGCGAAGAAATCCGCGCTTTCGATGCTGAGGCAGAGCGGCGGTTTGATCTTCAGCACGTTTTGGTGATCGCCGGTCGGCTGCATGATGACGCCGAGTGTTAGAAGCCGGTCGCAGATGGCCGCCGTCTCTGCCGTCGCCGGCTCCAGCGTCGTTCTGTCGCGGACGAATTCCAGGCCGAGATAGAGGCCCATGCCATGCACGGCGCCGGCGATCGGGTAACGGTCGATCAGCGCCGCAAGCCGCCCCTTCAGGTGATCGCCGACCGTGCGGGCATTTTCCTGCAGCTTTTCCTCGGCCATGATATCGAGCACCGCCGTGCCGGCGATGCAGCTGACCGGGCTGCCACCGGTCGAGGAAAAGAAGGGGCCTTCCTTCTCCAGTGACTGCGCGATCGCGCGTGTGGTGATGACGGCGCCAAGCGGATGGCCGTTGCCCATGCCCTTGGCGACGGTGATGATATCGGGCACCACTCCTTGTTGTTCGAAACCCCAGAAATAATGACCGAGCCTGCCATAACCGACCTGCACCTCGTCGGCGATGCAGAGGCCGCCGCGGGCGCGCACCTGGGCGTAGATCTCCCGGAGATAACCGTCCGGCAAGGGAATGCCGCCGGCATTGCCGTAGACTGATTCGCAGATGAAGCCGGCCAGGCCTTGGCCGCCGGCGTCGATCGTCTCCAGCATCGGCATGACGGCGCTGAGATAGCTCGCGGCCGTGTCGGGCCCGCGAAACGCGCCGCGATAGGTATTCGGCGAGACGACCGCATGCACCCAATCCGGCCTGGTGCTCAGCGCCTCAGGATTGTCGGCGATCGAGGTGGAGACGGCGTCACTCGCCGCCGACCAGCCGTGATAGGCTTCGAGCAGGCACAGCATATCACGCGCGCCGCTATGGGCTTGCGCCAGCCGGATCGCCAGATCGTTCGCCTCGGAGCCGCTATTGACCAGAAAGACCGTATCGAGCCCCTCAGGCGCAAGCGCGGCGAGCCGTTCGGAAAATTCCGCGATCGCGGCATAGTGGAAGCGAGAATTCGTATTGAGCCGCAGCCATTGTGCGCCGATTGCCGCCGCGAACCTGGGGTGGCCATGGCCGAGGATGGTGACGTTGTTGACCATATCGAGATAGGCGCGGCCCTCGACATCGAACAGATGTTCTTTCCAGCCGCGCTCGATCTGCGGCGGCGCGGCATAATAGTGCTTCTGCGCGTTTGCGACATGCGCCTGCCGCGTGACGAGCAGACCAGCGGTTTCCGGTTGCGGAGCATCCGCTTGCCGGTCGAGAAGGGGCGAGGGTGAAGGGCAGAGCACCGACCAGGCCGCTGCCTCGCGCGGCGTGGCAAAGAGCGGCGGTTCGAGGCCCGCGACGCTGCAGAGCTGGAGACGCAGCCCGCCGAGCGACGACGCCTCTCCGGCGACCGTGCCCAGCAACTCGCCGCTGGCAACCTCGGCTTCATTCTCGACCGAGAGGTCGAGCCCGTCGAGGTGCAGGGTCACCGTCTGGGAGGTCAGGATCAGATGCTGGTCCTTCCAGCCGATGCGGCCGGCAAAGGGTGCTGCGACCGCGCTTCCCGCCGCAAGGCATATATCGACATGCAGAGCGCAGGTCGCCTGTTCCTTGGTGTTTGCGAGGGCCGCGCGGGAGAGCCGATATTCACCGTAGCGCGTTGCCGCCGTGCCGTTTTCGGTCGCAGCCCGGGCAAGCAGCCGCCAGTCCATATCGGCATTCAGCCAGTTGCCGGCGGAAAAATGCGGGCTCTGCACCCCGAGATCGATATAGGCGATCGCGGCAGGATCGATGTCGGGCAGCAGCGGCAGCCATTCCGATGCGTCCGGGGCGGCGACGCCCACGCCGGCCGCCTTGAGGATGGCGGCCTCCATCAGTTCGAACGGAACCGACATCGCCGTATCGAAGATCGCCCGCTCGCGGTCGAGATTGCCGCGGACATAGTCGTTGTCGGGATCGACTGAAATCTGCTGCTCGCTGCTGGCGACGAGGATGACCGCGCGCGCGACGATCAGCGGCCACAGCGCCTTCAGTTCGTCGTCGCTCAGCGGATAGATCGCCTGATAGGCGGTGACGGCGGGTAGGATATGAAAGGGGTCGCCATTCGCCTGATGCAGCAGCGAGGCGCAGGTGACGGCGAGGTCGCCGACCAGCCAGCCGCGGATGATGTCGCCGAAATCGATCACCCCGTCGGGGATGGTGTGGCCACGGGCATCGCGATGGCCGACAACATTGTCGCCTGTGACGTCGTGATGGACGGCCTGCAGCCGGAGCGACGGCGCCAGCGGCTGGATGCGACGTACGGCCATGACCATGGTCTTGGCGATCCGATCGCGCGCGGCGCTATCGGTGATGGCGGAAAGCAACTGCACGGCAACCGGCCCGGCCCGCCTCAGGTCCCATTGCAGGCTGCGGTCGAGGCCCGGATGGTCGAAATCGGCAAGCGCCAGCGCCAGTCTCGCGCAGAGAGCGCCAAGCGCCGCGACGGAAGCCGGCGCCAGATATGTCAGTTCCGTCAGCCCTCGACCTCCCAGATATTCCAGCAGCCTGACCTGATAGCCCTGCCCGCGCACGGTAAGGACAAGGATCTCCCGCCCGTCATTCGTGGCGATCACAGTGGGAACGCGTGGCGCGTCCGCCTTGCTTTTCAGGTGATGGATCGCCGCGTTCTGCGCTTCGAGTTCGCGGGTCTCGTAAGCCGCATGGCAAATCTTCAGCACATAACGGCCGCGATCGCTGTCGACGCGATAGTTGCGATCCTGCTGGCTGCCGAGTTCGGCAAGCGTGCCGGACAGGCCGTAATGGGCAAGCAGGATCTCTTCCGCGTCTGCGATGGTGACGTCGGGACGCGGCAGCGCCATGCGATCAACAAGCGCCTCGTCGTTCATGACACCCCCTCCCGCAGCATGATTCGATTACCCGTTGAGCGAGATAATCAAATACTTGCTGTCGGCAGGCAACGGGTGATTGTCGTTTGCCAGCAAAAGAGATGCCGGCCTTGGCGGCTTCACCCCATGCGTTCGGAGGCGTAGCTTCCGGGGCTGGCCGGGAAGACGACGGTGCGGTTGCCGTTGATGAAGGTGCGGTGGTGGATATGGGCGTGGATGGCGCGGGCCAGCACCTGGCTTTCGACATCGCGGCCGATCGAGACATAGTCGTCGGCGCTCTGGGCATGGGTGATGCGCGCCGTGTCCTGCTCGATGATCGGGCCTTCGTCGAGATCGGCGGTGACGTAGTGGGCGGTTGCGCCGATCAGCTTGACGCCGCGCTCATAAGCCTGCTTGTAGGGGTTGGCACCCTTGAAGGACGGCAGGAAGGAATGGTGGATGTTGATGATCCTGCCCGACATCTGCTTGCAGAGCTGGTCGGAGAGGACCTGCATGTAGCGGGCGAGCACGATCAGTTCGGTGCCGGTCTGGTTGACGAGCTCGACGAGCTGGGCTTCGGCCTGCGGCTTGTTTTCCTTGGTCACCTTGATGTGGTGGAAGGGGATGTCGTGATTGACGACGACCTTCTGGTAATCGAAATGATTGGAGACGACGCCGACGATGTCGATCGGCAGGGCGCCGATCTTCCAGCGGTAGAGCAGGTCGTTGAGACAATGGCCGAAGCGCGACACCATCAGCAGCACCTTCATGCGGCTTTCGCTGTCGTGGAACTCGTAGTCCATTTCGAAAGGTGCGGCGACGGCGGCAAAATCGGTGCTGATCGCCGAGCCGGACAGCCCCTCTTCCGAAATGAAGCTGACGCGCATGAAGAACTTGCCGGTATCGAGATCGTCGAACTGTGAGCTGTCGATGATGTTGCAGCCCTTCTCCGCCAGATAGCTGGAAATCGCCGCAACGATGCCACGCGTCGATTTGCAGGATACCGTCAATACATAGCTTCTCATATCTGTCCCTCTTCCCTCTTCAAGAGCGCCGCCGTGCTTAGATCAAAGCCCGGGCCGCGAATAGGCCGGTGCGCTTTCATTCATGCGACAAATTGCAAGATGAACCATCACGTTTGTGCAAGTTCTCTCGCTTCCAGGCCTTAGCTTAGGAGAAGTTGCGCAAAAAACTGTGCCGCCAGCGCCGTGGGGATGCGTATTCTCGCCTTCGGCACGAAAGTCAGGCCGGCGGACGGCTTGCTGCGGCCACCTTGCGGCGCGGCGTGGTGATTTCGTGGACGATGGCACCGCCGACCGACGAGAGCACCAGCGACAGGATCACGAAGAGCACCGGCTGCTGCAGGATGCCGATCGGCAGGCGGTCGGCGGCGACCCTGAGGAAAGCAAGCGTGAAAGCGTGGGTGATGTAGATGGCGTAGGAGCAGTCGCCGAGATAGTTGAGCCATCTCAGAACCGGCAGCCGGGAAAAATCGGTGGAGACCGCGCCGTAGAGGATGAAGACTGCCGGGACCCCCCAGGCGTAGAACCGGCTCTCCGGCGGCATCAGCGCCTCGTTGACGAGGAGGAACGCAAAGCCAATGGCGAGCGCCGCCCATGCCCAGCGGTTCGGCAGGAGCGCCTTCTGCCCATATAGCCAGCCAAGCACCACGCCGGCGAGAAACTCCAGCATGATCGGTTCGCCGTAGAACCGGGTGGCCGTTGTTTCCGGCAGCAGCCGGCAGGCGATCAGGATCACGGCAAAGACGGCAAACATGGCCGGAATCCGGCGGGCTTCCGAGAGCGGCAGCAAGAGGGCAAACACGAAATAGAAGAACATCTCGTAGTTCAGCGTCCAGCCCGGCACGACGACGGGGGTGATCGTGCCGGGATCGGCGGCATTGGCCCATGGCAGAAAGAACAGCGAGGCGATTAGATGCGGAAGGTCGAACACCGTCGATTTCAGCAATGATGGGGCCGCCAGCGCCACGACAGCAGAAAACAGCGTTGCCAGCCAATAGAGCGGGACAATCCTTCTGATGCGGCGGCGGGCGAAATCGAAGGGGCTCATCGCGCGCCCGCTCGTCGTCAGCCACATCACGAATCCGCTGAGGACGAAGAAGATGTCGACCCCGGTTTCACCATAGAGAAAAGCCGTCGCGTCAACGGCGGGATTGACTTTGGCAAGCTGCAATATCGCATGGAAATAAACGACCATCAGCGCCGCGACAGCGCGCAGATATTGAAGCTGGACAAGCATCGAGCGTCTTGCTCCTCGGGCTCGCGCCGGCGCCGGTCCCTTCCGCGCGGCTGCGGTCAACTCGTTACATCTGCCGCACGACCCTGCCGGATGCGCGGGTTGTCGTGGAAGCGCATATATCCGACGACGAACCACAGGAGGCCGGCAATCTTCATCGAGAAAACCGCCGTCCCTCCGATCATCATATTCAGAAAAATGAAAAGAGAAAGTGAATGGGCGCAGCGCCGCTGCGCCGCCGTGCGGCCTGCTGGGAAGAGGCAGACGAACAGCCAGAAGGCGATGACGCCGAAAATGGTCGCCGCGTAGATCAGGTAGACATAGCCGCTGTCGGCGAATTCGGCGACCCTGTCGACCGAAAGGCCGAGAACGGCAAGAGGATCGAGCTCCATGATCTTCTTCATCGTCAGATTGATGCGGCCGGTGAAATTGTCACCTGTCGCATTGGGCTTCATGGTGTAGACGAGGAAACCTGCGGCGATGATCAGCGGCATCAGCGCCAAGTTGAAATTCTTCGGGATCTTCGGAAAGACGAAATAGCCGACGATGCAGGCAAAACAGAAGATCAGCATCGTGCGCGTATCGTTCGTCACCAGGATCAGCACTGCCGTGGCGATGAACAGCAGCCGGTCCCACCGGCTAATTCTGTCCCACATCGACACCAGATAGATCGCAATCACGCCGCAGAAATTGGCGAGCGACACCTGTTCGAGGAAGATCGATGACGAGCGATGGTCGATGATGCCGAAGGAGAAGCGCTCGGGAAAACCGAGTGCGTTCTGGAACAGGCCTGTCTTATTGTAGCTCAGCGGCAGCAGTCCGCGCGTATTGGCGAAATAATCGGACGGATGCACGATGCTGACATAGAACGGCACGCTGACGATCTCAAAGATCAGGAAGATCAGCACCGCAAGGCTGGCCCAGCGAAAGGCCAGCTTCATGGTTTTCTCGTTGCTCCAGCCGCCAATACCGGAAAAGCAGAAGATGATCAGCACGTTGCGGAAATGATCGACGAACGGTAGGCGGTTGAGCACGCTGACATAGATGGTCACGACAAGCGTGAACAGCAGGAACAAGAAGGCCGGCAGGTCGGTTTCGTAAATCCCCTTATGGAGGATGTAGATGATGGCGCTTGCCAGAATCAGGCCCTCGCTGGCGGCGACATGCGTCAACGAAAGCGGCACGATGTTGTGGTTGATGAAGGCCAGGATGCCGTTATAGAGCACCGACAGCAGCCCGAGCCAGAGCACCGGATGGTCGACGCGCGATCCACTCGCGGCCGCATCGACCCGGTTGCTCGCCACGGTGAACGTCACTGCTTTCTGATCGAGCGCTGCCACGGTCAGTTCTCCGCGGGCTTGACGGCGGTGCAGGCGCCGGCATCGGCTTTGGCCGACTCGGCGAGAAGCCGCATCTGCGGCCGCTCAGGGCCCTGACGCGGCTGAACGTTGAAAGGTTCGTTCGCCGGCCACCATTCGCCGGCCGCCCAATAAGACCAGCCGAGCCAGACGTCGCTATTTCCAGACATGGTGGCGTAGATTTCTCTCAGCCCGCCCATGCAGTCCTTGTCGGCGGAGGCGCCGAATTCGCCGAGAAAGCCGCGCTTGTGGTTTTGCTTCAGCCAGGCGGTGACCCCGGCGATCGCTTCGACCGCGGCATCCGCACCTTCGCAGGTTGGATGGGTTCCCGACGAATCGACGTCGAGATATTGGTGGACCTCGTACGCGTAGAAATCGAGAGGATCGCGCACGCCGAGCATCACCGTGCCGTTGGCGCCGCCGATCACATCCTTTTCCCAGCTGTGAGCGCCGCTCCAGGCCGTGCCCGGCACGAGGATGAGATTGCGTGCGCCGACGGCCCGGATACCGCGGATCGCGGCGTTGGCGGCATCGAGCCAGTCCGTTGCCTTAATGTCATGCGGTTCGTTCATCAGGCCGAAGAGCACGCCGTTCTCATTGGCGAATTCGACCGCGAGCCTCGCCCAGAAGTCGGCGAACGCGGCGTCCGTCGCCGGCGCAGTGCCGATCTGTACTTTGTCGTAATAGCCGAAATTATGCGGGTCGAGCAGGACCGCCATGCCGTGCTTGCGGATTAAGGCAGCGGTATCTTTGATCCGCTTGATTTCGTCATCGTCGAGCCGGCCGCCGAGCGCCGGCTGCAGCCGCTCCCAGCGGAAGGGCAGCCGGATGATCGTCATGCCCTTTTTGGCGAAATAGCCGATCGTCTCTTCGCTTGGATAGATATAGTTCGTGCCGTAGGTGCCGCCGCGCTCGCCATATTCGCCGCCCGAGAGATTGACGCCGCGATAGCAGGGCGCACCGGCCGCAAAGACCGACGACGGGGTGAGAGCGGCCGCAAGCAGCAGCGCCACCAGATGTCGTGTCGTCCTCATCCTACCCTCGAATCACGGCAAATCGCGACATCGACGTCGCTCGGGCCCATCTTAACGGTCCGTTAGCTAAGAATTTCTAAAGTCTCGGCACCTCGGCTTCAGTCTTTCACGCTGGGCGGGACACGAGTGCGCGTATGAGCCAGTATGACAGGAATAGAGTAAGCCGGCTGCCCGGCTGGCGCAGTTATGAGCCGCCTCAGCCTGCGCCGGAAGGCGTGCGGCTGCGCAGTCCTATCGTCCGCCCGGATGATTTCGCCCGCCCGGCGCCCGAACCCGCTCCTCCGCCTTTCGTGCCGCCGCCGGCAAGCGTTGCGCAAACGCGCCGTTACGAACAGCCGTCGCCTCCGCCTGCCGAGCGGCCCGCGTTTGATGTGCCGCCGCAGAGCGTGTCGGCACCCGCCGCTCCGCTTCTCGACCTCCGCTCCAGCATCGCGGCGATCTGGAGCCACCGCCTGGTGGTGCTTGCCCTCGCCCTTCTCGGCGCCGTCGCCGGCGGCGCGCTGGCGCCGTTCATCGGCCAGAAATACACGGCCGTCAGCAGCCTCTATTTCGATCCGCGCCAGATCGGCCTTGCCGAGGCCGGTGCGCAATCTTCCGGTCCGTCGCCTGAAATGATCTCGGCGCTGATCGACAGCCAGGTGCAGATTCTGACTTCGGGCAATGTGCTGCGCCGCGTCGTCGAGGCGATGAAGCTCGATCAGGATCCGGAATTCACCGGCGGCCGCACCGATGGCGCTGCCGTCATCGGCACCCTGCAGAAGGCGCTTGTCATCACCCGCCAGGCCACCACCTATGTCGTTTCGCTTGCCGCGACGACCAATGATCCGGAAAAATCGGCAAAGCTTGCCAACCAGGTCGTCACTGCCTTCACCGAAGAGGAAAACAGCGCCTCGAACGGCCTCTACGAAAACACCTCCTCGACACTCGGTGGACGCCTCGACGACCTGCGCCAGAAGGTGCTGGAGGCCGAGCAGGCGGTCGAGACCTTCCGCGCCGACAACGACATGGCCGCGACCGAGGGCAACCTGATTTCCGATCAGCGGCTCGGCTCGCTGAACACGCTGCTGGTGACGGCGCAGGAAAAGACCATCCAGGCCAAGGCCCGCGCCGACGCCGTCGCCAATCTGCGCGTCGAGGACATCGTCGCCGGCAATCAGACCGAGGGCGGCGCCACCTCGCCGCTGGTCAGCCTGCGTCAGCAATATGCAGCCCAAGCCGCCGCCGTCGGCAGCCTCGAAAGCCAGATGGGCACGCGTCATCCGCGCCTGCAGGCGGCCCGCTCCTCGCTGCAGAGCATATCCGGCGAAATCAAGGGTGAATTGCAGCGCCTCGCCACCTCGGCACGCGGCGAATACGAGCAGGCGAAGGCCGCCGAAGACAGCATCGCCAAGGAGCTTGCCGTCCAGAAGGCGCTGCAGGCGACGACCTCGGACAAGCAGGTGGAATTGAACGAATTGCAGCGCAAGGCGACGGCGGCGCGCGATATCTACGAGACGGTACTGAAGCGCTCGAGCCAGACGAGCGAGGAGCAGAACCTCAGCCAGAGCAACATTCGCGTCATCTCGCCGGCCGAGCCGCCGGTCAAGGCCGATGGCCCGGGAAAAAAGATCCTGCTGGTCGCCGGCATCATCGGCGGTCTGCTTGCCGGTTTCGTCGTCGGCGCCGGCTTTGCGATTCTCGCCGGCCTCTTCAGCCATCCCATCGTCAGAAGCTATTTCAGGAAAACGCCCGCTGCGGCTGCTTGATCACGATCCTCGGTTTTCCTACATCCTATGGGCGGCCGGCGATGCCGACAGGAGAGTTCCATGCGGCTTGTGATGATGTTTCCGATATTGCTCGTTGCCACATCAGGCCTTGCGCCAGCCTCCGCCTTTGCCGTTGACTGGTCAAAACCGGTGAATTCGGACGTTCAAGCCCTCTATCCCTACAAGGGTCTGCCCGGCGTCAAGGCGCAGCCGGACAAGAAGGAAGAGGAATCCTATAATTGCCGCACTGAAACCGTCCAGATCCGCCGCCGCTACGACGAGATCTTCCGCTCCGGCGGCATGCCGACGCTAATGTATGTCTGCGAACGCGACGGCTTCGTCACAATGGGCGGCAAGGTGCCGCTGCGCGGCCACTATCAGCCGGTGCGATAAGCGCCTCAGCCGGTCAACAAAGCCGTTGGGTGCGCCTGTCCGAACCGTCGGGCCGCCACATCGAGCAGCGTTGCCGCCACCCGACCGATATCGGCTTCGCTCATATCGTAATAGCTGGGCAGATTGATTGCGCGGCCCGTAATGCTCCAGGCGTTCACGTTCCCGGGCAGGTCTTCGAACATGGAGAGGCTGGAGAGGGATAGAAGAAGACTCGCGCGTCGATATTTTCTGCCGGAGCTCGCTGAGGCCCCGACAGGCGGGATGACTCAACGGAACAACTGAGCTTGATCACGGTACTCATGCGCTTCGGTGCCGGGTGGTCAAAAAGGACAAAACCGTTCTGTCCGGCAACAACGCCGCTTTCGCCTTGCGCGGCATGCTAATTGCATTATTACTAATATTCTAATCCGTGGGGAGAAAGTGCCATGCAATGGAACACATCGGTGGATTTTGCGCCTCTCGTTCTCTTTATTGGGGGCCGGGGAAAGTACAAGATCGTCCGGACGCTCCGAGACGTAGCCGAGGTTCTGATGATCGAATGGCCGCTTGACGACGGAGAGGAATATGTCGCGGCCGTGAAGGCTTGCGCCGATGCAATCACCGGGCAGGCCGGAATGGACGAACTCAGGGACTTGCTTCTGAGCGCCGCCACAGAAGCCGGCATCGTGGTTTTGTCGGTGATTGCAGACGGCGGGAAGACGGCGCCGCATATGGCGGCGTGAAGGCCGGGAATCGCGCCATCATAGGCTGCGCTGGTTAGGCTTCCAGAATCAGCATCATGGTACCAGCCATATCGATAAGCGCATCGTCAACGACCTTCGTTGGAAGGTACAAATGCGCCATTTTGGAAGGCTTGATTATCTGATCTTGGTAGAGATCAAGATTGGAATGGTGCCCAGAAGAGGACTCGAACCTCCACGCCTCGCGGCACAGGTACCTGAAACCTGCGCGTCTACCAATTCCGCCATCTGGGCGACGGAGAGCGATGTAAGGGGGTGGCCGGCGACTGTCAACTGGGTTTTTGAAGTTTTCCTGACAGTTGGCAAAAAACTGCTGATCACATCAGGAGGCGTGCTGCCGGACAGGCATAGCGCCTGTCATTGGGCGTCCTATATAAGAGAGGATCAACAGGAAATGGACGATGCCTGCTTCCCGCATGTTTCTGCTCGCCGGCCTCTTGGCCGTTCTGTCGCCTGCAATTGCAGCCGCCGATTCGCCGAAGGTGGGTAAGCCTGGGCTCGGGCCGCTCAATAGGGGCTCGACGCTTTGCGATTTTCGCGGCTGCTTCGGCTTCGGGCCGCAGCAATGGCATCGCCCCGCTTATGTTCAGCCGAACTACCGCCCGCGCGGCGCCGGCCCGACCTATTATCTGCCGGGTGCGGCCGGGCGGCCGCAGCTGACCTATGATCCGCCGCCGGTGCGGAGGGTTCAGCCGGCGGCGCGCGATATGAACAAGCATATCGCCTGGTGCACCAACGAGTACCGCTCCTACAATCCGCGGAGCGATCACTTCCTCACCTATGAGGGCGTCTACCGGGTCTGCCGATCGCCCTATCGCTGAGGTCAGCTTTCGAGCGAGGCGCGGTCGACATGACCGAGATCGCGGCCGGGCTCGACGATGTCGCGAACCCGCTGCTTCAGCTCCTTCGGCCCTGGGAAACCGCCGTCGCGCTTGCGCTCCCAGATGAGATCGCCATTGACGCGGATCTCGAAATTGCCGCCGGTGCCGGGGATCAACGCCACTTCGCCGAGGCTGTCGGAAAAGGTATGCAGCAGCTCCTGCGCCATCCAGGCGGAGCGCAGCAGCCAGTTGCACTGGGTGCAGTAGAGGATCGAGACGCGGGCTTTTTCGGTCATGGCGATTTCCTTTCGTTCCGCTTGGTTTAAGCGCGTTGACGTGGCCGCGCAATTGCTCTGATAGAAGCGTATTGCCTATGGTCTTGCGGCATGGTCTCCTCCACGTCGATCATATCGGGAACGCCTATGCGAGTCGCAGTCGTCGAAAACATGAAGAATACCGGTCTTGGGGCGCTCGACGAGGCGGGCGCTGAGATCGAGTGGTTTCGCGTCTGGCAGGACGGCATCCTGCCGCTCGATATAGCGAGCCATGACGCGCTGGTTGTTCTCGGCGGGGAGCAGAGCGCGCTGGATGACGAGGCCCATCCCTACCTGCCGGAGCTCGCCCGGCTTGCCTGCCGCTTCGGCGATGCCGGCAAGGCCGTGCTCGGCATCTGCCTCGGCAGCCAAATCCTCGCTCGCGCCTATGGCGCCGACAATCATCTCGGCACCGCACGCGAATTCGGCTGGCACAGGATCGGCGTCACCGCCGAGGGCCGGGCCGATCCGCTGCTATCGGCGCTTGGCGGCGAGTTCACGATCTTCGAATGGCATGCCGACACCTTTGCCCTGCCCGAGGGCGCGGTGCGCCTGGCGACGAGCTCCGTCGCCGATAACCAGGCCTTCCGCATCGGCCGCGCCGTCTACGGCACCCAGTTCCATTTCGAGGCCGACCAAGCGGTCGTCGAGCAGTGGAAGGCGGAATTTCCCGAAACGATCGCCCGCATCGCCCCCGGGTGGCTGGAAAACCATGCCGAACTGGCGGCGCACCATGGCGTTGCCGCCGATGCCGCCGGCCTGGCCATCGCGCGTGCCTGGGTCAGCCTGATCAACCCGGCAGAGATCGGAATATTGTCGGAGGCCTCGGCTTGAGAGGCGAAGCGATGCCGGTAAGCGAATTTGAAAGGATGGCGGCGGGTGAGTGGTATTGCTGCCTCGACGATGAGCTCGATCGCCTGCGCCAGCAGGCGCGCCTCGCCGTTCACGCCCATAATACGCTGCGGCCGGATGAGCGCGGGGCCGTCGCCCCGGCGCTCAGGGCGCTCTTTGCAATCGCGGCGCCCGACATCTTCATCGAAGCGCCGTTTCACTGCTCCTACGGCATCAATATCACCCTCGGCGAGCGTGTCTATTTCAATGCCGGCTGCACCATCCTCGATTCCGGCCGGGTGACGATCGGTGACCGCACCATGCTCGGGCCGGGCGTGCAGATCTATTGTGCCGAACATCACAAGGATCCCGCACTGCGCAGCCAGGGTATCGAGATCGCCCGGCCGGTTGCGATCGGCAGCGACGTCTGGATCGGCGGGGCCGCCGTCATCCTCGGTGGCGTGACCATCGGCGATGGCGCGATCGTCGGCGCCGGCGCCGTCGTAACGAAGGATGTGCCGCCGGGTGCAACCGTGGTCGGCAATCCGGCGCGCCCGATGAACCGCCTCTGAGATTTACGCAGGCGGGCTCCCTCGACAACGGCGCCAGCTCCGCTAGATCACGTGGCGGAAGGGGGAGAGATATCATGACGGCACACAATTTACCCATGGAAGGCGGCTGCCGTTGCGGCCGGGTGCGGTTGAAGATCAGCGCGCCGCCGCTGCTGACCATGGCCTGCCACTGCACGGGCTGCCAGAGGATGACTGCGAGCGCCTATTCGCTGAGTGCCGCCATCCCCAGCGAAGGCTTCGAGGTGACGAAAGGCGAGCCGGTCATCGGCGGCCTGCACGGCACGACGAAACACTACTTCTGCCCGCATTGCATGAGCTGGATGTTCACCCGCCCGGAAGGCATGGACTGGTTCGTCAATCTGCGCGTCACGATGCTCGACGATCCCAGTTGGTTCACGCCATTCATCGAGACATGGACGAGCGAGAAGCTGGCCTTTGCCGAGACCGGAGCGGTGCACAGCTACGCGGCGCTACCCGAGATGGCGGCCTATGAAGGACTGGTGAAGGAATATATGGGCAGCGCGTGACTCAAAACTGCCTGTATTTGGCGAACGGCAGGCCATGCTTCGCGACATACTCATTTTGCTCCGCGATCGCCTCGGCATTTTCAATTCGCCAAAGTCTTTCGCGTTCTGCACGAGGCAGCGTTTCATCGTCGCTTGTTTTTTGACGGGCTTTGCCGCGCTTGCTAGTGTCGTTGGATCGGTATTTGCGCCAGCCGATGCAGGCTTTCCCGTTGCTCGGCTTTCATTCGTGGCAGAATCTCCCTAGCAAATGCCAACGCATTAGCGCTGGCATCATACCTTGTTCTTCTCCGGGCGCTACACCTCGTCAATACGACTTCCTAGCTACCGACGTGCTTTCCTTTTTTCAGAGCTTCATTCGCGCGGGCCGGATGCCATCGAAGCTTCTCGAAGTTCGATTCTGAAACTCGCTATGCCAGTAACGAAGCCAAATCTGGAAGGCGGGATGAGGACCTATATCTCGCTGAACGACTGATGGAGCGTGACCACGTCTCCTCCGTCATACTCGGGCCTGTCCCGAGCATCTGCAGCCGGTTGATATGTTGGCAGATCCTCGGCACAAGGCCGAGGACGACGGAGAAAAGAGCGATGCTTGTCAACAAACCAAGGAGACTCAGGACTCTTCGTCAAAGAGAGGCCCTGCGAAAGCCTATTCGTCGCCCATCTTCAGCGCCGCGATGAAGGCTTCCTGCGGAATCTCCACCTTGCCGAACTGGCGCATGCGCTTCTTGCCGGCCTTCTGCTTGTCGAGCAGCTTGCGCTTGCGGGTGGCGTCGCCGCCGTAGCATTTCGCGGTCACGTCCTTGCGCAGCGCCGAGATCGTCTCGCGGGCGATGACGTTGCCGCCGATCGCCGCCTGGATCGGGATCTTGAACATGTGCTTCGGGATCAGTTCCTTGAGCTTCTCGCACATGTCGCGGCCGCGCTTTTCGGCGGCGGTGCGGTGCACCATCATCGATAGCGCGTCGACCGGTTCGCCGTTGACGAGGATCGACATCTTCACGAGGTTGCCCTCGCGGTGATCGGTGAGCGTATAGTCGAAGGAGGCATAGCCTTTCGAGATCGACTTCAGCCGGTCGTAGAAATCGAAGACGACTTCGTTGAGCGGCAGGTCGTAGGTCAGCATCGCGCGCGTGCCGACATAGGTGAGTTCGATCTGGATGCCGCGGCGATCCTGGCAGAGCTTCAGGATGCCGCCGAGATAATCGTCGGGTGTTAGG
Organism: Rhizobium sp. H4; assembly: GCF_003013335.1. Taxonomy (NCBI): domain Bacteria; kingdom Pseudomonadati; phylum Pseudomonadota; class Alphaproteobacteria; order Hyphomicrobiales; family Rhizobiaceae; genus Rhizobium; species Rhizobium sp. H4. The sequence goes on from NZ_PSOW01000006.1 coordinate 191,565, forward strand.
ATCGTCGCGCGGATCCACGGCTCGTGGATCTCGGAGATCTTGACGACATCCGGCATGTCGGCCGGATTGTGCAACTCGCGCTCGGTGCCGTCGGTCATGTACATCTTGTAGACGACCGAGGGGGCGGTGGCGATGAGGTCGAGGTCGAACTCGCGCTCCAGCCGCTCCTGGATGATTTCGAGATGCAGCAAGCCGAGGAAGCCGCAGCGGAAGCCGAAGCCGAGGGCGGCAGACGATTCCATTTCGAAGGAGAAGGAGGCGTCGTTGAGGCGAAGCTTGCCCATGGCGGCGCGCAGATCCTCGAAATCGGCGGCATCAACAGGGAAGAGCCCGCAGAACACCACCGGCTGCGCCGGCTTGAAGCCCGGCAGTGCCTGTGCGGTCGGCCGCTTGTCCTCGGTGATCGTATCGCCGACGCGGGTATCGGCCACTTCCTTGATCGAGGCGGTGATGAAGCCGATCTCGCCGGGGCCGAGGCTGTCGACATTGACCATCTTCGGCGTCAGCACCCCAACGCGCTCCACCTGGTATTTCGCATCCGTGCCCATCATGCGAATGGTCTGGCCCTTGGTCAGCACGCCGTCGATGATGCGCACGAGAACCATGACGCCGAGATAGGTGTCGTACCAGCTGTCGACGAGCAGCGCCTTCAGCGGCGCCTTTTCGCCGCCCGGGCTCTTCGGCGCCGGCAGCTTGTGGACGATCGCTTCGAGCACGTCGGGAATGCCGAGGCCTGTTTTGGCCGAGATCAGCACGGCCTCCGAAGCGTCGATGCCGATCACTTCCTCGATCTGTTCCTTGATGCGGTCGGGTTCGGCGGCCGGCAGGTCGATCTTGTTGAGCACGGTGACGAGCTCGTGATTGTTGTCGATCGCCTGGTAGACGTTGGCGAGCGTCTGCGCTTCCACACCCTGGCTGGCGTCGACGACGAGCAGCGAACCCTCGCAGGCCGACAGCGACCGCGAGACTTCATAGGCGAAGTCGACGTGGCCGGGCGTGTCGATCAGGTTGAGGATGTATTTCTCGCCATTGTCGGCCTGGTAGTGCAGGCGCACCGTCTGGGCCTTGATGGTGATGCCGCGCTCGCGCTCGATATCCATATTGTCGAGCACTTGCTCGGACATTTCACGCTCGGCAAGGCCGCCTGTCGTCTGGATCAGGCGGTCGGCCAGCGTCGATTTGCCGTGGTCGATATGGGCCACGATCGAGAAGTTGCGGATATGGGACAGCGGAGTGGTCGAATTGGTGCTCATGCGCGCCATATAGCAGCGCCGCCCCCGGCCGCAAAGCGGTAATTATCCCGCCGTTTACGCTATTTTACGAGCCGGTCGAACGCGTCTCAGACCGGCCAGGTCTCCAGCCGCCAGGCCGAATCCCAGAACATCCATTCATATTGCGAGGCGCGCACAAAGACATCGGTCATCTCTATGCGTTCTACCGGCGAGGCGGCGCGGGCGGCGATGTCGGTCAGCGCGATCACTTCGCGGGCGCCGGCGGCAAATTGCGGATCGCCATAGGTGTTGATCCAAGCCTGGAAGGCATTGCCCTCGATCACGGGCCGGTTCTTGATCGCCTCGCCGACATGCCAGTAGATCCAGAAGCAGGGGAGAATGGCGGAAAGCGCCACCGCGTAGGAGCGGTGATAGGCGGTGGCCAGCAGAAAATTGGTATAGGCAAAGCAGGTGGGAGACGGCTCGGCCGCGGTCACATCCGCAGCCGTGATGCCGAATTGGGTGAGAAAGCCGGCATGCAGGCCCTGCTCGACGGTGATCGCCTTCTGGGCCGAGCCGAGGAAACGCAGCACCTGCGCATTGTCGGGCGCCTTGGCGGCGACGATGGCAAGGCAGCGTGCATAGTGCTTGAGATAAAGCGCGTCCTGCAGGATGTAGTGGCGAAAGATTTCCGGCGGCAGCGTGCCGTCGGAGAGCCGCGTCAGCAGCGGCAGTGCCTCGATCTCGGCCATGATGGGCGCAATCCTGTCCCAGGCGGCGGTCGTGAAGCTTGCCGTCAGTTCCGTGTTCTGCGTGCTGGCGTCCATTCGTCTCTCCATCGATCGCGCTGACATATACCGGCCAGGCTGCGGTGAAAGCAAGGTGCGTGCGCACCGCTTATGGGCTTGATTCCATCATCGGATCATGTATTTCTCTTATAGTAGATAACGGATCGGAAGATGGAACAGCAACTCGAACAGGCGATCGGCATTCGCATCCGCACGCTGCGGCTGGAAAAGGGCTTGACGCTGGACGATCTTGCCACCGCCTCCGGCGTCAGCCGCGCAATGATTTCACGCATCGAACGGGCCGAGGCGAGCCCGACGGCCTCGCTGCTGGCAAGGATCTGCGCCGCCCTCGGCCTGTCCCTCTCGGCCTTTTTCGCAGAGGAGGGGCAGCAGGCCTCGCCGCTCGCCCGACGGCAGGAGCAGCAGGTCTGGCGCGATCCGGAAACCGGTTACATCAGGCGGTCGGTCTCGGCTCCCGGCACGGCCTCCGATGTCGATATTGTCGAGGTCGAATTTCCCGCCGGCGCCCGCGTCAGCTTTCCCCCGCATGCGGCCTCGCGCGGCATGACGCAGCATGTCTGGCTGTTCGATGGCGAGCTGGAGATGACGGCCGGCGAGGTGGTCTACCGGCTGCGCCCCGGCGACTGCCTCTTCATGCCCGTCGGCGAGGGTCATGTGTTCCACAATCCCGGCAACGCACCGGCGCGCTATTGCGTCGTTCTCGATCGCGGCGGCCGATAACAGCTTTCATTTCAGGAGAACAGCATGCCTGACATTCGCACCCTTTCCGCCGAGGAGGCGCGCGCCGCCATTCCCGCCCTGTCGGAAGTGCTTGCCGATTGCGTCGCCGGCGGCGCATCGGTCGGCTTCATGCAGCCCTATGCGCCTGAAGATGCCGAGTCCTATTGGCATGACGTCGCCGATGCCGTTGCCGCGGGCGGCAATCTGCTGCTGGTCGCCGAACTCGGCGGCAGCATCGTCGGTACCGTGCAGGTGGGCGCTGCCCAGATGCCGAACCAGCCGCATCGCGGTGATCTGAAGAAACTGCTGGTGCATCGCTCCGCTCGCGGCAGGGGTCTCGCCCGGCTGCTGATGGATGCCGCCGAGCGGGAGGCGAGAAAGCGCGGCAAAACCCTGCTCGTGCTCGACACGGCAACCGGCAGCGATGCCGAGGCGATTTATCCGCGCCTCGGCTGGGAGCGCGTCGGCGTCATCCCCGATTACGCGCTGTGGCCGCAAGGCGGCTTCTGCGATACCACCCTGTTCTACAAGCGGCTCGCCTGATTGCGCCGGCTCCACTCACGCCGTATGGCTGAAGGCGGAAAGCGTCTCGTGCAGCTTGGCGCCCGCCGTCCATTGCGCCGCGCTCCAGCCGAACTGCCGCGCCGCCTCGATGTTTTCCGCCATATCGTCGATGAAGGCGATTTCGCCGGGCAGGGCGCCGGCGCGTTCGGTCGCCAGCCGGAAAAACTCCGGCGAAGGTTTGCGGTGCCCGAGCGCGGCGGAATAGATGATGCCGTCGACATGCGCGCCGAGGCCGGCCTCTTCCATCAGATAGCGCGCCCGCCTGTGCTCCTGATTGGTCGCCAGAAAGAGGGCAACACCGCTTTGCCGGAGGGCGGCAAGCTCTTCCAAGAGATTGAGATCGAGGCGGGAATCGTTTTCGAACCAATAATCGATCAGGGTTGCGGCGCTGAGATGGGGCGCGATCTCTGCAAGCACGGCCGAGAGTCGCGGTTCCAACGCCTCGCGGCCGATGACGATATCGCTCCAGTGGGTCTGGAAGAATGCCTGCTGCAGCAGGTCCAGGCGCAGCCCAAGGTCGCGTTCCAGATAGGTGAAGAGAGGCAGGCCATCGGCCGGCCGGCCATGAATGAGCACGCCGTCGACATCGACCATCAGCACTTTCATGCGGAAAATTTCCTCGTTCTGAAAATATCGGCGAAGGTGGCGTTATTTAGCTCGGCGATCAAGCCGACACGCCGCTTTTTCGTTGGAGCGAAGCCGTGTAAACCTCGATGTTCAATCAGGGGCAGGATCTGCAATGCGCGTCATCTATTCCGAGGATCACAAGCTGCGTGACGCCAGGACCGAGCTCTACGCCGGCCAGCTGGTGACGCCCTTCGAGGCGCCTTTCCGGGCCGAATGGATCCTGGCGGCGGTGAAGGAGGCGGGCTTTGCCGATGTCGTCGCGCCCGATGCACACGGGCTGGAAACGGCCAACAAAGTGCATGATCCCGCCTATCTCGATTTTCTCGCCACCGTCTGGGACCGATGGGTGGCGGCCGGCTTCAAAGGCGAGGCGATCGCCAATTCCTTCCCGGTGCGCCGCACCAGCCAGCGCGTGCCCGACAATATCGTTGGCGCGATCGGCCATTATGCCAATGCCGCCGATACCTCGATCACCAACGGCTCCTACGAGGCGGCGATCGCCTCGATGCGTTGCGCCATAACGGGCGCCGACTGGCTGGCGGAGGACCATCGTTTCGCCTTCGCGCTCTGCCGCCCGCCCGGCCATCACGCCGGCATCGATCTCTTCGGCGGCTATTGCTTCATCAACAATGCCGGTGTCGCCGCCCAGCGGCTGCTCGATCATGGGGCGGCCAAGGTTGCCGTGCTCGATGTCGATTTCCACCATGGCAACGGCACCCAGGATCTCTTTTATCACAGAGGCGATGTTTTCACCGCCTCACTGCATGGCGATCCGATGCACGCCTTTCCCTATTTCCTCGGCCATGCCGAAGAGGAGGGCGAGGGGGCGGGCACGGGGACCAACCGCAATTATCCGATGCCTCCGGGCACGCCTTTCGAGGTCTGGTCCTCTGCCCTTGCCGATGCGCTTGCTCGCATCAAGGCCTTCGGCGCCGAGGCAATCGTCGTCGCACTCGGTGTCGACACCTTCGAGCGCGATCCGATCTCCTTCTTCCGCCTTACCTCCGACGATTTCATCCGTATGGGCGCGATGATATCCGCTGCCGGCCTGCCGGTGCTTGCCTGCATGGAAGGCGGCTACGGCGTTCCCGAGATCGGGCGCAATGTCGCCAATGTTCTCAAGGGTCTGGAAGCCTGATCGCTTGATATGACCGACGAGACCGATCCATCCGATATCCCGACCTCACGCATGCTGAGCTGGGCGCGCAACTCCGCCATCTATCGCCTGGAGCGGCGGATGATGACGGAAAAGCAGCTCTTCGACGCCATCACCCGCAAGGCCAGGGAGAAGTTCGAAGACATCAGCGCGGGCCAGCTCAAGGCCGTTGCCGATTTCGCTGTCAAATTTGCCTATGACAACAAGCTGCTCGACGATGGCGCCTATGCCGAGATCAGCACGCGCTCTGCCGTACGCGGCGGCAAGTCGAAGCGTGCGATCGCCCAGAAGCTTGCTGCCAAAGGTGTCGCGAGCGACAAGGTCGAGGCCGCACTCGGAGAGGCTGACGATCTCTATGCCGCGACCATATTCGCCCGCAAACGCGCCTTCGGCCCTTTTCGTCGTGTCGAACTCGACGACAAGCGCAAGGCAAAGGAAATGTCGGCCTTCGCCCGCAACGGTTTCAGCTTCGAGATCGGCAGGAAGGTCTTCGATATGAGTGTCGAAGACGCCGAAGAGGTGATCTTCTCCGGCCGTCTCTGAGATGCATCAGGTCTTTTGCTGCCTCGATCAGAAGATTGAATTTGTCGGTTGCAAGCGGCCTCCGTATGAAGAGCGCTCGATCGGAGATGCGGATGAAAGACGGAACGAACGACGGCGCCGGCGTGCTGGCATTGGAAACGCCTGCAACGTCCTCCGGCCTGGCGGCCGGCGGGCTGATGTGCCTCCTGTCCATGTCTTCGATCCAGTTCGGCGCAGCTCTGTCTTCCCACGCGATCACCACCTATGGACCGGCCGGCGCGAGCTGGCTGCGCCTCGTCTTTGCCGCCATCATCCTGGTCGTCGCCGTCCGTCCGCGCATCTTCAGCTACTCGAGAGAGCAATGGACAAGCGCGCTCGTTCTCGGCACGACGACAGCATTGATGACCATGAGTTTTTTCGCAGCGATCGAGCGCATTCCGCTTGGCCTTGCCGTGGCGATCGATTTTCTCGGCCCGCTTTCGGTCGCGACCATCGGTTACGGTCTCAGCCGGCGTCTCGTCTGGCCGCTCATTGCCGCGCTTGGCGTGCTGGCGCTTGCCCATGACGGCGAAGGCTGGATCGGCGATATGTGGGGCATTCTCTTTGCCGGCGGCGCGGGGACGGGCTGGGCGATCTATATCGTGCTGACCAAGAAAATCGGCGCCAGCTTCAATGGCCTGGAAGGGCTTTCCATGTCGCTGATGGTTGCTGCTGCGGTTGCGACGCCCTTCGGCTTTTCGGGCGCAGCGCCGGCGCTTGATACTTATGGCCTGATCGAAATGGCGGGCCTCGCTGTTCTCGTGCCGCTGCTGCCCTATACGCTGGAGCTGATTGCCCTGCGGCGCATGCCGACGACGTCATTCGGCATTCTCATGAGTCTGGAACCGGCCATTGCGGCTCTGGCAGGCTTCCTCATTCTGATGCAGCCGATGACGTTTCTGCAGATGGCAGGGACGGCTCTGGTCGTTGCCGCAAGCGCCGGCGCAACCTTCTCAGCCAGGCAGTGATGCGTCAGCCCGCCTTCTTCGTGGGGTCGTCGAGCGCCGGATTGTAGAACAGCGACAGCGTCAGGCTCTTGGCGATCCGCTCCGCCGTCCCCATGAACCAGGCCTTGGCCTCCGGCGACGGGGCGACATCGTCGAGCGTTGCGGCAAATAGCGCCAGCCACTTCGGAAAGAGATCCGGCGTCAGATCCGCGACGCCGGTATGCGCCTGCACCGGCTTGCCGCCATAGGCACCGCTGCGGAAGGCGACGGCCGACCAGAAGCTCTTCATCTTCTCCATATGCTCCGGCCAGCGGCCGGAGAGCCTGGCGTCGAACACCGGACCAAGATCGGGATGCGTCAGCACGCGCCCGTAAAAAGTCTCGACCAGCCTGCCGATGAAGGCCTCATCAACGCCCATCGCCCGCATCTCGACCTCCGCCCTTTCGCGGATCGCCGCGACATGGGCAGGACGGCCCTGAATGTCATTATCCATCATAAACCCCGGCGCCGCATGATGCGGCGCCCTCTTATATAGCTGTTTGCGCCGGCGCGCCAAAGGCATGCTTGCGGCTTGCGGCAATCTGTCAGCCGGCCTGTCTGCACCCTTGACCGCCATTGGCTCCTTCTTTAGATTTAGAATAATTCTAAATCATGGAGATTAGTTATGTTGGCGCGATTTTTCAGATCACCGAAACGGTCTTTCGAGTCGCTGTCCGAGCAGGAGATTCTCGCCCTCGCAATCGCCTCCGAGGAAGACGATGCCCGCATCTATCTTGCCTATGCCGACAGGCTGCGGAACGAATTCCCGGCCTCGGCAAAGGTTTTCGAAGATATGGCCGAGGTCGAGGATACCCATCGCAAATCCCTGATCGAGATCCATCGCCAGCGTTTCGGCGAGCGCATCCCGCTGATCCGGCGCGAACATGTGCAGGGCTTCTACGAACGCAAGCCCGACTGGCTCAGGGCAAGCCTTTCACTCGATGCGATACGGCAGGAGACCGAGGCAATGGAGGAGCAGGCCTACCGCTTCTATGTCGAGGCGGCAAAGCGGACCTCGGACGCCTCGACGCGCGAGCTTCTCGGTGATCTGGCGCTGGCCGAGCAGGGACATGAAGATATTGCCCGCATGCTGGGCGACAAACATACGCCCGAAGACGTCAAGCGCGATGAGGACGAGGCGGCGCACCGGCAATTCGTGCTGACCTATGTGCAGCCGGGCCTTGCCGGGCTGATGGACGGCTCGGTCTCGACGCTGGCGCCGATCTTTGCCGCCGCCTTCGCCACCCAGGACACCTGGCAAACCTTCCTCGTCGGCCTTTCCGCATCCGTCGGCGCCGGCATCTCGATGGGCTTCACCGAGGCCGCCCATGACGACGGCAAGATCTCCGGCAGGGGCTCGCCGGTCAAGCGCGGGCTTGCCTGCGGCATCATGACGACGCTCGGCGGCCTCGGCCACGCGCTGCCCTATCTGATCCCCCATTTCTGGACGGCGACGATCACCGCCGGCGTCATCGTTTTCTTCGAACTCTGGGCGATCGCCTTCATCCAGAACCGCTATATGGAAACGCCGTTCCTGCGCGCGGCCTTCCAGGTGGTGCTCGGCGGCAGCTTGGTGCTCGGTGCGGGGATTTTGATCGGGAATGGGTGAGCTGCGGTCGGGCAGAGCCCGAGCAATCGATCCAGTGAATCGATTGCAGCAGCGAACGCCCGGAGCCATGCGGAGGGCCGGCTTGACCTTCGTGACTCTCGACCATTTCGCTGTGCTGCGACCCCAATTGTTTGGGGAAACCGGTGCGTCCAGCCGATCTCCCCACCTGTGGGGGAGATGCCCGGCAGGGCAGCGGGGGGCTCTTTCTGCGCATAAACTGACTTGGGAGGAGAAGCGAAGCTAGCCCCAAAAGCAAAAGGCCGGCTTTCGCCGGCCTTTTCCCCGCATCCCCCTAAGGATGTCAGCGCAGTGCGCCGACCAGAACGTCGCGGCCGTTCTCGATGGTGACCCAGCGGCCGGCATTGTAGCTCGACTGCCGCTTGACGAAGGAATAAGGCGTTCCGAACCACGGTTTGACGTCGACGGCGAGGTTGTCGAGCACGAAGTCGCCCTCGGCGCTGCGCAGCGTCAGGACGGCATGGCCCTCACCGTCGGGCTTGCGCACGACGGTCATCAGCAGATCGGCGGCCGGAATGCCGCGCTGGATCAGGATGCGGCGCTTCAGGAGCGCGAAATCCTCGCAGTCGCCGGCAGTCGTTGGGTAGGCCCAGACTTCATCCTTGCCGTAGATTTCCTTGTCGGTCATCGGTGTGATCGTGCGGTTGACCGTGGCGTTGACCGAACGGACGAGCGACCACTTGGCCGGGGTCATCTCGACAGGGCCCGCATTGCGGTTTGCGCCGCATTCACTGCTGTGGGTCTGACAGAAATCGTAATGGCCGATCGGCTGCGAAGTGGCGTTGCCTGTTACCATGGAAGCATTTCTGCTTGGAGCTGGGATGGCGGCAGTCGCCATCGCAAACACGGCCATCATGGCCACAAAGATACCTTTGATCCGCACGCCCGCTCTTTCCTAATCGCCCCTTAATTATTAACAAACTGTTAATGGAGAGGGCCGAGAAGAGTCAATCGTTACTTCTCGGGAGGACGTTGCGACCCGTCGACATGGTTAAAATGCAACATGACACGGGCTTGTTGCAGCAGCTTATTGACCGGCCATGGCGGTGCGGATGATGCCTTTGACGGCGCTCAGAATAAGGGCGATATCGCCTGGGCGGGACAGGCGATGGTCGCCATCACGAATGAAGGTCAGCACCACGTCGTCGGCAGGAAGGTGCTCGACAAGCCTCATTGCATGCGCATGCGGCACGTCGGGATCCTTCATGCCCTGGAGGATATGCACCGGGCAGCCCGTCTCGATCATGCCGTCGAGCACGCGGTTCTTACGGCCGTCCTCGATCAGTGCCAGCGTATAGATGTTCGGTTCCGGACTGTATTGCGAGCGCTCCTCGAAATAGCCGCGCTCGGCTAGCGACTTGCGCTCCTTCGCCTTCAGGTTCGGCTCGATCAGTTCGGTGGTAAAATCGGGCGCCGGCGCGATCAGCACCATGCCGGCGAGCTTCGGACCCTTATGTCGCGCCAGCTCCTGCGCCAGCCTGAGCGCAATCCAGCCTCCCATCGAGGAGCCGACGAGAATGACCCGCTCGGGCGCGACGTGGCGGATGACGGTCAGCGCCTCCTCCAGCCAGCGTGAGATCGTGCCGTCGCGGAAGCTGCCGCCGGAAAGCCCGTGGCCGGAATAGTCGAGGCGGATACAGGCGGTGCCGAGTTCGCCTGCCAGTCCGTCGAGCTCCAACGCTTTGGTACCGCTCATATCGGAACGGTAGCCGGACAACCAAACGAGCGTCGGAGCATTATTGCCGGCATGCGCCGGGCGCACCAGCATGGCGATCTCACGCGCCGCTTCGCCTTCGCCGACCGTCAGGAACTGCGGCTGGAGATTGGGCATCTGATCGGACATCGGCGAAACTCCTATTGTTTTGGCCTATAAAACAGATTCTTGGCAGGCTGACAGCACGTGATTTTTCCGCTAAAGGATGATATTGACTCCGTTGCAGCGATAACGAGATACGTTTGTGCACCCTGATCGGGAGCGCGCGGCTGCAACGTTCCGAAACAACGCGAGGAGAATACGACCATTCGCAGACCTTTTAAGACCGATGCGCCCGTGAAGGACGGCCCGCGCTCGAACCGTGAAATCCGCATTCCCAAAGTTCAGCTGATCGCGGCTGACGGACAGAATATGGGCATCGTGCCCACCGACCAGGCCTTGAGAATGGCAGAAGAAGCCGGCCTCGATCTCGTCGAAATTTCTCCCAATGCCGAACCGCCGGTGTGCAAGATCCTCGATCTGGGCAAGCTGAAATATGCCAACCAGAAGAAGGCTGCCGAGGCGCGCAAGAAGCAGAAGATCGTCGAAGTCAAAGAAATCAAGATGCGCCCGAATATCGACACCCATGATTATGAGGTGAAGATGAAGGCGATGGGCCGCTTCTTCGACGAGGGCGACAAGGTCAAGGTGACGCTGAAGTTCCGCGGCCGTGAAATGGCCCACCAGGAACTCGGCATGAAGCTTCTGCAGCAGGTCAAGGCCGATACGACCGAGATCGCCAAGGTCGAAGCCGAGCCCAAGCTCGAAGGCCGCCAGATGATGATGGTGCTGGCGCCGAAGTAAGCGCCAGTTACTTTTTCGCCCAAGGCCGTCCGCAAGGGCGGCTTTTGTGCTTTCGGCCATCCCGCCTCCGGGTTGGCGAAGATTCCTCCGCGGCCCCGTTGCACTTTCACGACGCTGCGGTTATAAGCGCGCGTCCGAACTGACCGGCAGGGCATGCCGTGGCAGTTTCGAATGCTTGCGGAACGGTTCGTCGCCGAAGCCGCAGATCAACAACAAACGCTCCCGCACCTTGTTGCGACGGCCGGAGAACCGGACTTCGCGAGAGGGCTTTTTTGATGAAGCGCGCAGGGAGGACAGAAGGAGTAGCAAAATGCCCAAGATGAAGACGAAGTCCTCTGCCAAGAAGCGGTTCAAGATCACCGCCACGGGCAAGGTCAAGGCTGCCGCTGCCGGCAAGCGCCATGGCATGATCAAGCGTACCAACAAGTTCATTCGCGATGCACGCGGCACCATGGTTCTCGCAGAACCGGATGGCCGCAAGGTTATCAAGAATTACCTGCCGAACGGTCTCTGAGACTCGTCCGCGAACGCTAGATTTAAGGAGATCATGATATGGCACGCGTAAAAAGAGGCGTCACCGCCCACGCCAAGCACAAGAAGGTTCTGAAGGCCGCCAAGGGCTTTTATGGCCGCCGTAAGAACACCATCCGCGCCGCCAAGGCCGCTGTCGACCGGTCGAAGCAGTACGCCTACCGCGACCGCAAGGTCAACAAGCGCAACTTCCGTGCGCTCTGGATCCAGCGCATCAACGCTGCCGTCCGCGAATTCGGCCTGACCTACGGCCGCTTCATCGACGGTCTGAACAAGGCCGGCATCGAAGTCGACCGCAAGGTTCTCTCCGACATGGCGATCCACGAGCCGGAAGCATTCGGCGCGCTCGTCAATGCGGCCAAGAAGGCCCTTGAGTACCTCAAGGAAACCGGTACGGCCAACGAGTTTGAAGGCGCGGTTCGTTAACCAGCGCTTCCCAGGCTCTATGCTTATCGAATTTTGGGAAACCCGCGCTGGTTTGGGCTAGCGCGGGTTTTTCTTTCTTTATATCCCTTGCGCCGGTCGGCGCCGCCTGCCTCCCGATCCCCGCCTGATACTGGACGGAAAGAAGTGACAATGTCAGATATCGACCAGCTCAACTCATCGCTGCTCGCGGAAATCGCCGGCGCCAATGACGAGGCCGCCCTGGAAGCCGTGCGCGTATCTGCGCTGGGCAAGAAGGGCTCGGTCTCGGAACTCCTGAAGACGCTCGGCGCGATGACGCCGGAGGAGCGCCAGACCAGGGGCGCTGCGATCAACGCCCTGAAGAATGCCGTGACGGACGCCATCGCCGAACGCAAGTCGGTGCTAAAAATGGCGGCGGTCAATGCGCGGCTGAAGGCCGAGACGGTCGATGTCAGCCTGCCGGTGCGCTCCTCGCCGGCTGAGCGCGGCCGCATCCACCCGATCAGCCAGATCGTCGACGAGATCACCGCAATCTTCGCCGACATGGGTTTCTCGATCGCCGAAGGTCCCGATATCGAGACCGATTACTACAATTTCACGGCTCTCAACTTCCCCGAAGGCCACCCGGCCCGCGAGATGCACGACACCTTCTTCTTCAATCCCGATGAGAATGGTGAGCGCAAGGTGCTGCGCACGCACACCTCGCCGGTGCAGGTGCGCACCATGGAAGCGCAAAAGCCGCCGATCCGCATCATCATTCCCGGCAAGACTTATCGCCAGGACTCGGACGCCACGCACTCGCCGATGTTCCATCAGGTCGAGGGCCTGGTGATCGACAAGAAGGCCAATGTCGCCAACATCCGCTGGGTGCTGGAAGAATTCTGCAAGACCTTCTTCGAGGTCGACAGTGTGACGATGCGTTTCCGCCCGTCTTTCTTCCCCTTCACCGAGCCCTCCTTCGAGGTCGATATCCAGTGCGACCGCTCCGGCCCGATCGTCAAGTTCGGCGAAGGCACCGACTGGATGGAGATTCTCGGCTGCGGCATGGTCCATCCGAACGTCCTGCGCTACGGCGGACTCGATCCGGACGAATATCAGGGTTTTGCCTGGGGCATGGGCCTCGACCGCATCGCCATGCTGAAATACGGCATGCCCGATCTGCGCGACTTTTTCAACGCCGACGTCCGCTGGATGACGCATTACGGCTTCCGCCCGCTCGACATGCCGACGCTGTTCGGCGGCCTCAGCGCTTGAACGGAGATTTGGAACGATGAAATTCACGCTCTCCTGGCTGAAAGAGCATCTGGAAACGGATGCCACGCTCGATGAAATCTGCACCCGCCTGACCGAGATCGGGCTGGAGGTGGAGGATGTCGACGACAAGGCGGCGTTCAAGCCCTTCGTCATCGCCAGAGTTGTTTCGGCGGAAAAACATCCGCAAGCCGATCGCCTGAAGGTGCTGATGGTCGACACCGGCTCCGGTTCACCGGTCCAGGTCGTCTGCGGCGCCCCGAATGCGCGCGCCGGCCTTATCGGCGCCTTCGCCGCGCCCGGGACTTATGTTCCCGGTATCGACGTGACGCTTGCCGTCGGCAATATCCGCGGCGTCGAAAGCCGCGGCATGATGTGCTCCGAAAAAGAACTGCAGATCTCCGACAATCACGACGGCATCATCGATCTGCCCGACGACGCGCCGGTCGGAAAAAGTTATGCCGCCTATGCGCATCTCGACGATCCGGTGATCGAGATCAATCTGACGCCCAATCGGCCCGATTGCACGTCGATTCACGGCATCGCCCGCGATCTCGCCGCCTCCGGTCTCGGCACGCTTAAGACCCGGGCCGCGCCGTCCTTCGCCGTCGAGGGTGAGACGCCGGTCAAACTGACGCTCGATCTCGACGATCCGAAACTCTGCCCCGGCTTTTCGCTGCGTCTGGTGCGCGGCGTCAGAAACGGCCCGAGTCCGCGCTGGATGCAGCAGCGGCTGACCGCCATCGGCCTGCGCCCCATCAACGCGCTGGTCGATATCACCAATTACATGACTTTCGACCAGGGCCGGCCGATGCACGTCTTCGACGCCGCCAAGGTCACGGGCAATCTCACCGTCCGCCGCGCCAGGGAAGGCGAGACCGTGCTGGCGCTCGACCAGCGCGAATACAGGCTCGGTCCGAACAACGTCGTCATATCAGATGAAGACGGCATCGAATCGATCGGCGGCATCATGGGCGGCGAACACTCCGGCTGCGACGAGAACACGGTCGACGTGCTGATCGAATCGGCTCTCTGGGACCCGATGAACATCGCTAAAACCGGCCGCAGCCTCGGTATCATCACCGATGCGCGCTACCGCTTCGAACGCGGCGTCGATCCGGAATATATGGTTCCGGGTCTTGAACGCACGACTGAACTGGTGCTCGAACTCTGCGGCGGCACGGCCGCGCGCGCCGAGGTCGTCGGCTACAAGGGTCACGAGCCGAAGGTCGTCGATTTCCCCTATTCCGAGGTCAAGCGCCTGACGGGCCTGGAGGTCTCGACGGAGGAGAGCAACGCGATCCTGGCGCGCCTCGGCTTCCAGGTTTCCGGTTCCGGCGAACGCGTTTCCGTGTCCGTTCCCTCATGGCGGCCCGATGTCGACGGCAAGGCCGATCTCGTCGAGGAGGTCATGCGCATCCACGGCGTCGACAATATCAAGCCGGCGCCGCTCGAAAGCCATGCCGCCGTCAACGGCAGGATCCTGACGACGCTGCAGATCCGCACCCGCGCGGCCAAGCGTGCGCTTGCCTCACGCGGCATGCTGGAGGCCGTCACCTGGTCCTTCATTCCGGAAGACCAGGCGAAGCTATTCGGCGGCGGTTCGCCGGCCCTCAAGCTTGCCAATCCGATCGCCGCGGAAATGTCGGACATGCGCCCTTCGCTGCTGCCGGGCCTGCTGACGGCTGCCCAGCGCAATGCCGACAAAGGCTATGGTGACGTGGCGATTTTCGAGGTCTCGGGCACCTATGAGAATGACAGGCCGGACGGTCAGCGCCGCGTTGCCGGCGGCATCCGCCGCGGCACCGCCTCGCTCGCCGGCGGAGGCCGCATGTGGTCGAATGCAGTGAAGGGCGGCGGCAAACCGGTCGACGTCTTCGACGCCAAGGCCGATGCGCTCGCCGTCATCGAAGCCTGCGGCTTGCCGATGGGCAATATCCAAATCGAGCAGGGCGGCCCGGAATGGTATCACCCCGGCCGCTCCGGCACGATCAAGATGGGACCGAAGGTGGTGCTCGGTTACTTCGGCGAATTCCACCCGCTGACCCTGGAAGCGCTCGATGTCTCCGGCGCCCTCTGTGGCTTCGAGGTCTATCTCGACGCGATGGCCGAGCCGAAGAAGAAGGCGACCCGCACCAAGCCGGCGCTGGAACTGTCACCCTTCCAGGCGGTCAAGCGCGACTTCGCCTTCGTCGTCGACAAGACGGTGGAATCGGGCGCCATCATCAAGGCTGCGACCGGGGCAGACCGCAAGCTCGTCACCGGCGTCAACGTCTTCGACATCTTCGAAGGTGCATCGGTCGGCGACGGCAAGAAATCGGTGGCGATCGAGGTTCAGATCCAGCCGGTCGAACGCACGCTGACGGATGAGGATTTCGAAGCGCTGACGCAGAAGATCGTCGCGAGCGTCGCGAAGTTCACCGGCGGCGTCCTCAGAAGCTGATCCCGCGGTCTCCCGAAAACAAAGAACCGGTCGTTGCGGCGGCCGGTTCTTTCACGTGTGAAGATGGTAGAGTTTGCTGACGATGACCCATCGGCCGTCGATCTTCAGCAATGAGAGATAGTCGGTAAAGCGCATTCCGGCGAAATCGTCGGTGACCTTGACGCTCGCCGCCTCACCCTCGACATCGACGCTTTGTATATCCATGAAGGGCTGCGTGCCGGGCGGCGCCGGCTCCTCCGCCAGGATCGCGGTGATGAATTCGTCCCGCGTCAGCCATTCGACGGCATTCTGGTAATAGCCGATGATCGAGCTTTGCGGGTGAAAGGCCTTCTTCAAGGCTGCCGCATTGCCGAAGGCCATGCCTTCGACATAGAGATGAACCGTCTGTTCGACTGCCTGCTTGTCCGACATGTTGTCATCCCGTTCTCCGAGATGGCGTTAGATAGTTTCGCCGGCCGCGAAGGCAAGCCCGGCCGGCTGCATCAGGCCGGGCTTCTTCGATTACAGATTCGTCATCGCAAGCGAGGCGTCCGAATAGCGTTTTCCCGCCACCTGTGCGGCGGGGATCGCTTCGCCGAGCTGCTGGAGCTCTGCTGCGCTGAGCGTGATATCGGCAGCGGCGGCGTTCTGTTCGAGATGGTGAAGCTTGCGGGCGCCGGGGATCGGCACGATGTCGTCGCCCTGGCTCAGCACCCAGGCCAGCGACAGCTGCGCGGCCGTGACGCCCTTCTCGGCGGCAAGCTCTTCGAGCGTTGCGACGAGGGCGGCGTTGGCATCGAAATTTTCCGCCTGGAAACGCGGCACCTGCCGGCGGAAATCGTCGGCGGCGAGATCGTCGGCCTTGCGGATCGCTCCCGTCAGGAAGCCGCGGCCGAGCGGGCTGTAGGGCACGAAGCCGATGCCGAGTTCACGGCAGGTGGCAAGCACGTCCTCTTCGGGATCGCGAGTCCAAAGCGAATATTCGCTCTGCAGCGCTGCGATCGGATGGACCGCTTGCGCCCGGCGGATGGTGGCGCTGCCGGCTTCCGAAAGGCCGAGCGCGCGGACTTTGCCTTCCCTCACCAGCTCGGCCATGACGCCGACCGTCTCCTCGATCGGCACGTTGGGGTCGACCCGGTGCTGATAGAGCAGGTCGATGGTCTCGATACCGAGACGTTTCAGCGAAGCCTCGGCAACCTCTCTGATATGTTCGGGGCGGCTGTCGACGCCGGTGATGGCGGCAGCGCCCGCCTTACTGGTATCGATCTTGAAGCCGAATTTGGTGGCGATCACCACGCGATCGCGGAAAGGCTTCAGCGCCTTTCCGAGAAGAACCTCGTTGGTAAACGGGCCGTAGACCTCGGCAGTGTCGAAGAAGGTGACGCCGAGATCGACGGCGCGATGGAGCGTCCGGATCGATTCCGCTTCGTCACTGGCGCCATAGGCAAAGCTCATGCCCATGCAGCCGAGGCCGACGGCGGAGACGGTCAAATCATTTCCGAGTTTACGGGTCTTCATGATGGGGTTCCTTTGCTGAGCTGATTTTGGACCGCTGGAAGCATGATGCCGACACGTGTGAGCGATTTCGGATCACGCTTCCGGAGAAATCGTTGATTGGCGGTACGGACAGACCATAACGGCCACCGATCGATCGGAAAATACATGCAGTTTCAAACAAGCTGTTCTATTGTTTCGATCAATGAACAGGACACAGCTCTCCCAACTCGCCGTTCTTGCCGCCGTTTCGGAGCATCGCAGCTTCCGGGCCGCGGCCAGGGAACTCCTCGTCGCGCCGTCAGCGATCAGCCATGCGATCTCAAGTCTCGAGGAAAGCCTGGGCGTCAGGCTTCTGGCGCGCACCACCCGCAGCGTCGCGCTGACCGAAGAAGGGCGCCTGCTTCTCGAGAGGCTGCGACCGGCGCTGGAGGAGATCGATATTGCGTTGGAGGCCGTCCGCGACACGCGCGCCAAGCCCGCGGGAAACCTGCGCATTACCGCCCCGCGCTTCGCCTCGGATATCCTGCTTGCTCCGCGCCTCGGCGATTTTCTCAATCTCTATCCCGATATCACCTTGGAGATCGCCAATGAGGACGGCTTCACCGATATCGTCAAGGAAGGTTTCGATGCCGGCCTGAGGCTGGAAGAGAGTTTGGAGGCCGATATGATCGCGGTCAGGTTCTCGCCCAATCTGACGACTGTCATCGCCGCCTCGCGGGACTATTTCGAGCGCCATCCGAAGCCGGAGCATCCGCGTGATCTCGTCAATCATCGATGCATCAAACGACGCTTCACCAACGGCTCCATCTATCGTTGGGAATTCGAAAAGGACGGTCAGGAACTCGTCGTTGCCGTCGACGGGCCGCTGGTTGTCAGCGAGGACCGGCTGGCCCTGCTCGCGGCACTGAACGGCGCCGGCCTTGCCTATCTCTTCGATATGCGGGTGCATGCGGAACTGGCGAGCGGCAGGCTTGTGCGCGTGCTGGAGGATTGGTGCGCGCCCTATCCCGGGCCGTTTCTCTATTATCCGAGCCGGCGGCAGATGCGTCCGGCGCTGCGCGCCTTCATCGATTTTTTCAGATATGTCGAGAAGGATAGGGGCGGCCGCTAGGAGCCGCCCGTTCCTGGATCCGTCAGGCAGCCTTCGCCTTCTGGTTTGCCGCGGTCGTGGCGAGCCGGGAGAGCGTCTTGTCGGTGGCCGTCTCCTCCTGCAGCGTCTGGTCGAGAAGGCTGACGACATCCTTGAGGCCGAGCGTCGCAGCCCAGGTTTTCAGCGTTCCGTAACGGGCGATTTCATAGTGCTCGACGGCCTGGGCTGCCGAGATCAGGCCGGCATCCAGCGCCGGTGTGCCCTTGAACTCCTCCATGATTTCCTCGCCTTCGGCGATAATGCCCTGGATCGCCTCGCAGGTCTTGCCCTGGGCGCGCTTGCCAATCTTCTCGAAGACCTGCTGCAGGCGCTCGACCTGGGCTTCGGTTTCCTCGAGGTGCTTCTGGAAGCCTGCCTTCAGTTCGGAGGACTGAGCGGCGCGCGCCATCTTCGGCAGGGCGCGCAATATCTGCCGCTCGGCGAAATAAATGTCCTTGAGCGTGTCATAGAAGAGATCTTCCAACGTCTTTTCCTTGGCCATTTTCTCGATCCTTGTTTTGGGAAAGGCCGCGAACGCGGCGACACATTAAGAAGCAAGGATCGCGGAAATTGTTCCCGAGCGAATTCGGGTGGACTGGAAATCGGCTCCGGGCAATCATCCCGCCTTTGACGCCGGGAGAAAAATGATGCGGAAGCCGGGTTCGATGAAAGGTCTGGAGGATCTTGGCCGGGTGCGGCTATCGCGGAATTTCTTCTTCCGCGATTTCCTGCATTCCGAAATCGCCGATTTCTATCGCATCCCCAACATTCCCGAGGATCCCGATCTGGCAATCGAGGCGGGGAGGCGGCTTTGCGAGGATCTGCTGGAGCCGCTGGAGGCAACGTTCGGGCGCCTGCACATCCGCTCCGGCTATCGCTCGCCTGATGTCAACAGGTTCGGCAACGAGAACAAGCTGAACTGCTCGACCAATGCCGCCACTGCAGCCCATCACATCTGGGATATCAGGGATTTCGACGGCTGCATGGGCGCCGCCGTCTGCATCGCCGTGCCGTGGATGATCGACCGCTATCGCGATGAAAGCGATTGGCAGCGGCTCGCCTGGTGGATCCACGACCACCTGCCTTATGCATCGCTCTGTTTCTTCCCCAAGCTCTGGGCCTTCAATATCCAGTGGCACGAACAGCCGAAGCGGATCATCCAGAGTTATGTCAGCCCGCGCGGCATCCTCACCAAGCCAGGCATGGCGAACTGGGAGGGCGATCACGGCGCTTTCTACGAGGGATTTCCCGCGCTCAGAAGCTGATGCGATAGCGGATGTGGCCGTCGCTCTCGACATAGCTGTCATAGAGGGCCCGGGCCGTCTTGTTGTTTTCGTTCGTATGCCAATAAAGCCGCGACCAGCCATTCGCCTTCCCGAGCGCCACGAGATCGTTCATCAGCGCCCGGCCGACGCCCTTGCCGCGCGCATCGGGATCGACGAACAGGTCTTCGAGATAGCAGTCCCTGCCGCGGATCCAAGTGCCCTCATGGGTGAGATAGAGCGCAAAACCGATGATCCTGCCGTCGATGTCGGCGACCCGCATCGCGATCGCCGAGGCGGGATCGAAGACCCGCCGCCATGTCTGGTCGGTGATATCGGCCTCGACAGTCACGTCATAAAAGTCGAGATAGGCCGCCCAGAGTTCGCGCCAGCGGGTTTCGTCCTCAGGGCGGGCATCGCGTATCGTCACCGTCATGGCTCGGTTCCTTCAGTGCCGGCTTCGTCGAGCAGCGCCATCGCCTCATCGGAGAGGGACAGTGTCGCCGCTCTCGCCAGGCTTTCGAGTTGCGACAGGCTGGTGGCGCTGGCGATCGGCGCCGTCACGCCTTTCTTGCGCAAGAGCCAGGCAAGCGAGATTTCCGCAGGCTTGGCGCCCGTCTCGGCAGACACCTTGTCGAGTGCCGCAAGGATGCGCAGACCCCTTTCGTCTAAATATTTGGAGACGCGGCCCTCGCGTGCCCGGCCCTGCGTATCGGTCTTGCTGCGATATTTACCGGTGAGAAAGCCGGCGGCCAAGCTGAAGTAGGTGATGACGCCGATATCCTTGTTGACGCAAAGTTCAGCGAGCGATCCCTCGAAGCTTGCGCGCTCATAGAGATTATATTCTGGCTGCAGCACGTCGTAGCGTGGCAACCCAGCCTTTTCGGCCGCATCGAGGGAGGCCTTCAAAAGGCCCGCATCATAGTTCGAGCAGCCGATGGCGCGAATTTTTCCTTGCTGTTTCAGCTTGGCAAAAGCGCCGAGCGTTTCCTCGTGCGGCGTATCGGCATCCGGCCAGTGCGAGAGATAGAGATCGATGTAGTCTGTCTGCAGCCGGCTGAGCGACGCTTCGACCGCTTTCAGAATATAGCTCTCCTTCAGCGTCTTTCCGTGACCCATGTCCGAACCGACCTTGGTGATGATGACGGCTTTGTCGCGCGAAACCCCTGATTGCTTCAGCCAGCGCCCGATGATCTCCTCGGAATCGCCGCCCTTGTTGCCCGGAACCCAGGAGGAATAGACATCCGCCGTATCGATCGCGTTCAGGCCCGCATCGAAAAAGGCGTCGAGAATGGCAAAGGATGTTTTTTCATCGGCCGTCCAGCCGAAGACATTGCCGCCGATGACGATCGGCGCGACCGAAAGCCCTGTTTTTCCAAGCCGGCGCATTTCCATGACGCTCTCCAAAATCGTTAAGTGAGTGAAATCGCGGATGCGGCAGAACGCCGCCCCGGAGCATGATGCCGAAAAGTGTATGCGGTTTTCGGACGACATCATGCTCTAACGATCTGAGCTAAACTAGCGCGATGCCGGCATCCGGGAAACCAAACTTCCGTGATTTCATGTCGCACCATTGCGCCGCAGCTGAGCCCTGAATATGGTTCGCGGACATCAGTCTGGGAGGCTTGGACATGCTGCGTTTCGGTATCATTTCGACGGCGAAGATCGGGCGCGACAACGTCGTGCCTGCCATTCAGGACGCGGAAAATTGTGTCGTCACGGCGATTGCGAGCCGCGATCTCGGGCGTGCAAGGGAGATGGCTGACCGCTTTTCCGTGCCGCACGCCTTCGGCTCCTATGAGGAGATGCTGGCTTCTGACGTCATCGACGCCGTCTATATCCCGCTGCCGACCTCGCAGCATATCGAATGGTCGATCAAGGCAGCCGATGCCGGCAAGCATGTGCTCTGCGAAAAGCCCTTGGCGCTGAAGGCCGACGATATCGACGCGGTGATCGCCGCTCGCGACCGCAATAAGGTGGTGGTCACGGAAGCCTATATGGTCACCTATTCGCCGGTCTGGCAGAAGGTGCGTTCACTGATCGATGAGGGCGCGATCGGTTCGCTCCGGCATGTGCAGGGCGCCTTCACCTATTTCAACCGCGATCCCGCCAACATGCGCAACGTTCCCGAGCTCGGCGGCGGCGGGCTTCCCGATATCGGCGTCTATCCCGTCATGAGCACGCGATTTTCGACCGGCAAGGAACCGCTCCGGATCCAGGCGATCACCGAGCGCGATCCGGATTTCGGCACCGATATCTATTCGAGCGTCAAGGCCGACTTCGACGATTTCGAGTTGAGCTTCTATGTCTCGACGCAGATGGCCAACCGCCAGATCATGGTCTTTCACGGCACCGACGGTTACATCGAGGTCAAGTCGCCCTTCAACGCCAATCGCTGGGGGCCGGAGGAGATCGAACTGGCCGATCGCAGCCACAATGAATCGCGCATCTTCCGCTTCCAGGACAATCGACAGTACAGGCGCGAGGTCGAGGCTTTCTCTCGGGCGGTAAAAAGCGGCAAGGAAGAGATCGTCACGCTCGAAAATTCGAAGCTGAACCAGAAAGTGATCGATGCGATCTATCGCGCCAGCGAGAAGGACGGCTGGGAGGCGGTCTGATGATCACGCGCGGAAGACGAAGCGCGAATAGCCGAAGAAGCTGAAGACCATCGCGGCGACACTGGCAACCACCATCGCCGCAAGCGGCTGAAGCCCGGGCAGCGAAAGCAGCAGCGCGGAATAAAGCCCGTAATTGACGAGCGCCGCCGTGACGCCGACCGAGCCGTAGCGGAAGCCTTCGTCGGCGAGCGAACGGCCGGAGCGATCGAAGGTGAAGTTCCGGTTGAAGGCCCAGGTCGCCGCCATTGCCAGGGCGATCGCGATGAGCCGCGCCCCGAAGGGGCCGAGCGGCGTCAGATCGAGCAGCGCCGACAGCACACCTGCATCGACGAGAAAGCCGATGCCGCCTGCAATCGCGAAACGGATGAGCTTCTTCACGCTGCATCCGCCTTGCCGCGGCCGGCGCGCGGCGCCGGCGCTGGCTGGCGATCAGGCAGCTTGGCTGCGCTTGCCGTTACCAGGCTCATATAGTGGATACGCAGCTGTTCGGCGCGGGCCCGCGCAACCGAATCCAGGATGACGCCGGCGGTAAAGAGCATGAAGGAAATCATCATCAGCGCCATCGACAGCACCCAGGTCGGCATGCGGCTGACGAGGCCCGTCTCGAAATATTCCGCCAGCACCGGCGTCATGAAGCCGAGGCTCGCCAGCATGAAGGCGGCGCTGATTGCACTGAAGAAGGCGAAAGGCCGCGTCTCCTTCATTAGCATCGCGAACATCCAGAGGATCTTGCCGCCATCGCGGAACGTCGAAAGCTTGGAATGCGAGCCTTCCGGCCGGCGGCCATAATCCAGTTCCAGCTCGCTGACCGGCAGTTTCAGCCGGGAGGCGTGGACGGACATTTCGGTTTCGATCTCGAAGCCGCCCGAGACCGCCGGGAAGCTCTTGACGAAGCGGCGCGAGAAGGCGCGGTAGCCGGAAAAGATATCGGTGAAATCAGGGCCGAAGATCGTCCGGTAGAGCAGGTTGAAAAGCCGGTTGCCGAGCGCATGGCCCTGGCGGCCGGCATCGGCATGCACGTCGCGCCGGGTTCCCACAACCATGTCGGCGCGCTCGGTCAGCAGCGTGCGCACCAGTTCCTCGGCGTCACTTGGGGCATAGGTGCCGTCGCCGTCCGCGATGATGTAGATGTCGGCTTCGATGTCGGCGAACATCCGGCGCACGACGTGGCCCTTGCCCTGTCGCCGCTCGCGAACGACATGCGCGCCGGCCAGCATCGCCTGCAGCGCGGTCCCATCGGTGGAATTGTTATCGTAGACGTGGATCGCGGCTTCCGGCAGCGTCGCCCGGAACCCTCGCACGACAGAACCGATCGTCGCCGCCTCGTTGTAGCAGGGAAGCAGGACGGCTATCTCAGGATTACCGCGGCGTAATGGGGCCATGACTCTACTCGTTACACAAAAGCCGTGCCGAGCCTAATCGCCCGGCGTTAATAAGACCCTATGACGCAGGCAAAATCGGTCGCGCCGGCAGCCGGCTTTACACTTTCTTGATCGGCGACGGCTAGGGTCGGCCATCCGGAAACGAACCGCTAACCACGATGAACGCCGTACAGCCGATCACCAACGCATCATCCGAGACCGATATCCCGAGCGGCGGCATCCGCGGCCTGCTGATGCGTCTGTGGCCGACCGTCATCGCCTATAGCGTCATTCTCGCCGCCGTCATCGTCGTCACCAAGCTCTATGGCGCTACCGATTACGTCGGCCCCGACAATGACGATGGCATGCGCCTCGTCGAGGTGCGCGATTTTCTCGCCGGCCAGGGCTGGTTCGACCTGATGCAATATCGTCTCGGCCTCAATGGCGGCACGCTGATGCACTGGTCGCGGTTGATCGACCTGCCGATCGCCTCGCTGATCTGGTTCTTCGGCCTGTTTGTGCCGCGTGAGACGGCCGAGGCGCTGGCGCTCGGCGTCTGGCCCGTATCGCTCATCCTGCCCGCCATGCTCGCCATGGGGGTTGCGGGCCGGCGCATCGGCGGCGTTGCCGGCATGCATATCAGCCTCGGACTGACCGCGCTTGCGATCTACACGGGCAACCGGTTCGCGCCGGGCGCCATCGATCATCACAACGCGCAGCTGGCGCTGGTCGCGACGATGACGGCGATGCTGCTGGATCCGAAGCGCGGCGGCTGGAGCTATGCGGTTGCCGGCATTGCGGCCGCCATCGCCATCGCCATCGGCGCCGAGACGACGCCCTTCGTTGCCGCCGTCTGCCTGACGGTCGCCGTTCTATGGGCATGGGAGGGCAAGGATTTCGCCGTCGCCGCCCAGTCCTTCGGGCTTGCGCTGGCGATTGCAATCAGCATTCTCTTTTTCGCAACGGTCCCGCCGCGGCTCTATTCGATGGTTACCTGCGACAATCTCTCGCTCGGTTTCTACAGCCTTGCGGCGATCGGCGGCGGGCTTCTGCTGTTTTGCGCGGTGTTTGCGAGCGGACTGACCAGGCCGCTGCGCTTTGCGGCGCTGGTCGTCGTCGGCGCCGGCGTCCTCGGTTCGGCTGTCGTGATTGCGCCGCAGTGCCTGAGCGATCCGCTGGCCGGTCTCGATCCCATGCTGGTCGAACTCTGGCTGCGCAATGTCTCCGAGGCGAAGTCGATCTTCGCTTTGGCGCGCAACGAACCTTTCGATATCGGCGCTTTCTATGCGGCCGGTCTTTTCGGCATCGCCGTCTGCACCTTCCGCATCGTTCAGCGCGACCGCGTGCAGATTCACCTTGTTCTGCTGTTTCTGCTTGCAATCAGCTGGGCGATCGCGCTCGTCCAGGTGCGCGGCTCGACCTTCTCGAACCTCATCTCCATCCTGCCGATTGCCCTGCTGATTATCGATATCAGGCGCATCTCCAACAGTGACAGCGAAAATGTCGCCGTCGCCTTCGTCTATGTGATGACGGTGCTGGCAGGCGTCCCCGCCACCTGGGCCGTCGGCGGTGGGCTGATCTCGCTGCAGATGAAGAATGAGGCGCAGGAGGAGGCGTCGGAACCGGCAAAGGAAAAGACCTGTGCATCGAGAGAGGCGCTGGCTCCGCTTGCCGGGCTTCCTGTCGGCCTCGTCTCCGCGCCATCGGAAATGGGTGTCGCAATCCTCCGCTTTACGCAAAACCGGGTTCTCTCGGCCCCCTATCACCGCAATCAGGGCGGCATGCTGACGGAGTTGCATATCGGCATGGCTGAGCCGCGGGAGGCGGAAGCTTTTCTGAAGGGGGCGGGCGTCACGACGCTTGCCTTCTGCCCTGGTGATCCGCAGACGCGTCAGCTCGCCAAACTGAAGCCGGACGGCCTCTATGCGCAGCTCGGCAAGGGAAATATTCCGCCCTATCTGGAGCCGCTCCCAAAAGCGGCGGACGCGGCCGTGCAGTTCTTTCGTTATCGGGCGGCGACGAATTGACGCCGGCGATCATCATGACGGCAAATCGTTAGAGCCTTTCCTGGTTAGATTGAAGCATTCTGCCGGAGCAGGTTTTCGTCGGGGCAGAGGCGATTGGCGACGGGCATACCCCAAGGTATGTCCGAGCCGATCGCCTCTGATCCTGGCGGAAAGATGCCCGGCCCTTCGGGTTGGCTGAAACGGGCCGGCTGATCGACCGGCCGGCTTGGCCGTAGAGCTGGGCTACGACGCGCGCCGGCCGGTCGACCATCCGACTCCGTTTGAGCCAACAGAATGCTTCAATCTAACCAGGAAAGGCTCTAATGGGAAACACGCGGCGCGCGAAAGCGTGCATGGGCGTAGAGCCCGAGCACGTAAAGGATCAGGCCGCCATTGTAGCCGAGAATGGCATAGAGTAGCGCCAAAAGCGACACCGGCCCGGGCGAGGTTATCGCCGCCAGCGCAAATGTGATGCCGATCAGCGCGGCGATCAATGCGATCGCTGCGGCCGAGCGCATTTGCGCGGCGCTGATGCCCAATGCTGCTGCTGTGAGAATTATCATTTCAGCACCTTCCCGAAGAGAACGAGGGGAAGCATAGGAAGCGCCAGCTAACAAAGATTTACCGGTCATACCGGCCGAAAAGCCTTTGCTTTGCGGTGGTTAGCAATCCCTTTCGACTGAAACGCATAGTCTAACTATACGTTCCCGTGCGAAACAGATTTACTCGATTTTGTTGCGTTTTTTTCGCGCTCAACGCACGCCTGTAGGAGAGACGGAGATAAGCGCCCGCCCTACGGAGCCTCTTGACCGTCCGCTCGCCTGCCGGGGAAACCGGCCCCAGCCACGATCGCGACCTTCCTGTTTGCCGCCGATCGACATAGAAAGAAGGGATGAGCAACCTCTTCGACAGCGATTCGCCGACCAACCTTGCCGAATATTCGGTTTCGGAGCTTTCCGGCTCGATCAAGCGCACCGTCGAGACGGCCTTCGACCAGGTTCGCGTGCGTGGCGAAATCTCAGGCTATCGTGGGCCGCACTCCTCGGGCCATGCCTATTTCGCGCTGAAGGACGATCGCGCCCGCATCGATGCCGTCATCTGGAAGACCACCTTTTCGCGGTTGAAATTCCGTCCGGAAGAGGGCATGGAAGTGATCGCCACCGGCAAGGTCACCACCTTTCCGGGCTCCTCCAAATATCAGATCGTCATCGAGACGCTGGAGCCGGCCGGCGCCGGCGCGCTGATGGCGCTGATCGAAGAGCGCAAACGCAAGCTCGGCGCCGAGGGCCTGTTCGATGCCGCCCGCAAGAAGCGGCTGCCCTTCATGCCCAAGGTGATCGGTGTCGTCACCTCGCCGACCGGCGCCGTGATCCGCGATATTCTGCACCGCATCTCCGATCGTTTTCCAGTGCATGTCCTCGTCTGGCCGGTCAAGGTCCAGGGGGACGGGGCCGGCGAAGAGGTGGCGAACGCCATCCGGGGATTCAATGCACTGGAGCCGGGAGATGCGATTGCCCGTCCCGACGTGCTGATCGTGGCGCGTGGCGGTGGCAGCCTGGAAGACCTCTGGAGCTTCAACGATGAGATCGTCGTGCGCGCCGCGGCCGAAAGCCGGATTCCGCTGATCTCGGCGGTCGGTCACGAGACCGACTGGACGCTGATCGACTATGCCGCCGATATCCGCGCCCCGACGCCGACCGGTGCTGCGGAAATGGCGGTGCCCGTCAGGGCGGAGCTCGAGGCGCAGCTTGCGGCTGTTGCCGCCCGCCTGCAGGGCTGCATGAACCGGCAGATGGATCAGCGCCGCCAGTCCGTCCGTGCCCTGATGCGGGCATTGCCGTCGCTCGATCAGCTTCTCGCTTTGCCGCGCCGTCGCTTCGACGAGGCAGCCGCCGGGCTTGGCCGCGGACTGGCGCTCAACACCATCAACAAGCGGCGCGGTTTCGAGCGTGTCGCCTCGCATCTGCGCCCCGACGTGCTTTCCAACCGCATCGCCGAACGCCGCCAGACGCTGAACGAGCGCATGGCGCGGGCCGAACGCACCGTGGAGCGGCTGCTCGACCGCTCCAAATCGCGCATCGATCGCGCCGAAGCCATCCTCGCCTCACTGCCGGCGCGGTTGAAGACACAGACGGATCGCGGCCGCGAGCGCCTGGGCAATTTGACCCGCCATGCCGATACGGCAATCCGCCATCAGCTGACGCGCGCCCGCGCCGAGCTTTCCGCGCAGGATCGGGTGCTGCAGTCGCTCTCCTATAAGAATGTGCTGAAGCGCGGCTATGCCGTCATCCGCGATGAGGATGACAGGCCGGTCTCGCAGGCCGCGGCTCTCTCCGCCGGCATGGGAATCGCCATCGAATTCGCCGATGGCCGCGTCGGCGCGATGACCACGGAAGGCGGCGCCCCACCTGCCGGCGCCAAGAAGCGCAGCGCCAAACTCGCAGAGCCGCCAAAGCAGGGAAGTCTGTTCTGACGATGCGAATCCTGCTGATGCTTGCCCATCCGCTGCCGGAGAGTTTTGCCGCCTCGGTGGCGCGGACGGCTCGCGAAGCCTTGGAAGGCTCCGGCCATGTCGTCGATCTGCTTGACCTCTACGCCGAGGATTTCGATCCGCGCCTGTCCGAGGCCGAGCGCCGCGGATATTTCGCCACGCCCTACGATACGTCGGCCGTCGCCGATATCGTTGCCCGGCTGCAGTCGGCCGACGGTCTCATCCTCGTCTTTCCGCAGTGGTGGTTCAATTTCCCGGCCATTCTGAAGGGGTTCTTCGATCGCATCTTCGCGCCGGGTGTGGCCTTCACGCATGATGCCGGCGGCGGCCGCATCGTGCCTCAGCTCACCAATATCAGGCTGCTTTATGCGCTGACGACGACGGGCTCGCCCTGGTGGCTGGTGCATCTCTATATGGGCAACCCCGTCCGCCGCCTGCTGAAGCGCGGTATCGCCAATTTCTGCTCCAGGAAAGTCGTCTTTCGCATGCTGAGTCTGCACGACATGGATCGCGTCACCGAGGCCAGGCGCAAGGCGCATCTGGAGCGCGTCCGCAAGGCACTTTCCGCCGTTTGATTATTCGAAATCCGACAGGAATTTCTTGAGCAGCCGGTCGAACTCGGCCTTTTCCTCGGCTGTCAGATTGCGGGTCAAGCGCTGCTGGTTGGCGACATGGGTACCGACCGCCTCTTCGACGGTCGCAAGCCCCTTTTCGGTCAACGCGATCAGCACGCTGCGCCTGTCCTCCGGATTGAGGATGCGCTCGACGAAGCCGGCTTTCTCCAGCTGGTCGATCCGATTGGTCATGGTGCCGGAGCTGACCATCGTCATCTCCAGAAGCTCGCCCGGCGAGAGCCGGTGAGGGGCGCCGGAGCGGCGAAGCGTGGCCAGCACATCGAAAGCTGAGGTCGAAAGCCCGTGCTGCATGAGCACGGTTTCCACTTCACGGCCGAGATGGGTGCCGAGACGCTTCAGGCGCCCGAGAATGCCCATCGGTTCGACATCGAGGTCCGGCCGCTCGCGTCGCCATTGCGCCAGGATCCTGTCGACATGATCTTGCTTCTCTTCACTCATGCCACATCGATATCAGCAAGTATCTTGACGTCAAGATAAATTTCCCTATCTTAAATTTATCTTGACGTAGAGATTCTTGATATGAAGACAAATTCGCGATATCTCGCCGATGTGCTGATCACCGCCATCGCTCCGGCCATCTGGGGCAGCACCTATTTCGTCACCACATCCTTCCTGCCGCATGGCTATCCGCTGACTGTTGCGATGCTGCGCGCCCTGCCCGCAGGCCTGCTTCTGCTGCTCGTCGTCCGTAAGCTGCCGACCGGTGTCTGGTGGGGCCGCGCCTTCATTCTCGGCGCCCTCAACTTCTCGTTCTTCTGGGCGATGCTCTTCGTCTCGGCCTACCGTTTGCCGGGAGGAGTGGCGGCCACGGTCGGCGCCGTGCAGCCGCTGATCGTCATTGCCTTGTCGCGCCTTTTCCTCGGCAAGCCGATCCGCTTCCTCGCCGTCATCGCCGGCCTGATCGGCATGTCAGGCGTGGCGCTGTTGGTGCTGACGCCGAATGCGGCGCTCGATCCGGTCGGCATTGCCGCCGGCCTCGCCGGCGCGGTGTCCATGGCCTTCGGCACGGTCTTGAGCCGCCACTGGCAGCCGCCCGTTTCAAACCTGACCTTCACTTCATGGCAATTGACCGCTGGCGGCATCCTGCTCGTGCCCGTTGCCTTCCTGTTGGAGCCGGCGCTTCCCGTGCCGACGCCAGCCAATATTCTTGGGATCGCCTATCTCGGCCTGATCGGCGCCGCCTTCACCTATCTGCTTTGGTTTCGCGGCTTATCGCGCATCGAGCCGTCGGCCGCGGCATCGCTCGGCTTCCTCAGTCCCGTTGTCGCGACCCTGCTCGGCTGGCTGGCGCTCGGCCAAAGCCTGACGCCAACCCAGCTTGCCGGGTTTGCCATGGTATTGATCAGCGTTTGGCTCAGTCAGCGGAGCCTGATGCCGAAGGCGGGTGTCGTTACGCCCACTCGCCCTGCCGCATCACCGCAACCCGCGATCCGTCAGGCTTGACGCCGTCGATATCGACCTTGTCAGAGCCGATCATCCAGTCGATATGGATGAGGCTGGAATTGCCGCCCTGCGCCTTGATCTGCTCCTGGCTCAATGTCGCGCCATCGAGGAAGCA
The DNA here is from genome assembly GCF_003013335.1 of Rhizobium sp. H4. NCBI lineage: Bacteria > Pseudomonadati > Pseudomonadota > Alphaproteobacteria > Hyphomicrobiales > Rhizobiaceae > Rhizobium > Rhizobium sp. H4. Next base: position 221,549 of record NZ_PSOW01000006.1, read on the forward strand.
CTTGGAATAGCACTGGCCGAGTGCGATGTGGCAGGAGGCGTTTTCGTCGAACAGCGTGTTGTAGAACAGGATGCCGCTCGCCGAGATCGGCGAGGAATGCGGCACGAGCGCCACTTCGCCGAGGCGGCGCGCGCCTTCGTCGGTATCGAGCACCTTGTTCAGCACTTCTTCGCCGCGTGACGCCTTGGCCTCGACGATGCGCCCGCCCTCGAAGCGCACCTGGATATTGTCGATCAGCGTGCCCTGGTGCGAAAGCGGCTTGGTGCTCGAAACATGGCCTTCGACGCGCAGCGCATGCGGCGTGGTGAAGACCTCCTCGGTCGGGATATTCGGATTGCAGGTAATGCCGTTCTTGGCGGTGGAAGCGCCGCCATGCCATTCGTGCCCGTCGGCGAGACAGACGGTCAGGTCGGTGCCCGGTCCCTTGAAATGCAGCGAGGCGAAGCGCTCGCCGTTCAGCCAGGCGGAGCGCTTGGCGAGATTGGCATTGTGTTCGGCCCAGGCAGCGATGGGATCGTCCAAATCGACGCGCGAGGCGGCAAAGATCGCCTTGGCGAGCTTGGCGATCGCGATTGTTTCAGGATCGTCAGGGAAGACCACCTTGGCCCATGACGGATTGGGATAGGAAACGATGTTCCAATTGATGTCGAAATTGGCGATCTTCTCCAGCGCCGGCTTGTAGGCGGTGGAGTTGGCGCGATTGGCCCGGCCGACCTTGCCGGCGTCCTGCTCAGACAGCAGCAAAGGATTGTCGCCGGCAACCGCAAGACGGGCCGCACCATTGGCATAGGCCTTGGCCATGCCCTCATAAAGCCAGTCGGAGGCGCGGTCGAAACTCTCGTCGCTGCCGTACTGATAGCGCGAAAGCGTCGTTTCCTCGTCGGAATAAAAGGTGCTCACCAGCCCGACGCCGGCCTGATAGGCGTGCTTGGTGATGAGGCGCACGAGCGGCAGCGCCACGACCGGCGCGGTGATCACCAGATCCTGGCCCTTCTGCAGCTGAAGGCCGACCTTGACGGCAACTTCCGCAAGCTTCTCCAGCTTGGCGGGATCAACGGTGTTCTGGGTCTGGGGCATGAAATTCATGGTGCAACCTGCCTCTTGTCGTCGACGGTGGGAGGCTGGAAGACTTAGACCCGTTTGCGGCGAAATTGAAGCGTGCCACATCCGAATTGATGGCGGCCGGGTGCTTATCCGGCCGCCTGGCGCGCTTCAAGCGGCAGCGGGCAGCCTGAGCAGGATCGAGTTATGTTTCTCGAGGAACTCCGTCAGCCGTTGCGGATAGTCCTCGCCGACTGCGTCCCGAACGCTTGCCCGCGCCGACAGCGCCTTGCGCCAGCGCTTGACCCGGTCGAGTCCGTCGAAGATGCCGCCGTCGCCGAGCGCATCGAAGAGATCGAAATAGCGGAAGACCGGTGCGAAGACGGCGTCGACCAGGCTGAAGCTGCTGCCGGCGAAATAGGGTCCGTCCGCCAATGCGTCCTCGATCGTTGCGAATTTGGCGGCAAGCGCCTTGCGCTTGATCTCCAGCTGCGCCGCATCCTGCGCCGTCTCATAGCCCCAGAGATCGGAAAGCACCGACGAACCGAACTCCATCCAGCCGCGATGGCGGGCGCGGGTCAGCGGATCGGCCGGATGCAGGGCGGCGCCCGCCTGCGTTTCCTCCAGATATTCGCAGATGACGCTGCTCTCGAACAGGATGGCCTCACTGCCGTCTTCCTCCTCGATCCTCAGCAACGGCACCTTGCCGAGCGGCGAGATCTTCAGGAACCAATCCGGTTTATCGGCAAGATCGATGTTGATGCGTTCAAACTCCACGCTCTTTTCGACCAGCGTGATGGCCGCGCGCTGCACATAGGGGCAGAGGTGATGGCTGATGAGGGTAAGCCTGCTCATGAAAATCTCCTGGCGCTTTATGGAAGGGACCGTTGTCGCAAATTGCATGCAAATGCATCTAATATCGCTTGCAGCGAAATTCAAGATAGATGTAATTGCATTTATGTCCGAAAAGATGTTCAAGCCGAGCGAAGCCGTCATCTTAGCCTGGACGCGCATCATGCGCGCTCGCGAGCGCCTGCTCGGCGCAATCGAGGCCGATCTGAAAGCGGCCGGCATGCCGCCGCTTGCCTGGTACGACGTGTTATGGGAACTGGCGCGCTCGCAATCCGGCAGGCTGCGTCCCTACGAGATAGAAGAGCGGACGCTGCTGACGCAGTATAATCTTTCCCGTCTGCTCGACCGGCTGGAAAGGGAGGACCTGATCCGACGCGAGGTCTTCGCCGAAGACGGGCGAGGTCGCTGGATCGTCATTACCGAAGCCGGGCGTCAGCTCCGCGAGCGCATGTGGGTTGTCTATGCCAGATCGATCGAGACCCATGTGGGCGGCAAGCTAGCCGAAAGCGAGGCGAGGTCGATCGCCAGCCTGCTCGACCGCTTTCTGTGATGTATCTCATCAGGAAGTATGCGGCGGTTCGGCGCCATGCCCTGATCAGGCGATCAGCGGCGCGGCAACGGCCTTCAGCGCCTTCAACGCCTCCTTCGGATCGAGCCGCAACTGCAGTCCGCGCTGACCGCCATTGATGTAGACGAGCGGTTCGGCCAAGGCAGCCTGCTCGATCGCGATCGGCACGGTCTTCTTCTGGCCGAAGGGGCTGATGCCGCCGACATGGTAGCCCGTCAGCCGCTCGGCATCGGCAGGCTTCATCATATTGGCCGACTTGCCGCGGAATGCGCCCGCAAGCTTCTTCATGCTGACCTCGCGATCCGACGGCACGACGACACAGACCGGTTTGCCGTCCACCTCCGCCATTAGCGTTTTCAACACCCGATGCGGGGCCTCGCCCAAAGCCTCCGCCGCCTGCAGTCCGACGCGCTCGGCGCCGGGGTCGTAGTCATAGGCATGCACGGTGAAGGCGACGCCCGCCTGGGAAAGAACTTGTGTGGCGCGGGTGGTCTTGGACATGGCTCAGCGCCCGAATGCGCCGGCGTAAATCTCCGGCTTGAAGCCGACGAGCAGCTTGCCCTTTGTCTCCAGCACCGGCCGCTTGATCATCGAAGGCTGGTCGAGCATCAGCGCGATCGCCTTTTCCCGCGTCAGATTCTGACGTTCGGCTTCGGGCAATTTACGGAACGTGGTGCCGGCGCGGTTGAGCACGGTATCGAGGCCGGCTTCGTCGATCCAGGCATCCAGATGGGCGCGGTCGATGCCTGACGCCTTGTAGTCGTGAAACGCACAGGCGACATCATGCGCTTCCAGCCAGCTGCGGGCCTTCTTCATCGTGTCGCAATTCTTGATCCCATAGATGGTGACGGTCATGCCCGCTCGATCTCCCTGTGATGACAGCGGGATAACATGCGTGACGGCCTGCGCAAACGTCGGCCGGCGCTTTATCCCCCAGTGCGTCGATAACCGCCCGGCTCAATTCTCCAGCGCGCCGGCCCTGCGTGACGCCTTGCTGGCGCCGCCGCAGGCGATCTTCATCAGGTCACCGCGCCGCCGCACCAGCCGGTCGGAGGTTCGGGTCAGGATCAGCCCGTCCTGCGGCGCATGCAGGTCGATGCTGCCATCAGGCTGACCCGGCCGGATGATGATCGTCGCGAGAAGTTCTCCTGCCGCAACGCGCTCGCCGATATTGCGATGGAAGAGCACGGCTCCGCCTTCGGGAGCGCGGATGATCTCGACATTGTCGAGCGGCACGGCCGGCCCGGAAAACGCGGCGGCCGTCGTCATCTCGCTCCGGACGATTCCCCGCGCCGAGAGAAACTGCCAGAGCCCGTCCGCATCCCTTCTTGCCAGCGCCGGATCGACATCGCGCTGGCCGCGCAGTTCGACGGTGACCGAAAGTTTGCCGGGCAGCCGCGGTCGGCGCTCCCCGGGAATTTCATATTTCCATGCGAAGCCGACGGCCTCCTCGAAGGCCGAGCTTTCGCCGTCCGAAAGCAGCACGGCTTCCATATCAAGCGCAGCGGCAAGATCGGCCGCCTCCGGCCAGAAGGCTTCGTCAATATAGGCATATTGCAGCGATTCGTCGTCGCAATGCAGGTCGAGGACGAGATCGGCGCCGAGCGCCATATGCAGGAGCTGTCGCTTCAGTCTGTTGGTAGCCGGGTAATCATCGAGGTCCTCGATCAGCGTCGACCGGTCGGCGATGGAGATCAGCGGAAAATCCCGGTTGAAATTGACGCGGGAGTCGAGGTCGAACCGACCCTGCAATTCGCCAAAATGTGATTGTGCCGCGCCGATCGGATTAGCCTGCGGTACGATGGTGATGTCGCCTGCGATCGCGCCTTGGCTTTCCGCCTGCCTCAGCCGTTCGCAGAGGAAATGCAGGAGCGCCGTTCCCGGCAGCTCGCCGGCATGGAGTGCCGCCTGGATATAGGTCTTCGGCGCCTTCGGATCGTGGCCCTTGAAGCGCAGCACCGGCAGCCGCCACTCCGTTCCCGGTGTATCGCCTGGAACGATGATCTCCGAAACGTCCATCTGTCCTTGCTCCGCCCTTGCTGAACCGAATTGATTTCCGAGGTTTACGCGCGGAAATCGCGGAAGCGCAAGGCTTGGTCTGCCGCGTCCTTTCCAAAACGCGACGGCGGATGCGCGGGCGAAGTCGAATATCTGGAACAAAAAAAGAACGCGACACGCAAGAATCGGGTTGAAACAGCGGCAATCCCGTAGGATTTTGGTGAGAATCGAAAACCCGGAGGCTCTGTCATGGCCGAGACGATCCACCACTATCTCATCTTCGAAACCGCAGGTGGTTTCTGCGGCATTGCCTGGAGCGACGCCGGCATCGTCCGTTTCCAGCTGCCGACGAAAACCGCGGAGGCAACCGAGCGGCTGTTGCTGCGCCGTCTGCCCGATGGCTTGCCCGGTGCGCCGACACCTCAAGTGCTTGAGACCGTGGCGGCAGTGAAGCGCTACTTCCAGGGTGAGGAGACGGATTTTTCCGGCGTCGAACTCGATCTTGCCGGCCAGGATGCTTTTTTCAGGCAGATTTATGCGGCGGCAAGGCGCGTCGGCTGGGGCCGCACGACCACCTACGGCGCACTGGCCAAAGAGCTGGGCGCCGGGCCGGAAGCGGCCCGCGACGTCGGCCAGGCGATGGCGAAGAACCCAGTCGCGCTGATCATTCCCTGCCACCGGGTGCTGGCGGCCGGCGGCAAGATCGGCGGCTTCTCCGCTCCCGGCGGTTCGACGTCGAAGACCCGCATGCTGGAGCTCGAAGGCGTCCATCTCGGCCCGCCGCCGCCCGCCCAGCAGTCGCTGGGGTTTTAGGCGGCGGCGTCCTGGAACAGGATGATTTTAGGCCCGGTCCGCCTCACACTTTTCGGCATCATGCTCTAGTCGCAGAATCGATTGTTCAATGCGGGCTCGCCGTCGGCCGGATGATGATCTCGCTGACATCGACATCGTCAGGCTGGCTGACGGCATAGAGGATCGAATTGGCAACGGCCTCGGGGCTGATTGTGATCGCCCTGAAGGCTTTCATGGCGTCGCGCGCGGTCGTGTCGGTGATCGTGTCGGCCAGTTCCGATGTCGTCGTGCCGGGAGAGATGACGGTGACGCGGATGCGATCGGTCTCCTGCCGCAGCCCGTCCGAGATTGCACGGACTGCGAATTTGGTCGCGCAATAGACGGCCGCCGTTGGCGAGACGGCGTGGCCGCCGATCGAAGACAGGTTGATGATCTGCCCGGATCCCTGCGCTTTCATGATCGGCAGCGCGGCCGCGATGCCGTAGAGCACACCCTTGATGTTGACGTCGACCATCCGGTCCCATTCGTCGACTTTCAGGGCCTCGAGCGGCGAGAGCGGCATGACGCCGGCATTGTTGATCATCACATCAAGCCGGCCGAACTCGGATCTGGCAAAGCCTGCAAAGGCGGCAACTTCGGACCGGTCGGTGACGTCAAGCTTTCTGAGACGTATCGTCCCGCCCGTAGCTTCGATGTCGCCGGCGAGCCGCTCCAGGCGCTCGATGCGGCGGGCGCCGATTAGGATGTGGGCACCCGCCGCAGCCAGCACCTTTGCCGCGGCCTCGCCGATGCCGCTGCTGGCGCCGGTAATGGCAATGACGTTTCCTTCGATATCGGACATTTCAAGCTCCATTTTGTCTGTTGAAGTGTTTCTCGGGCGCGGCTCAGTCGGGGAAGTCGGCGCTGAGGGTCGTCTCCGCCCAGGCGTCGAAATTTGCCCGCAGCGCATCGAGCCGTTCGCGGGCGATCTTCAGGGCGGGCGCGCCGAGCAGCAGGCGCAATGGCGGCTCGTCGGCCTCGAACGCCGAGATGATGGCAGCGGCGGCCCGCGTGGGATCGCCGGGCTGTTTACCGGAGACCGAACGGGTGGCTTGGCGCCGCTTGCCTGACGTTTCGGCATAGTCATCGATAACAGTCTTGGATTCGATCATCGACCGGCCGGCCCAGTCGGTGCGGAAGGCGCCGGGTTCGAGGATCGTCACCCTGATGCCGAGCGGATTGACCTCATGGAACAGAGATTCCGACAGGGCTTCGACGGCGAATTTGCTGGCGTGGTAGTAGCCGGTCGCGGCGAAGGCGACGAGCCCGCCGAGCGACGAGACGTTGAAGATATGCCCGCGCCGGCGTGAGCGCATGCCCGGCAGGACATGCTTGGTGACGGCGACCAGGCCGAAGACATTGGTCTCGAACTGGGCGCGTATCTCTGCGTCCTCGCCCTCTTCGATCGCCGAGAGATAACCGTAGCCGGCATTGTTGACGGCGACGTCGATCGCGCCGAAATGCGCCTCGGCGTTGTGAACGGCGCGGGTGACGGAGCGGCTATCCGTGACATCGAGAGCGAGAGCAAGGGCGCGGTCGCCGTGTTCCGTTGCGAGATCCCGGAGGGTCTCGGGTCTGCGCGCCGTTATCGCGGCGCGCCAGCCACGGGCGAGAACCGCCTCGGCGAGCGCCCGGCCGAGACCAGACGATGCGCCAGTTATGAACCAGATGGGTGTGGTGGAAGACATGATCCTCATCCTTTCCGGCCGGATAGGGCCTTATTGAGCGAGCTTGTCATTTGCGGCGAAGCACCATGCCGCCGTGATGGAGGGTATTGTCGTCAACGAAATTACCATCGGCCGTGAAGCCGGTATCGTCCCAGTATTCGATGTGGGTTCCGGTGACTTCGTAACGGCCCCGATAGGCGCTCTCCCGCTTTCCTCGGGCCTCGTCGTAGCGACCGTTAGGCAGAAGCTGGTGGCGGACCCGGCCGTCGTCGGTGACCCACATGCCGACATAAGGATGTTGCTGCATTGTGTTCTCGCTTGCTTGTTGACGCGTGGATTGGCGGCCGCCGACACTGTCTGCGGCCGCCGGGCTGATCGCCGTGCCGGCCAAGGCGGCGGCGGCGCAGAAATGCAGAACGGATCTCAGGGCAATGTTTTGCATCCTTCTTCCTTTCGAGGTCAGGACCGCTGTTTCGGCGGGCTCGACAGAAAAGATAGGCGCACGAACTGAAGTGATTAAGTTGCCAATCCGCGATGGCTTGGTTAGATTTCTTAACCAATGGTCGACGATCTCGAAGGCATCTCAGTCTTTCTCGCCGTGGCGGAGGCGCGGAGCTTTCGCCTTGCGGGCGAGCGTCTCGGCGTCACCCGCTCCGCCGTCAGTCAGTCCCTGCAGCGTCTGGAGGATCGTCTTGGCGTCGCGCTCGTCCAGCGCACGACGCGCAGCGTCAGCCTGACTGAAGCCGGTGAGGTGTTCTTCGACGCGGTTCGCCCGTCGGTGCGGCAAGTCAGGGATGCGATGCAGACGGTGCGGGACATGCAGGCGCGTCCGAGCGGTCTGCTGAGGATCACGGTGTCCTCGATCGCCGAAAGCTTCCTGTCCGGCACGTTGCTCGCCGGTTTCATCGAAGCTTGTCCCGATGTTAAGCTCGATATCGCCATCACCGACGAAGAATTCGATATCGTCGAGGCTGGTTTTGACGCCGGTGTCCGGCTCGGCGAGGTGATCGAACAGGACATGATCGCGATACCCGTCTCCCAAGAGCAGCGCCAATGCCCGGCGGTTTCTCCTGCCTACATCAAGCGGCACAGCCGTCCGCGCCATCCCCGTGACTTGCAAAGCCATGCCTGCATCGGCTGGCGGCCTAGACCCGATACGGCGCCCTACCGCTGGGAGTTCACCGAAAACAATCGCGATTTCGACGTCGCCGTCGACCCTGCCGTCACAACGAACGATATGAGCATGATGATCCGCCTGGCCTGTGCCGGAGCCGGGATCACTTTCGGCATGGTCGAAACCTTCCAGCCCTATTTCGATCGCGGTGAGCTCGTGCCGCTGCTGGAAGATTTCTGCCCGCCCTTCCCCGGCTTTTATCTCTATTATCCCAGGCGCGAGCGGCAACCGCTGAAGCTGCGGGCGCTGGTTGAGCATATCAGGAAGTCCGCCAGGGGTTAGATACGGTCGAGCCCTGCCGAACTTGCGGTCGATCCAAGCGAACTGAAGTCAGTTTTCCCCGGCGAGGGATGCGACGGCTCGTGCCGGGCATACGCCCCGGCTCAAGGTTGCTCCTGGCACGCGGTTTTGCTATTTCCCATCGCCAAGGATCAGGGGCGAGGGGCGTCCTGTTGCCGGAGAAGCCATGCTGGACGACGTCTTTCGCATTCCAACCAGGGCCCTGATCCGCCAGGGTGGGCGGGCCTGCTTTTTTCGTCTCGTCAATACGAGCCCCCTGTTGATCCAGGTGCAGTCGGGAACCAAAATCGTCATGGCGGATGACAAGGTCTTGCGCCTTGAGGCGGGCGATTATGCGCTGCTGCCCGACTATCGACCGTTGACGATGGAGAACATTCCAAAGGCGCCGCGGAAGTATCAGACCCTGGCGCTTCCTGTTCCAAGACAGCTCTTCGAGGATGCCTATATCGCCATGGGTTCGATCGCCGTTCCCTCGCGGCCGCTCCCGGCAAGCGCCTCGAACCTGCCGGAGGAAGCGGCGGCATTGTTTGCCTATTGCTGTCAGCCCGGCAATCTGACGGGGCTCCCCGGCGCCATTGCCAAGGCTCGATTAATGGAGCTGATCACCTGGTTCGCGCTCTGTGGAGCGGTGCTCGGCCGATGCGAAAGTCCTCGGCTCGAGGACCGGCTGAGACAGATGATTGAAAGTGATACGGCTTTTGATTGGACGCTGGGGCACGCGGCGCGCGCCTTCAACATGAGCGAAGCGACGCTCCGGCGTAAGCTCGCCGCCGAAAAGACAAGTTTCAGCGAGATATTGAGCGATACAAGGATGAACCGCGCCCTCGCCCTCATTCAAACCACAACCCTGCCGATGGCACAGGTGGCGCTCGAGGTCGGTTACGATTCGCCCTCGCAATTTTCGGCGCGGTTCAAAGAGCGGTTCGGCGTCAATCCGCGCCATGTGCGGGGCGGAGCTGAGCGTTTTGAGCGGATCGGGGCAGAAGTTGAGCATAGCGGGGCAGATGCGCTGCCGTGATAGCGGTAGTTTTCCCGCATTATCAACCGCAGGAAAACGACATGCGTCTTATTACAACAGCACTTCTGGCCGCCTCCGTCTTTGGCGCCACGGCCGCCCAAGCCGAAATGAAGCTCACTTCGAAAGACCTGACTCCAGGCCAGACCATGGCCGATGCGCAGGTTTTCAACAGCTTCGGCTGTACGGGCAAGAACATCTCGCCGGAACTCAGCTGGTCGGGTGCTCCAGAGGGAACCAAGAGCTTCGCCGTCATGGTCTACGACCCGGATGCTCCGACCGGTTCGGGCTGGTGGCATTGGTCGGTGTTCAACATTCCGGCAGACGCCTCGAAGATTGCGACCGGTGCCAGCGGAGATAAGAAGCTTCCGGCAGGCGCCGTGGAAGGCCGTACGGATTTCGGTACATCGGGATATGGCGGCGCATGCCCGCCGGTCGGCGATGCGCCGCACCATTACCAGTTCACCGTCTACGCGCTGTCGGTCGACAAGCTGCCGCTTCCAGATACGGCGCCGGGCGCGATGGTTGGCTACTATGTCAGGGCAAATACGCTCGACAAGGCCTCAATCGAGGTCACTTACGGCCGCTGACCGTAGTCACGGCCATTGTCCCTATCGAACGCCGCCGGCTGAGGAAACCTTGGCCGGCTGCTGGGGCTTGGTAAATCAAGCAGGAACGTAGACCAGCCGCATCACATTCTCGTCAATCCGGTCATTGGCCACAAGCCGGAGCGGCGGTCGGGGTCCGGCGAAATATGGCTTGCCGTGACCGAGCACGACAGGGTGCAGATAGATAATATACTCATCGATCAGGCCAAGACCGGTGAGGCTTTGCGCCAGGTCCGGGCCTGCCACTTCGATCTCCCCGTCGCCTTCGGCCTTCAGCTTGCGGATAGCAGTCTCAAGATCGCCCTCGACCAGCCTGGCGTTGGGACCGACCGATTTCAACGAGCGCGAGACGACCCATTTCGGCTGATTTCGCCAGGCGGTCGCGAAGTCGCGTTCGTCTGCGTTCCACTCATGATGATCGTCATCCCAGTAACGCATGATCTCGTACATTTGACGACCGTACACGCTGCCCGCTTGCCTCCGCGTCGACTCGACGAAGTGACGGAAGAGCGTGGGGCTTGGCCCGAACGCCATATGATCGACGTAGCCGTCCAGGGACTGGTTCATTCCGAACACGAGCTTGGCCATGCTCACTTCCTTTCCTTCAAGGGTGCATCCGCATGGAGTCGGATTGCGCTGCGCGGTCGGTCAAAGCTTAGATAAACTGCTTGTGAATTGCAATCAGATTTTCCCAGGTGAACCACTTCCTGGACGGCAAAACGGGCGCGAAGCGGCCGTGCCCAGATGCGCCTTGGGGCTACGCGCCTATCGTGATGCAAAGCGGTTCTTTGCCGGATCGGTGAACGGCATGAACAGCGCGACAAGCGTGCCTTCCGGATCGCGGAACTGCATCGAACGATTTCCCCACGGCATCAGTTTGGGCGCATGAACAAGGTCGACTTGATCCTTCAACCGGGCGTATTCGGCGTCGACATCGTCCACCATGAACTCGATGATCGCCGTTCGGTTGGCACCGGCCTCGGCGCTGCCTTCCTTGAAGAGCGAAACGGTTTCCATGCTGCCGATGGCAAGTGTCGCCGAAGGGGTGACGATCTTGGCGAAGACCGGCGCCAGCCACTCGGCCGAGTGCAAGGTGACCATTTCGTAGAAGCCGACCATAGCCTTGATATCAGCGGCGATCAGCCGGATTGAGGTGAATTTCATAACTGTCTCCTTTCGACAAGACCGCAGAGCTGCGCGCAGCATCGCTGAGGGCCTTGTCGCACACGCCTGTTGCCAGCATTATGGCAACAGGAGTCAACAGCAATGCGCAAAGCCGATCGCCTGTTTCAGATCATTCAGATCCTGCGCCGCACGAATCGGCCGGTGACTGCCGCGGCAATGGCCGAGGAGATCGAAGTGTCCAGGCGCTCGGTGTATCGCGATATCACCGACCTGATCGGCCAAGGCGTTCCCATTGTCGGAGAAGCCGGCTTCGGCTATGTGCTCGATCCTAGCTATGACATGCCGCCCTTGATGCTGACGCCAGACGAGATCGAGGCGATCGTGCTGGGTACGCAATGGGTCGCAACACGCGGCGATAAGGCGTTATCCGCAGCGGCACAGGACGTACTGAGCAAGATCGCCGCCGCTATACCCGAAAAGCTGCGTCCATACATCGCCGAGCCAAGCGTTGGAGCAAAGCCTGGCAGGATCGCTCCGACGGACATGGTCGACTCGAACGAACTGCGGCGGGCAATCCGCGAAGATCGAAAGCTTCGCCTGCGCTATCGATCCGATACTGGGGAGGGGACCGAGCGGATCGTGTGGCCGATCATCCTCGGTTACGGTGAAGCAACGCGTTTGATTGTTGCCTGGTGCGAGCTGAGGCAGGACTTCCGTCACTTCCGAACCGATCGCATGATCGAGATCGAGGTGCTGGAAGCGACCAACGGCCTGCGGAAGGGCGACCTGCGTCGCCGCTGGGAGCGATGGCGCCAGGAGCAGCGCTCTCGCTCCGACCACTGATCGCAACGCGGCGGCAACACTGACGAAAACGACGCTATTGCCGCCTTCGGTCCGTCACTCCCACTCGATCGTGCCGGGCGGCTTGGAGGTGACGTCGTAGACCACGCGGTTGATGCCGCGCACCTCGTTGATGATGCGCGTTGCGGCGCGGCCGAGGAATTCCATGTCGTAGTGGTAGAAATCCGCGGTCATGCCGTCGACGGAGGTGACGGCGCGCAGCGCGCAGACGAATTCATAGGTGCGCCCGTCGCCCATGACGCCGACGGTCTGGACGGGAAGCAGCACGGCAAAAGCCTGCCAGATGGCGTCGTAGAGGCCGGCCTTGCGGATTTCGTCGAGATAGATCGCATCGGCCTCGCGCAGGATCTCCAGCTTTTCGCGGGTGATGCCGCCGGGGCAGCGGATCGCAAGGCCGGGGCCGGGGAAGGGGTGTCGGCCGATGAAGCTGTCTGGCAGGCCGAGTTCGCGGCCGAGCGCGCGCACCTCGTCCTTGAAGAGTTCGCGCAACGGCTCGACGAGCTGCATCTTCATGCGCTCCGGCAGACCGCCGACATTGTGGTGCGACTTGATCGTCACCGAGGGGCCGCCGGTGAAGGAAACGCTCTCGATCACGTCGGGATAGAGCGTGCCCTGGCCGAGGAAATCGGCGCCGCCGAGTTTCTTTGCCTCTTCCTCGAAAGTTTCGATGAACAGCCGGCCGATGATCTTGCGCTTGGTTTCCGGATCGCTGACGCCTTCGAGTTCGCCGATGAAACGGTCGGAAGCGTCGACGTGTAAGAGATGCAGATTGTAGTGCTCGCGGAACATGGCGACGACGTTTGCCGCCTCGTCCTTGCGCATCAGCCCGTGGTCGACCAGGATGCAAGTCAGCTGATCGCCGACCGCCTCATGGATCAAAAGTGCAGCGACCGAACTGTCGACGCCGCCGGAAAGCGCGCAGATTACGCGTTTGTCGCCCACCTGCTTGCGGATCTCGTCGACCGCCTTCTGGCGATAGGCCGACATCGACCAGTCGCCCTTGATGCCGGCTATATTGTGAATGAAGTTGCCGATCAGCTTGGCGCCGTCAGGCGTATGCACGACCTCGGGGTGGAACTGCACGCCGTAATATTTGCGCTTCTCGTCGGCGATGAAGGCATAGGGCGCGTTGGAGGAGGTGGCGACCACCTCGAAACCGTCGGGCAGCGCCGTCACGCGGTCGCCATGGCTCATCCACACCTGATGGCGCGAGCCAGACGACCAGAGGCCCTCGAACAGCTGGCAGTCCTTATCGACATCGAGGAAGGCGCGGCCGAATTCGCGGTGATGGCCGCTTTCGACCTTGCCGCCGAGCTGCATGCACATCGTCTGCTGGCCATAGCAGATGCCGAAGACCGGCAGGCCGCTGTCGAAGATGATCTGAGGCGCCCGCGGCGATCCCTCGTCCACCGTCGAGGCCGGGCTGCCGGACAAGATCACGGCTTTCGGCTGAAGGCGCTTGAAGCCCTCTTCGGCCGATTGGAAGGGAACGATTTCGCAATAGACGCCGGCCTCGCGCACGCGCCGTGCGATGAGCTGGGTCACCTGGCTGCCGAAATCGACGATGAGAACGGAGTCGGGATGTGCTGTCTGGGTCATGTCGAGGCTTTAATGAAAAGCGCTTCGCCTGGCAATCCGGGAAATCGGCGGCATCCGGTTTTTATTGTTCCGATTGTCCCTCGCGCGTCTGCAATACGCGCGGCTTTCAGGGCCTAGAACCAGAAAACCCCGTCCTCCAGCGCCGTGAACAGGCTGTCGACGCCGTAGGAGAGCTTGCGGTCGACGATATGCAGATATTCGGTCCAGCCGGAGATGTGCTGCAGTTCGACGGCGCCGTCGGAAATGCCGCGCAGGCCGATCAGCGGCAGCTTGTAGCCCTGGCAGGCACGCAGCACCGCATAGGTCTCCATGTCGACCATGTCGGCGTCGATGTCGGTATAGGCAGCACCCGAGATGACATTGCCGCCCGTGGAAAGGCTTGCCTCCGCAATGCCGGGAATGCGCAGCGGCAGTTCGAGCGTCGCCGGCAGATCGAGGAAGGGTGTCCGGCCCTTTTCGAAGCCGAGCGGCGAGGCGTCCATGTCGCGGTAGGAAACCGAGGTTACCTGATAGATTTCGGTCTGCTCCAGTTTCGCCGAGCCGGCCGAGCCGAGCGAAACGACGAGATCCGGCAGGTCGTCGGCGGCATCGAGCCGCGCCAGCGTCTTGGTCAGCGCGACGGCTGCCTCGACCGGACCGACGCCGGTCATCAAGGGTTCGATGCGCGAACGCAGGAAGGGGCCGTATTCGGCCTCTGCCGCCATGACGAACAGCATGGATTTTCCCGCGACCGATTTCAGTTCGAACTTCATCCCGTAATTCCTTCTCTGCCGCGGATGACCATCATCGTTCCGGTCATGGAGGCGATGAGTTTCGCCGGCCCGTCGCTGATCGCGTAGCCTCGCCCGTCGGCGACGATGATGGTGGAGCCCGGCTTGGTGATTTCGCCGCGAAACAGGAAGCGCTCGCCGCGTCCCGGCGACATGAGATTGACCTTGAATTCGATCGTCAGGATCGAGGCTTCCGGGTCGATCACGCTGTAGGCGGCAAAGCCGCAGGCCGAATCGAGCGCGGCGGAAATGATGCCGGCGTGCAGGATGCCGTGCTGCTGCGTCAGTTTGATGTCGAAGGGAAGCTCGATTTCGACGACGCCGTGCTCGACGCGCGTCAGCTCCGCGCCGATCGTCTGCATCGCCGCCTGGCGCGCAAAGTTGCGGCGGATTCGCGCGCGGAAATCGCCCCTGTCAGTCTCGCTCATGGCTGCCCCTCTCGAAGCCGGGAAAGTGGCATGGCGGGCCGGATTCGACAAGCTGGACATTGCTGAAATCGATCCGGACGGCGATCGAAACCTCAAGGCGTGTCGCCAGCGCAACCTTTCGCCGTGCTGTTGCCCCGCATGCCCCGCGAAGACGATTGCAGCTTCGCGCTCAGCGGGTATTCTCCGGCATTCTATCTCGAAATGAGGGAGCGCCGGCGCCATGACGACGATATCGCAATCGGTTCGGAATTTCGAGACCTGGCTCGCCGGCAAGCTCGGGGCCGATCTCGTCAAGGACGATCTTAAGGAAAAGCGCGAGAAGATGCGCAGCGACGATTTCGTCTTCCTGCGCGCCACCTATTGGCGCTGGTGCGAGATCATCCTCGATATCTGCCCGGAGCTCGGCCGCGCGCCCGCAGTGCTGGCGATTGGCGATGCGCATCTGGAGAATTTCGGCACCTGGCGCGATAGCGAGGGCCGGCTCGTCTGGGGCGTCAATGATTTCGACGATGCGGCGGTCATGCCCTATGCGCTGGATCTCGTTCGCCTTGCGGCAAGCGCCATCCTGGCGCGCAACGGCAAGGGTCCCTCGGTTCGGATGATCGGCGAGCTGATCCTCGGCGGTTATCGCAGAGGCCTTGAAAATCCGCTGCCCGTCATCCTCGAGCGCGACCACAAATGGCTGCGCAAGGCGCTGATGCTGCCGAATTCGGAACGCCGGGAATTCTGGGAAAAATGCGAGATGCTGCCTGCGGGCAAGAAGAAGGCGCCGGCAGCCTATAGCGAGGCGCTCGCCGGCGCATTGCCGCCCGGGGCAGGCTCCTTCACGGCCAAGCCGCGCAGCGCCGGCACCGGCAGCCTCGGCCGCCCGCGTTTCGTCGCCTATGCCGAATGGCAGGGCGGGCCGGTCTTGCGCGAGGCGAAGGCGCTGGTGCCGTCGGCCTGGTCGCTTCGCCACAGGCCGCTTGATGTGACGATCCGTGCGGGCGAAATCGCCGCCGGGCGGGCGCGCTCGGCCGATCCTCACTATCGCGTCTGCGGCCGCATCCTCGTGCGCCGGCTTTCGCCGAACAGCCGCAAGATCGAGATCGACAAGCATCCGGAGATCCTGCTTTCGCCGACAATGCTCGAATTGATGGGCTTCGAGATCGCCAATTGCCATTCCGATGATGCGGCTGCGGCCGCAGCGATCCTGCAGGATTTGCAGGCCCGGGGACCTGAATGGCTGCATGAGGCGGCAAGAGCCGCGGCATCGAGCGTCAGCGCCGAGCAGAAGGCCTATGCGCGCACGCGCTGAGAGACCCGGACGATGTGCTGATCCCAGGCGACATCGCTGCGCCTCGAAAGGAAATCGCCGTCATAGGAGGAGACGGCAAAGCCATCTCTCGCCGGCGCGATGCCGGCGGCCTCCGGAACGGCGATCTCGGCCAGCACCTTGCCCGTTTTTGCGTCGATGGTCACCGAGGCGCCGCCCTTCGGCGAGGTGATGCCGACGAGACCTTCGCCGCGGTTGACGGCGATCGCGCCGACATAGTTGGCGAGCCTCCTCGTCGTCTCCTCCGGCAGCGCGACGAAGGAAAGATCCTCCCCCTTGGCGAAATGGCCGACGAGTGGCGGCAGATCCTTGCGGTGGCCTTCGTACTGGCAGGCGAACCAGATGCGGCCGTCGCCGTCGAGGTCGACATGGCGGGTCGACAGCTGCGACCATTCGGCCGGCAGCACGTGTTTTTCGATCAACGCGCCGGTTGCCGCATCGATCAGCGCCAGCGACGGCTGCATCGCGGCGAGATTGAGCTTGGTGCGGCCGAAATCCGGATGTGTCTCGATGCCGCCATTGGCGACGATGAGAAGACGCCCGTCATCGGAAACCGTCATATCGTGCGGACCGATGCCATAGGTCTCGTATTCGCCGATGCGTGTGAAGCGATCGGTTGCGTCATAGAGACCGATCATGCCGCGGTTGCCGTCGAAATCATTCTCGCTGGCGTAGAGGATCCGGCCATCGGGCGAGAAGGCGCCGTGCCCATAGAAATGGCGGTCTTCCCGGGAGTTGATGACGATCGGCTCGCCCTTATCTCGTGGGTCGAAGATCATCGCATAGGTGCCCGGCCGGCGCGCGAAGGCGACCGTCTTGCCAGTGGCGGCGCTGAAGGCCATTCCGTGGGCGCGGGCGGGAAGCGCCACCTGATCGATGATCTCGCCACGCTCGGTCACGGTCGCGATGGCAAAGGAACCGTTCGCCGTGCGAATGCCCGAGGCATAGACCGCATCGGCCCGTTCAAGCGCCAGCAGCGACCTTGGCGCCAGGCTCGCCAGGAAGCCGATCCCTGCCGCCTTGACGAAACTGCGCCGGTTGATCGGGGCGCTTTGCATCATCGCTTCAGTCTCCGTCCGAAAAGGAAAAGCCGGCCGACAGCCCGATGGCCGCGCCATATTCGTCGCTGATCCTGGTGATCAGATCACGGCTTTCGGCCAAAAGCGTGTCGAGCTTGGCCTTTTCGGCATCGCTGGTGGCGGCATCGATGTCGGGGTTGAGTTTCGGCACGCTGTCGAGCAGCGATTTGAAATCCTCGTCGATCGAAGCGGCAATCGACCGTTTGTCCGGCGGCAGAAGCTCGGCCATGCCCGCCTTCTGCCAGAGCGTGCGCAGTCCTTCCAGATTGGCGGCCATCGACTTCCACGTATTTTTCGAACGCCAGTAGATCGCCATGCGCGGCCGCGGCGCGGTGTCCTTGCCCTTGTAGAACTGTTCCAGCCGCTGATCGCGGACATTCTCGGCGCCGTGCACGAGAATGCCGAGCAGCGCGGTCACCGCCTCCTTGTTGTCCATGAAATCATTGCTCTGCGGGCCGGGATGCTTCCAGCTCGCTTGCACCCCGTCCGGCTTTTCCCAGGCGGCGACGACTTCGCCGGCCTCACGCTGGATATTGCCGGCGACGGCGGCGCCGTAAAGGCAGCGGAAGCCGCCCTTCTGCCCGACGAGATTTTCCGAGCCGTTGCCGTAAAGCACGTATTCCAGCGCCGTCAGGCCCTGCAGCGCCACGCTCTTGCCGGCGATCGCATCGACCGTCGCATCCTTCGGATCGGCTTTGGCGATCAGCGCCTGCACCTGTTTCAGGCCGACGCCCTTGCGATCCGGATAAAACAGGATGTGCTCGAAGAGATTGTCCTGGATGACGGGCCCGGTCTGGACGATCTCGATGATCGACCAGTAGCGGATCGTATCGTCGAATGCGGATTTCGCCTTGTCGAGCGTCTGCTGCGTGCCGCCGTCGCAGAGATCCTTCATCGCCGTCGTCAGCCGGGCGGCCGATTGCTGCATGTTGCGATAGCCCGGGCGGATCACTTCGTCGACGGCGCGTTGCATAACGGCGGGAACGGCATCCTCGTTCATCCCTGCCGGAGGAGCGGCGGTCTGGGCGACCGCCGATGTGGCAAGGCCGATCAGAGTGAGGCAGAGCAGGGGGTGCCAAAGGCGCATCAAAGTGACTCCAGGAATGTAATCAGGGCCGCCCTGTCGTCTCGCGACAGGGCGGAGAAAGCGTTGCGGGCCTTTTCGGCTTCGCCGCCGTGCCAGAGGATCGCCTCGGTGAGATCCCGCGCACGGCCGTCATGCAGGAAAAAGCTGTGCCCGCTGATAGTACGGGTCAGTCCTATACCCCATAGCGGTGGCGTGCGCCATTCACGTCCGCTTGCAAGCCCGACCTGCTGCCCGTCGGCAAGCCCGTCACCCATGTCGTGCAGCAGAAAATCGGAATAGGGCCAGATCAGCTGGAAGGATTGCGCCTTGTCAGGCGAATCCCTGCGCGTGACGAATTTCGGCACATGGCAGGAAATGCAGCCGGTTTCGTAGAAAATCCGCTTGCCCTTCAGCGTCTCAGGGAAGCTCGCCCTGCGGCGGGCCGGCACGGCAAGATTTTGCGAATAGAAGGTCACGAGATCGAGAATGGGCCCCGGCGCTTCTTCCTCGCCCAGTCGTTTCTGCACGCCGGTCGGCATATCGAGGCATTTCTCCTCCGCCTTGGTGCAATCGCCATGCGCGTCCGGATGGTCGGGCGTGGAGATGCCGATATCGTTGGCGAAGGCGTCGGCATTCTGGTCGCGCACCGTGGCGTTCTGCGCCTTCCAGCCGAAGCGGCCGAGCGCGATCTCACGGCTGCGATGATCGCGGACGATCGCCGCCTTGCCGGAGATGCCGTCGCCATCGGCATCGTCGGGATCGGCATGGCCAAGGATGTCGGCCTCAGGGATCGCCTCGATCAGCCCGAGGCCGATCATGGCGGGGGCGACACGCGCCGAGATCGTCGTTAATGCATCGAAAGGTCCATAGGCAAGATCCGTCACCGCATAATGCGGCCGGCGCAGCGAGATCGTCTCGCCGTCGCCAAGCCTTACCGTTTCCTCATCATAGCGGATCGCCATCCGCCCTTCGGCGGCAAGACCGGGAACGGCAAGGTCCTGCAGCTGACGGCCATAGACCGGATCGGGGAAATTGAGAATGTCAGCGCTTGCGATCGCCCTTTCTTCTTCCGGCGTCCTGGCGGCGCGGGAAAGCCGCAGGAACATCGAGACGGCGCTCGGCCCCCCCTCCGGCGGTTTGCCGCGGCCGTCATTGACATGACAGCTCATGCAGGAGCGGGCGTTGAAAAGCGGCCCAAGCCCATCGGAGGCCTGCGTCGAGGAGGGCGAGGAAACCCAGAGCTTGCGGAAGAGCGCATTGCCGAGCTTGAAATCCTGCTCTTCCTCGAAGGGGATATTGGCCGAAATATGCGAGAAGCTGTCTTCGGTGACCGGATCGACCGAGGTCGTCGCACCCGCCTGCATTGCTTCGTATTGTTCGGCCATGGAAAAATCGGCTGTCGGCCGCGTCACATCGGCGACGCGTTTCAGATCGGCGTCGGAAAGGTCGGTGCGTTTCGTCGGCAGATCGAAACCGGCGGCAAAGGCGACGGGCGCGCCTGCAAGCGCAGCGAAAGCGGCGATGCGGAGGGGTAAGGGAAGTTTTCGAGCGGCAAGTTCGAGGGTGCTGGTCCGCGCTTCCCTTTCGACTCCCACATTCTTGTGCTTGTCACAGGAATCCAGTGCGCCCAAGTCCTTGGGCGCGGAAGACTCCCCCCTGACCGAGTCATTCACGGCGCGGACGCGCCGTGGCTGGATTCCTGTGACATCCCTCGGGCAAGGCCCTGAGGACACAGGAATGAGGGAGGCAATAGATGGCATTTCAGGGTTCGGGCCGCCTCGGCTTTCGAAGCGGCCCGCCTTTTTGCTTATTTGAAGACGGCGTTAGGATTATCCAAGCTGTCGGAACCTTCAAGCTGAACCGTGCCGAGATCGAGTGCGGCAATAACGCGCTGGATCGACTTCGTCTGGTCGATCAGCCCGTCGATGGCGGCCTGGACGACGGCGTTGCCTTCCTTGTTGCCTTCGGCGATCATCTGGTCGTACTTCTCGACCGTCTCGCCGCGCTTGGCCATGGCGTTCATCGCATCGAGCGTCTTGTTGAGCTTGCCTTCCATCTCGGCATCGAGCGCCTTGTCCTTGGCGGCCACGAGGTCGTGCAGCGACGGGCCGCTGAGCTTGGTGCCGTCGACGCGGGTATAGTTGCCGGTATAGGCGGCGGCGATGCCGATCGCGTCGTTGAGATGCGAGTTGTAGGTATTGTCGGAGAAGCAATCATGCTCTTCCTCCGGATCGTGCAGCAGCAGGCCGAGCTTCATGCGCTCGCCGGCAAGCTCACCGTAGGAGAGCGAACCCATGCCCGTCAGGATCGCGACGAGACCGGCCTTCGGATCGGCTTCGACGTTCTTCGTCGCAGCCCCGTCCGGCTTCCAGCTGTCGGTCATTTCCTGCAGGTCGGAAACGAGCAGCGTAGAGGCGGACTTCAGATACTCGGCGCGGCGATCGCAATTGCCGTGCGTGCAGTTCTTCAGATCGTAATCCGTTGCGGGGCGATTGCCGGCGCCGGGACCGGTGCCGTTGAGATCCTGGCCCCAGAGCAGGAATTCGATAGCGTGGTAGCCCGTTGCCACATTGGCTTCGATGCCGCCGGCTTCCTGCAGCGTGCCGGAGAGGAATTCCGGCGTCAGCTTCGAGGCGTCGACATCCTTGCCGTCGATCTTGATCGTCTTGTTGGCGATGACATTGGCCACATAGAGGGAGTTTTCGTCGCTCTCGCTGCCGTAGGAGGGATCGACATAGTCGATCAGGCCTTCATCGAGCGGCCATGCGTTGACCTTGCCTTCCCACTCGTCGACAACAGGATTGCCGAAGCGGTAGACTTCCGTCTGCTGGTAAGGCACGCGCGCCTTGATCCAGGCATCCCGGGCGGCCTTCAGCGTCGCGTCGGTCGGCGCCTTCAGAAAGGCGTTGATCGCGGCATCGAGCGCCTTTGCCGTCGTCAGCGAGTCCTCATATTTCGCATGCGCCACATCGGCATAATGTTTCACCACGGCGGCCGCATCGGTGGCGGCATGCGCGGGAAGGGCGAGCAGGGTGGCGGGGGCAATCGCCAGCACGGCTGCGCGGAATTTCTTGAGCTTCATGATCCTCTCCTGTGACGGATCTTCCGTCTAATCGGGGCTCCGTCTCTTCGCGCAAAAGCAAACTGGTGTCAAACGCTCTAGTTTGGAATGATTTTAAGGATGGATCGGTGCCGGCAAGTCGGCTTTTTCTGGACCTCATCTGCTTGAAAAACCGGCAGCAACTGCGCTGGCGCAGCGTCATTCCGCCGCGCCGTTACCATCGCTGCTAAGCGGCATCAGCCCTTCCGCTGCATGCGGCAGAAGAAGAAGCCGTCCGTGTCGGTGGAAGCAGGCGTCAGCGTCACCGTCTGGGCGTCGGAAGAGTGCGGCCGCGGGGCCTCTTTGCCGAAGAGCGCGTCCCAGGCGGGCAGGGCGCTGACGATCTGGAAATCAGCATTGCCGGCGGTAAAACGGCGCACCTGTTCCTCGTTTTCCTGAGGCAGAACCGAGCAGGTGACATAGATCAGCTCGCCGCCCGGTTTGACGAAGCCGCTCGCCTGCGCCAGCGCATCCTGCTGCTGGGCGGTGCGTTCGTCGAGGTTCTTTGCCGTTAGCCGCCATTTCGTATCGGGGCGGCGGCGCCATGTGCCGGTGCCGGTGCAGGGCGCATCGACCAGCACCTTGTCGCAGCGCCCGGCAAGCCCGGAAAGGCCCCTGGCGTCGTCATGCACCTGGACATTGCGCGTGCCCGCCCGCTTCAGCCGTTCGATGATCGGCGCCAGCCGTTTGCGGTCGGCGTCATAGGCGTGAACCTGTCCCTTGTTCTGCATGGCGGCCGCCATGGCGAGCGTCTTGCCGCCGCCGCCGGCACAATAGTCGAGAATCTGTTCGCCGTCCTTGGCGAGCACCAGGTCGGCGACGATCTGCGATCCCTCGTCCTGAACTTCGAACCAGCCTTTTTGGAACGAAAGCTCGGCCGTCACGTTGGGAAGGCGCGAGGCGCCTTCGCCGGCGGCAATGCGGATGCCGTAGCGGGCTATTTTCGCAGCATGTGCGCCGGCGCGTTCGAGCGCCTTGACGGCCTTGTCGCGGGAGGCCTTCAGGATGTTGGCGCGCAGATCGAGTGTCGGACGCGCCGCGAGCGCCTGTGCCTCGGTGAGCCAGCCGGCGCCGAAGGCCTGTTCGAAGGAGGGTTGGATCCATTCGGGAATATCGCCGCGTATATGCGGCGGCGCATCGTCGAGCGAGCGGCTCGCAAAGGCGGCGAGGGCATCAGCGGAAAGCGGCGGCGGCGCAAACTTGTCGTCCGCCAATTCGGTGGCGAGGCGATCGGGCGTGAAGCCCCATTGGCGGAACATCACGGCGTGGGCGATGGCCGCGGCGCTGTCGTCATTCATCAGCCAGGCATGAGAAAGCCGCATGCGCAAGGCGTCGTAGACGATATTGCCGATCGCCGCACGATCGCCGGAACCGGCGAAGCGGTGCGCCAGGCCCCAGTCCTTGAGCGCGTCGGCGACGGGCCGCTTGCGGGTATCGATATCCGCGAGCACAGAAATCGCCCCTTCGAGGCGGCCGCCCAGACGCATTCACATATCTCCTATTGCCATGACCTGTGAACGATCCGCACACAGGCCGAGCGGACTGTTTACAAGTTTCAACCGCGTGGTAACCGCGATTGGCGGCAAGAGCAAGCGCCGGTCAGGGCGCAGCAGGTTGTGCGGCGCTGTACGCCTTAGCTGATCACCTCGGCTGCCAGCTTTAGCTGATCACCCTCGGCTGTCAGCTCTAGCTGATCACGGTTGTCAGCCTTAGCTGATCACCTGGTAGCAGACCTTCGCCGTGCCCGAGCTCACCATGCCGATATTCTGGGCGGCGGCGCGCGACAGATCGATGACGCGTCCACGAATGAACGGACCGCGATCATTGATGCGAACGACGACGGTGCGGCCATTGTTGCGGTTGGTGACCTTCACCTTGGTGCCGAACGCGAGCGAACGATGTGCGGCAGTCAAGATGGCGGGGTTCATACGTTCCCCGGAAGCAGTTTTGGAGCGAAGCGCGTACCATGAAGCACCGCCGCAGCCATTTCCAGCAAAACTCTCCGCCGGAAGCAGGAAAGAGCAGGCTGCAATAGTTACGGCAGCGATAATAGAACGACCTATTTTCTTCAAAACAGAGTATCCCTCAACTATTGAACTCACGCCCTTGCAGGCGGCGGGGCTTAAATCTGCTCAAAAGTGGCGAAAAAGTGCCGTTCTTGTTCACGGAGTGTTACAGGCTGTAACATTTGTGAGCTTATTGATATAATGACGGAAATAGGCAGCGACCCGTCACAGTGGAAAAAACATAATGAAATCAGTTAAAAAGAGAATGAATTTTTCGGGGCGGAAGCTGCGGCGCCGCCATTCACAAAAACCGCGAAAATTCTTTTCTCGCTTTGCCATATTTATTGCCACATTTGGGCAAATTTAAAGGCCGTTAACTATAATAGAGAGCGAAATTTGTCCCTCTGACCGCGCAAAGTAGGAATTTCCTACTCCTTTTGGGTGAGCCCGCCAGCCGTGGTCGTTACCGACGCTAGCCGCGCCAGCGTCCGTCCTGCCACAATTGTGCAAGCGACATCGCATAGGTCGGGAAAGAGAATTCGAAGCCCGCCTTCTTGAGTTTCGCATTCGAAACGCGCTTGTTTTCGCCGTAGAAGGTGCGTGCCATCGGCGTCAGTTCTGCGGTTTCGAAAGCCTGCTCCGGCGGCGGTTCGACGCCCATCAGGCGAGCCGCCTCGACAATCACATCCTGCGGCGGGCCGGGCCGGTCGTCGGTGACATTATAGATGCCGCCGAGACCGCGTTCGGACAGGAAGCGGGTCGCCGCACCAATATCTTCAACGCGGATGCGGTTGAAAACCTGGTCCTTCTTGATCAGGCGCCGTGCCGTGCCCTTGTCCAGATTGCAGAAGGCGTTGCGCCCCGGCCCGTAAATGCCGGAAAGGCGCAGCACCGCCGCCGGCACACCGCGCTCCCGGCCCATCGCCAGCCAGCCCTGTTCGGCCTCGAGCCGCTCCTTTGATCGTCCGGAAACGGGCACGCAGGGCGTTTCCTCGCTCACCCACGCCCCCTTGTGATCGCCATAGACGCCGACCGTCGAGAGATAGCCGATCCATTCGAGCCGGGGCAGGAAACGGGCGCTGTCTTCGCCCAACAGTCGCAGCAGCGGGTCGGCCTTTCCGGGCGCGATCGACTGCACGAGATGGGTGACGCTCGCCAGCGCGCGGCATAAGTCGTCGTCCATGGTCTCGCCGTCGAACAGGAACGCGTCGATGCCGCCAGCGCGCAAGCCCTCCATCTTGTCGGCCGAACGCGTGGTGCCGGACACGCGCACATCCTGTCCCGCGAAGGCCTTTGCGATCGCCGTGCCGGAATAGCCGCAGCCAAAGATCATCACATGCATCAGTCCACTCCCGCCAGCCGCCATTCGTTCAGCACATCGTCGTCGTTCTCATCGGTCCTTTGTGCGGCAAAGATGGAGAATTCGCCAGCCTCCATCAGCCGCGAAAGCGCCCACACCGCCATGCCGCGCACCGCCGGGTTGGCATCGCCGGCGAGCTCGCGACATTGTGCAATGAGTGCCGTCTCGCCGGAATTGCCGGCGGCGATCAGCACATTGCGGATGAAGCGGTCGCGGCCGATCCGCTTCACCGGCGAACCGCTGAAGAAGGCGCGGAAGGCGGCGTCGTCGAGCGTCAGCAGAAAAGCGAGAGACGGCTCCTTTAGATCTTCCCGGGCCTTCAGTTTCATTTCGGAGGCGGAGACCGCGAACTTGTTCCAGGGACAGGCGGCAAGACAGTCGTCGCAGCCATAGATGCGATTGCCGATCAGCGGCCTGAGATCGGGGTCGATCGGCCCCTTATGCTCGATGGTCAGATAGGAGATGCAGCGGCGCGCATCGATCTGGTAGGGCGCGGGAAAGGCGGCCGTCGGGCAGACGTCGAGGCAGGCGCGGCACGATCCGCAATGGTCCGTTTCCGGCGCATCGACGGCAAGGTCGGCGGTGGTGAACATGCTGCCGAGAAACAGCCAGGAACCATGCGTACGGCTGACGAGATTGGTGTGTTTGCCCTGCCAGCCGAGGCCGGCCGCCGCCGCCAGCGGCTTTTCCATGACCGGCGCGGTATCGACGAACACTTTCACGTCGGAGCCGGCCCGCGCCGCAAAACGCGTGGCGATCTCCTTCAGCCGGCCTTTGATAATGTCGTGATAATCGCGGTTGCGGGCATAGACTGAAATCGCCGCCTTGTCCGGCTTGCCGAGGATACCGCGTGGATCCTCCTCCGGGGCGTAGTTGAGGCCGAAGACGACGACGGACCGCACTTCGCTCCAGAGCGTCAGCGGATCGCCGCGCCGCTCGCGCGTCTCTGCCATCCACTCCATCGTCCCGTGGCGCCCGGCATCGATGAACTGGCCGAGGCGCTCTTTTGCTTCAGGGATGGCGTCCGGGCGGGTGATGCGGCAAAGATCGAATCCCTTGGCGGCGGATTCCGCCCGGACGAACTCGGTCAAATTGTCGCGGCGGCGGCGCTCTTTATCATCATTGTCGGGCATGAAGCGCCCTCGTCAGAAATCCAGATCGGCATAATGCGAAACCGGGGTCAGGCCGCGCACGCGCTCCGTCAGCATCGGCCGGAAGGAGGGGCGCGACTTCAGCCGCTGATACCATTCCTTGACGACAGGGGCCTCGGCCCACTCGATTTCGCCGAGATAATCGAGGATCGAGATCGAGGCGGCAGCGGCAAGATCGGCATAGCTCATCCGCTCGCCAGCCAGCCACTGACGCGAGCCGGCAAGCCAGGTAAGATAACGCATATGCTGGCGGATATTCGCGCGTGCCGTGCGCAAAACCTTGGAATCCGGCGCTCCGCCGCCCTGATCGGTGGTCATCTGCAACTTGTAGACACGCTCGCGAGCGAGCGGTTTCGTCACGTCGTTTTCCATCTTCTGCATGAACCATTCGCTCAGCCGGCGAATTTCCGCCCGCTGGAAAGGGTCCTCGGCGAGCAGCCTCCGGTCGCGCTTCAATACCCCGTGCGTCTCGTCGAGATATTCGGAAATGACGGTCGCGCCACAAAGCGCGCGCATGCTGTCGTCGACATAGACCGGCAGCGTGCCGGCTGGATTGAGCGCCAGGAAATCCCGGCGCTTCTCCCATGTCTGCTCCTCGATCAGATCCGCCTGATAGCCGTATTCGGCCAGGATCAGCCGGACGAAGCGAGATGCGGAGGACATGGGATGATGATAAAGCGTGGGCATCGATACTCGGGCTTTATGATTGCTGTTACAGGACTGTGTGGCAGCTCGTTTATAGCGCCTTAGTCGTGACTCATTGGTTGAAGCTATAGGAGCTTGGCCCGGCCAATACAAGCGAATCGGCTTTCACGCCATCTGACAAGGGACAAAACAACCGTCTTGCGATTGAGGATAGATGCAGCGCCTGATCGGCTCTAGCGCTGTTCAAGTCCGACTGACATTTAAACCGGAGACAATTTATGGACTATATCAATGCCGTCCTTCTCGGTGTCATCGAGGGGATCACCGAGTTTCTGCCGATCTCGAGCACCGGCCATCTCATCATTGCGGAGCAATGGCTCGGCCATCGGTCGGACATGTTCAACATTGTCATTCAAGCCGGCGCCATCCTGGCGGTGACCATCATCTACTGGCGTCGCCTGCTGGATCTGGTGCTCGGCTGGCGCGAGCCGGCGAACCGTGACTATGCCGCCAAGCTGATTGTCGCCTTTCTCATCACCGCAATCCTTGGGTTCGTCGTCAAGAGACTCGGCTTTGAACTGCCGGAGACGGCGACGCCGATTGCCTGGGCGCTGATCATCGGCGGCATCTGGATGATTTTTGCCGAATGGGCGGCCGCGCGTAAGGCGCCTCATAAGGAGATCACCTGGCTCGTCGCCATCCTGGTCGGCATCGCCCAGATCGTTGCCGGCGTCTTTCCGGGAACCTCGCGCTCCGGCGCCACGATCTTCGTCGCCATGCTGGCCGGCACCGGCAACCGCGCCGCGGCGACGGAATTCGCTTTTCTCGTCGGCATTCCCACAATGTATGCCGCAAGCGGCTATGAACTGCTGAAGACCTTCAAGGACGGCGGCGCGGCCGGCGAAGACTGGACGGCGCTCGCCATCGCCTTCGTCGTCTCCACCATCGTCGCCTTCATCGCGGTCAAATGGTTGCTCGCCTATATCAGGAGCAACCGCTTCACGCTGTTTGCCGTCTACCGCATCATTCTCGGCGTTTTGCTGCTCGGCATGGCCACAACAGGCCTGATCGCCTGAACCGTCTCCACTGCATTGCATTCGCGCATCTCCCAGGCGCGGATGCAATTGCCCGTCAGATGTCGCGAAGTGACTTGCAAGCGACAGGCGCAAACGGTCCAGCTGGTAATGTTTGAGAGAGTAAGTATCCGCTGCTTTAAAGCCGCCAAGACGAAGCGTTCATTTGGGAACGTCCTGATTCAGACGCTCCGGCCGCTATCTTTCTCTATGAGGCCGGCGTCGAGACCCGGCCTTTTCATCAATGGCTGATCGAAGCCGTCGAGCAAGGATCGACGCCGTAGGCCGGCGAGCAGCCGCCCTTTACCGCTGCGACCGAACCGGACGCCACGAAGGAGCCTGCAAGGATAACCAGCGCCGCACACGCAAACAGGAGCGCGATTGACTTGCCCATCGAGAAATGCCTTTCACAGTGATTGCCGCACGCTTTCGCAGGCGTCGAGTCCGTAGGAGACGCGCGGGGTTTGGTAGTCAGTGGAATGGCAAATAGCAATAAACGTTCCTGCTAAATTTGGCGTTAATTCCACAAAATTTCCGCTGCGTCTTTTATGCAACTGCACTTGATATGACCGGCACGACAACATTTGAGACTTGCGCCGCCTTTGCTTCAGGCGAACACGTAAAACGCCGTCCGCGCTATGCGCGAACGGCGCTGTGTCGAAGGCGAAAAATTGTTCAGGCAGCCTTGCCGGAGCCGGTGTACTGGCCGTGCGGACGATACTGCACCAGGTAGGATTCGAGCACCGAGGCCACCATGGTCGGCGCAATGCCGAGGCCCTTCAGCGTGCGGCCTTCCGCTTCGGCTTCGGCGGAGACGACATTGTCGCGCTTGAGCAGGCGCACCTGGTCCGGGGTGATCGGCGGCGTCACGAACGGGATCAGCGAGGCGATGCTGCCGATCATCGACGCGATGCCGAAGGGCAGGGAGATGAACGGGTTCTTGCGGCTCGTCACCTTCAGCATCGTCTCGAGACATTCGCGAAAGCTCAGCACCTCGGGCCCGCCAAGTTCATAGACCTTGCCGGAGGGTACCTTGCCGTCGACGGCGCGGGCGACCGCCTCGGCGACGTCCTCGACATAAACAGGCTGGAACTTCGTCTTGCCGCCGCCGATGAGCGGCAGGACCGGCGACATGCGCGCCATGTCGGCAAATTTGTTGAAGAAGCTGTCTTCCGGCCCGAAGACGATCGAGGGGCGGAAGATCACCGCATCGGGCTTGATGGAGAGGATGGCCGTTTCGGCGCGGCCCTTGGTGCGGCCATAGTCCGAATCGGAATTGGCGTTGGCGCCGATCGCCGAAATATGGGCGAGGCTCGCGCCGGCATTGCGTGCCGCCTCGGCGACCGCGCGGGCGCCGAATTCCTGCACGGCGTCGAAAGTGTTGCGGCCGGTCTCGTGCAGAATGCCGACGCAGTTGACGACGTGGCTTGCACCCTCGACGGCGCGGTCGATCGAATTGCGGTAACGCAGGTTCGCCTGCACGAAGGAAATCTGGCCGACATTGCCGAGCGGCTGCAGGAAGCCGGCGAGATCGGGGCGTCGTACCGCGACGCGGATGCGATAGCCGCGCTTGGCAAGCGCCCGGACCACGTGCCTGCCCACGAAGCCGGACCCTCCGAACACGGTGACGAGCGGCGGCAGGTTGGCAAGGGTCATGGCAGGCTCCTCGAAAGGCTGTGCGGGATGCTGTATCGGCTTCGTCTTAGCCCAATCCCAGCGCGACGGGAAGGCCCATCGCGCGCCGAGTTTTGCGGATGCGAGGGTGCTTCAGACGCCTTCGACGACGACCATTTCCGCATCCGCCGCTTCCTGGCGGATCTTGGCGGCGATCTGGTATTCCGGCGAATTGTAGCAATCGACCGCATGCTGCACCGAGGGGAATTCGATCACGACGTTGCGGGCGCGGGACCTTCCTTCGAGCTCGGTGATCGCGCCGCCGCGCGCCAGGAAATTCGCGCCGTATCTTTCGAAGGCGGGCTTGGCCGCCGCCACATAGTCCTTGTAGCGCTCGGCATCGCGAACGTCGACGCGGGCAATCCAATATCCCTTGGCCATGATCTTCTCCCTTTGGTTCTCGTCAGCGGTTTGCCGGCCAGAGCGCGCCGACCATCTCATTGAGGACGGCGCGGGCGGCATGCCGGGGATCGGGCGCTTTGACGATCGGACGGGCGACGACGAGGTGGGTTGCCCCCGCCTTCAATGCGTCGAACGGCGTCATCACCCGCTTCTGGTCGCCATGGTCGCTGCCGGTCGGGCGAATGCCGGGTGTGACGATCGCCATGTCGGGTCCAAGGACCTCGCGCACTTCGGCCGCTTCCGCTGCCGAACAGACGATACCACCCATGCCGGCCGCACGCGCCTGAGCGGCGCGGCGCAGCACCAGGCTGTGTGGATCCTGGCTGTAGCCGGCGTCGATAAGATCATCGGCATCCATCGAGGTGAGCACGGTGACCCCGAGCAGACAGAGGCCGGAGCCGGCCGCCGCCTCAACCGCCGCCTTCATCGCTTTGGGATAGGCATGCAGCGTCAGCATCGACATTCCCATTTTGGCGATGTTCTCGACACCCGAAGCAACGGTGTTGTCGATGTCGAGCAGCTTCATGTCGAGAAAGATCTTCTTGCCGCTTGCGGCAAGATCGCGGGCGAATTCCAGACCGCCGGCAAAAACGAGCTGATAGCCGATCTTATAGAAGAGAATGTCGTCGCCGAGCGTGGAAACCAATCTTTCCGCCTCGCCGATCGTTGGAACATCCAGGCCGACGATCAACCGCTCGCGTGCGTCCATTTCAACTCACCCCCGCCAGTCTTCGATGGGTGTCCAGTCGCATGATAAATGGCGATCCGCAAGGCCGAAGGCGTAGAGATTGCCGCCGCCAGGCGGCTGATCGCGATCGCGGCCGATCGGCCTGCCCGCCAGATGGCATTTGAGCAGTGTGCCGACGCCGCCATGGCCGACGAAGGCAATGGGCGCAGTTGCATCATGCGTGGCGAGAACCGTATTCACCGCTTCGACGATTCGGGCCTGCGCATCGACGGCACGCTCCCAGCCTTTGAAGCTTTCTTCCGGATGCGCAAAAAACCAGTTGGCCGCCTCTTCGAATTGCGGCGGCGGCAGAAAGCCGGTGGCCGAGCGGTCGTTCTCGTGCATGCCATGGACGATCTCGATCGTCACACCGGAGGCTTCCGCCAATATCTCGGCCGTCTCGATCGCCTTTGTCTCGTCGCTGGAGACGATGCGTCGCAATAGCCTCGACCAGCCGCTCTCGGCCGCTTTGCGGGCACGTGCCGCGCCGACATCGGAAAGCCCCCATTTCGGCACCGGCACGTTGGCATCGATCCTGACTTGCGGATGGGTGATATAGATCCCGAACATCTCAGCCGCGCTTATAGATCCAGAGCTGCGCCGGCGGAATGTTGCGCATGACGAAGTCGAAATGCTGGATGTGGTAACGGTCGGGATTGGCGGCGATCGGCGAGATCGCGCCATAGGAGATTTGCACCACCGGCCGGCCGGTAGGCACGCGGTCGAGCAGGCTTTCCAGCAGCGCGATGCGCATCGCCATCGGGAAGTTCAGCAGCGGAATGCAGGAGATGACGCAATCGAATGTCTGGTCGCTGAACGCGCCAAGCGTGGTCTTGAGATCGAAGGCGTCGCCGTTGATGAAGTGCACGCCCGGATAGGTTCGCAGCAGGTGCTGGTGGAAGTCCGTCGAATATTCGATCGCCACCAGATTGTCCGGCTTCACGCCGCGGCCGAGGATCGCTTTGGTGATGGCGCCCGTGCCAGGGCCGAGTTCGAGGACCGGCAGCCCCGAATGCATGTCGATGACGCTGGCCATGCGCCTGGCGGTGATCGAGGAGGTCGGCACGATCGAGCCTACCGTCTTCGGCCCCTGCATCATGCCGCGGAAGAAGCGGATTTCCTCATCGAATCTCTTGCCGAAATGTTCCTTCACCTTGACCCGTAAGCGCATTCTCCACCCATCCGCACGTTGATCGACTGTGTTATTATGCTGCTTGTCGCTCTCGCGACAAGGATTTTCGCAACAAGGACATTTGCATCAACAGCTCATGCGGCGTTTCGATGGGAACGCGGCATGAGATCGGCAAGTCTTTCGGCCAGGTGACCGGCGTCGATCGGTGCGCGCAGTTTCTTGTCGGTATTGTCGAAATAGAGATAGACGTCGCGGCCCCTGGCGCGCCCCGGCAGGGGATCCAGAACGCGCGTCGCATTGTCAGGCTCTCCGCCGCCTGTCCAGGCGCGGATGCGCTCTGCCCATATATTGAGCGCTTCGTCTTCATAGCCGCTGACATAGAGCTGTTCGGAACCATGCAGCCGGCAATAAATGAAGTCGGCGGTAATATCCATCAGCAGCGGCCATTTTACCGTGTCGGCGCAGACGAGCGCGACCTTGTGTCGCCGGAGCATGTCGATGAACGCGGCGGAGCGGAAGCTATCGTTGCGGATTTCGAGCGCATGGCGGATCGGCTGGTGCCCGTCGCTTTTAAGCCAGGCCTGTTTGAGGCGCTCGTCATGCCGCTTCGAAAGCGCTATTGCCGCGTCGTGATCGTGCGGCAGCAGCGACAGGAAGGTTTCGAAGCGATCGGGATCGAAGGCCATGTTCGGCGGGAATTGCCAGAGGATCGGCCCGAGCTTGGGGCCGAGCCTGAGCAGCCCAGAGGCGAAGAAATTGGCAAGCGGCGCCTCGATCTCCTTCAGCCGCCGCACATGGGTGATGAAGCGCGGCCCTTTGACCGCAAAGACGAAATCATCAGGCGTTTCGTCCCGCCAGCGGCCGAAGCTATCGGGCTTCTGCAATCCGTAGAAGGTGCCGTTGATCTCGATCGAACGGAAGTGACGTGCGGCGTAGGAAAGCTCCTGCTTCTGCGGCAGGTCTTCCGGATAGAATTGCCCGCGCCAAGGCGCATAAGTCCAGCCGGATATGCCGATGCGCACCACTCCCGTCTTTTTCATGCTGGGATCCTCCTGCTGGACAGGAGGAAAAACCGAAAGCGGCCGCCTTCGTTCCCGTCAGACGCGCATCGGCATCAGCACGTAAAGCGCATCGTCGCCGGCCGTGTCGCGGATCAGCGTCGGCGAGCCGGCATCGGCCAGCAGGAAAATCGCTTCCTCGCCGGAAAGCTGCGCGGTAATGTCGAGCAGGTACTTGGCATTGAAGCCGATTTCCATCGAATCCGTGTCGTAGCCGACGGCGACTTCTTCCGTGGCGCTGCCGGAATCGGGATTGTTGACGGTCAGCATCAGCTGCCCCTCGGAGAGCGCGAGCTTCACGGCGCGGCCGCGCTCGGAAGAGATGGTCGAGACGCGGTCGACGGCCTGGGCGAAGCTCGTGCAGTCGACGCGCATTTCCTTGTCGTTGCCTGTGGGGATGACGCGCTGATAGTCAGGGAAGGTGCCGTCGATCAGCTTCGAGGTCATGACGATCGAGCCGATCGTCATACGGATCTTGGCGTCGGAAACCTCGACCGTGACGATCGCTTCCGGATTGTCGACCAGCTTCTGCAACTCGCCGACCGTCTTGCGCGGAATAATGATACCCGGCATGCCCTCGGAGCCGGAGGGCGCATCGACATCGGCGCGCGCCAGCCGGTGGCCGTCGGTCGCGACCGCCCTGAGCTTCAGCTCGCCATTGCTCTCGATCGTGTGGAAGAAGATGCCGTTGAGGTAATACCGCGTCTCCTCAGTCGAGATGGCGAACTGCGTGCGGTCGATCAGCATCTTCAGATCGGACGCCTTCAGCTTGAAAGAATGGGTGAAGGTGCCGGCGGTCAGATCCGGGAAATCGGATTCCGGCAGGCACTGCAGCGAGAATTTCGAGCGGCCGGACTGCACGGTCATCGAGCCGCCGTCGGTGCTGGTCGCCAGCAGCACTTCCGAGCCGTCGGAAAGCTTGCGCACGATATCGTAGAGAAGATGGGCCGGAACGGTGGTGGCGCCGGCCTGTTCGACGCTGGCAGGCGTCGCCTCGGTGATCTCGAGGTCGAGGTCGGTCGCCTTCATGTCGAGGTTCTGGCCGTCGGCCTTGAGCAGCACGTTGGAAAGGATCGGGATCGTATTGCGACGTTCGACCACGCGGTGGACGTGGTTCAGCGATTTCAACAGGTTTGACCGCTCAATAGTAATACGCATGGGATGCTACCGCTTTCGACCGTGACTGTCCGGGCGCATCGAGCACCCGAAGAATGCTTTCCCGATTGAGGTCGGGGGAGTGGACGGGCAAAATGGCAGACTTCAGCACCGGTTTGCAAGAGGCATGGGCGCTGGCAGGCCCGCATTTCCGGTTTTCCGGAGCAATCCTCACAGAAATCCGAACCCTTGCCGAAGCGCCGTGGCTCGCCCATAAAGGTTCCCCCATAAGGGTTCGACGACGGCGGGACGAAAGCAAACGGCATGAACGAGGAAACGACGGCGGAGACCGCCACGCGGCGAAGCTTCCGCCTGCACAACATGGCAGTGCCGGCGCGGCCGCTGGAGCCGGCGCTCTATCTCGTCGCCACGCCGATCGGCAATCTCGGCGACATCACGCTGCGCGCGCTGGAAACGCTGGCCGGCGCCGACGTTCTCGCCTGCGAGGATACACGCGTCACCCGCGTGTTGCTCGACCGCTACGGCATCCAGAACCGCCCTTTCGCCTATCACGAACACAATGCCGACGAGGCTGGTCCGCGGCTCCTCCAGGCGCTCGAAGCCGGCCGCTCGGTGGCGCTGGTGTCGGATGCCGGCACGCCGCTGGTTTCCGACCCCGGCTATCGGCTGGCACAGCAGGCGATCGCGGCCGGCTATCGTGTCGTCCCAATCCCCGGCGCCTCGGCGCCGCTTGCAGCCCTTGTCGGCTCCGGCCTGCCGAACGACGCTTTTCTCTTCGCCGGTTTTCTGCCGGCCAAGGACAAGGCCCGCCGCGACCGCCTCGGCGAACTTGCCGCAGCCCCCGCGACGCTGATCTTCTTTGAATCGCCGCATCGCATCGGCGCCACGCTTCTCGCTGCCGCCGATGTGCTGGGCGGCACGCGGCCGGCCTCCGTCTGCCGCGAGCTGACCAAGACCTATGAGGAGTTCCGCCGCGGCACGCTGGCCGAGCTCGCCGCCCATTACCGGGAGGTGGACAACGTCAAGGGTGAGATCGTTCTCGTCGTCGGTCCGCCGCAGCCGGTGGAAACGCCGGAGGCCGATGTCGAGGCCGTGCTTGCCGATCTGGCGAAGTCGATGCCGACGGCAAAGGCCGCCACCGAGGCCGCCCGTCTCACCGGCCTGCCGCGCAAGGCGCTCTATCAGCGCCTCTTGGAGAAGAAGGGCGCCGATGGGCGATAACGACCTTACAGCCGTCAGAAGGAAGGCGCTGCGTCGCGGCGTGATGTCGGAATATGTCGCCGCCATCTTCCTGATGTTGAAGGGCTATCGCATCCTGGCGCTGCGCCACCGCACCCGGCTCGGCGAGATCGATATTGTTGCCCGCAAAGGCGATCTCGCGGTGTTCGTCGAGGTTAAGGCCCGCCATGGCGAGGCTGCGGCTGTCGATGCCGTCTCCGCCGCCGCCCAGAAGCGGATCAGGGCGGCCAGCGATCTCTGGCTCGCCCGCCAGGCCGATCAGGCCCGTCTTTCCCAGCGCTATGATATCGTCGCGGTCACGCCCGGCCGGCTGCCGCGCCATTTTCCGGACGCGTTTTAATGCATGTCGCCCGGAAGTGTGCAGCGGTTCCGGGACAACGACATGCATAAAATCAAAGAGCTTTAGTCATTCCCCGCTTCGCCAAGCTTTCGGATCGTTAAAATTTTAGTTTCGATTTGAACCGGCTTCTTACGACTCTCCGCTATGGCAATCTCTGTAGGGGCAAGAATTGGGGGTTGTTTCATGGCCTGGAAGCTGATGTTTGCAAGTGCGGTCGCCATGGCCGCGCGTTCGGTGCCTTATGCCGTGACGAAGCCGGCCCGAAAATCCTTCATCGCCCATGCGAGCGACCTGCTGCCGCTGAAATCGACGCCGATCAATCCCGACTGGATTATCAGCGGCAATCCTGAGGCGCGCACCGCCGAACATTCGCGCGGCCATGACGAGGCCTCGCTGACGGCGATCTGGGACTGCACTGCGGGCGAATTCCGATGGTTTTTCGGCTGGGACGAGACGGTAATGATCCTCGAAGGCGAGGTCCATATCACCGCCGAGGACGGCACCGAACGAACCTTGTGCACCGGCGACGTCGCCTTTTTCGCCGGCGGAACCTGGGCAAGCTGGCGGGTCGACAATTACGTCCGCAAGGTCGCCTTCTTGCGCAAGCCCTTCCCGAAGCCCTTGGCGATCGCCTATCGCCTGCGCAACCTGCTGCGCAATAGCGGCAACCAGGGCATTGCCGCCTGACCACCGGCGGCGGCCGCAAGCCTTGATTGACCGTTGCGTTTGATACCGGGCCGACCTACATCTGTCCGGCATTCAGCGAGGGACGGAAATGGCCAAGATCACCAATGTAGCGGTCCAGATGGATCATGTCGCCGGCATCAATATCGCAGGTGATTCCACCTTCGCCATGAGCCTGGAAGCCCAGGCGCGCGGCTACCGGCTGTTCCACTACACCCCCGACCGGCTGAGCTTCCGCGACGGCAAGCTTTTTGCCAGCGTCGAGCCGATGCTGCTGCGCGACGTCAAGGGCGATCACTTCGAACTCGGTACACCCGAGCGGATCGATCTTTCCACCATGGATGTGGTGCTGCTGCGCCAGGACCCGCCTTTCGACATGGCCTATATCACTTCGACGCACCTGCTCGAGCGCATTCACCCGAAGACGCTTGTCGTCAACGATCCGGCCTGGGTACGCAATTCGCCGGAGAAGATCTTCGTCACCGAATTCTCCGACCTGATGCCGAAGACGCTGATCACCAAGGATCCGGCCGAAATCCGCCGCTTCCGCGACGAGATGGGCGATATCATCCTGAAGCCGCTCTACGGCAATGGCGGCGCCGGGGTCTTCCATTCGACCCGCGATGACCGCAATCTCTCCTCGCTGCTGGAAATGTTCGGCCAGATGTTCCGCGAGCCCTTCATCGCCCAGCAATATCTGCCCGACGTGCGCAAGGGCGACAAGCGCATCATCCTGGTCGACGGCGAATTCGCCGGCGCCATCAACCGCGTCCCGGCCGAGCATGACAGCCGCTCCAACATGCATGTCGGCGGCCGCGCCGAGGCGACCGAACTGACGCCGCGCGAGAAGGAAATCTGCGCCCGCATCGGCCCGGCGCTGAGAGAACGCGGCTTCCTGCTCGTCGGCATCGATGTGATCGGCGATTACATGACCGAGATTAACGTCACCTCGCCGACAGGCATCCGCGAGGTCAGGAAGTTCGGTGGCGCCGATATCGCGGCCCTGCTCTGGGACGCGATCGAGCGCAAGCGCGGCTGAGGCGGCGCTCGGGTACAACCGCGCCCACCGCTGATATCTGCCTGCGTTCTTTTATTGTTCTTGTTTTAGTCCTGTTTCCGTGCCAGATTGCAACCGCTGGCTTTCAACGGCCACAGGGGCGGTCTCTAAGAGTTTGCGGGACAAGGGTGGGCATATGGTCGCGCGTGTCAGTACGGTGGCATTCCAGGGTATCGAAGGCGTGCCGGTCGAGGTCCAGGTCATGATCGCGCCGGGCAAGGTCGGCATGCAGATCGTCGGCCTGCCCGACAAGGCGGTGGCCGAAAGCCGCGAGCGCGTGCAGGCCGCTCTTCATGCCTCCGGCCTGGCGCTGCCGGGCAAGCGGGTGACCGTCAACCTGGCGCCGGCCGATCTGCCGAAAGAGGGCTCTCATTTCGATCTGCCGATCGCACTGGCGCTGATGGCGGCCCTCGGCGCCATTCCCGCCGATGCGCTGTCGGATTTTGTCGTCGTCGGCGAACTCAATCTCGATGGCACGATCGCCGCCATCGCGGGCGCGCTGCCGGCCGCCATCGGCGCCAATGCGCTCGGCAAGGGGCTGATCTGCCCGGCCGAAAGCGGCGCCGAAGCCGCCTGGGCCGGCGCCGAGGTCGATATTCTGGCACCCCGCAGCCTGATTGCCCTTGCCAATCATTTCCGTGGCACGCAGGTGCTCTCCCGGCCCGAGCCGTCGATCCGCGCCAATGCCGCCAACCTGCCTGATCTTGCCGAGATCAAGGGCCAGGAAAGCGCCAAGCGTGCGCTCGAGGTGGCGGCCGCCGGCGGCCATAATCTCCTGATGGTCGGACCTCCCGGCTCGGGCAAGTCGATGCTGGCGGCAAGGCTGCCGTCGATCCTGCCGCCGCTTTCGCCGGCCGAACTGCTTGAAGTCTCGATGGTTCATTCGATCGCCGGCCAGCTCACCGGCGGCAAGCTGTCCGACCGCCGGCCCTTCCGCACCCCGCATCATTCCGCCACCATGGCCGCCCTTGTCGGCGGCGGCCTGCGCGCCCGTCCAGGCGAAGCCTCGCTCGCTCATCATGGCGTGCTCTTCCTCGACGAGTTTCCCGAGTTCACGCCGCAGGCTCTCGATGCGCTGCGCCAGCCGCTCGAAGGCGGCGAATGCGTCATTGCCCGCGCCAATCACCGCGTCTCCTATCCGGCGAAATTCCAGCTGATCGCGGCGATGAACCCCTGCCGCTGCGGCATGGCCGGTGAGCCCGGTCACACCTGCGCCCGCGGCCCGCGCTGCATGAGCGACTACCAGGCTCGCATCTCCGGACCGCTGATGGACCGCATCGATATCCGCATCGACGTGCCTGCCGTCTCCGCCGCTGATCTTATCCGGCCGATGGCGGCCGAGGCGAGCGCCGACGTCGCCCGCCGCGTCGCCCGCGCCCGCCAGATCCAGCAGGAGCGCTTCGAGCGCGCCGGCGCTGGAGATATCGGCACCAACGCCCGCTGCTCCACCGCGATGATCGAAAAACTCGCCGAACCCGATTCCGCCGGCCTGCAGCTCCTGCGCGACGCCGCCGAAAAGATGAAATTCTCCGCCCGCGGCTACCATCGCGTCCTCAAGGTCGCCCGCACGCTCGCCGATCTCGACGACAAACCGACGGTCGGCCGTCTGCATCTGGCTGAGGCGATCTCCTACAGGATCGCGGGCGAGAGGTTGACGGCTGCGGCGTGAGAAGAAGGGCGGGTGCGTCCAGATGTTTTGAAGTATTAGCCGTCAGGCCGTCCAGCGACCTGCTGATCGCGCTAGTTGGCTGTCCTCAGCGACGTCCCCGCTGAAGGGCTGCCGGATTATGAGATTATCTCGCCGTCGGCGGACCCAACGCGACGGAACGGTTGATCGCTGCCATCGCGGCGCGCTGCCGGCCGCGAACGCTCTTGGCAGGGAATGATGTGCCAAAAGCGGCGCCGAAGCTGCCTGGGCCGCCGATTTAAACCGTCTGAGCTACTTATCCGTGAGGGTAAGGGCCTCTCCTCACTTCGTCGCTCTTTACAATATTAGCTTCGGCTGAAAAAACTTCAGGAAGGATGTCGGCCCGTTTGACACAGTCGATCGGAGGTGGCGGATGAGAAAGGCTGCCGAGGATATAGATGAGTAACGAATATCCGGGCTCAAACGCCAACCCCTTGGAAGTTCTGGACTTGGCGAATGCCTACTTTAGCGCTTCCGAACTTCTGTTCAGCGAGGGTGAGAAGCACGTTGCACTAGCCATTGCCCCGGCTCGAATGTGCGCCATTCACGCTATCGAACTCTACTTAAATGCCTTCCTGCGCCATGAGGGCGTTGCTCCGGAGGAAATACGAAAACGGATGCACAACCTCGTTGAGCCAATGTTCGTTGCTAAACTCAAACTGAGAAAAAAGACCGCCCTGCATCTGGAGGCAATGACTGCAAAGCGTGAGTACCTCATCTCGCGATATGCTCCGAAGCAGGCGAGAGAGCCCACTGACCTGAATCGTTTGGCTGCGACGCTGGCGGAAGTCATGAAGAAGGTTGGCAAACATTTGCATTCAACGAGCCCAGGTGGGACGTCGACAATCATTATTACGGACTACGACAGAACTATCGTCCCACTTCGATTGGGATCAGGTGACGGCACAAAAGAAAGGGCGCCGAAGCGCCCCGATATTCTGCAGGATAAATTGCCGGCGGAAAGGCCCGGCCACAGCCACCCTTAGCTCCCCAGCCCCTCAAACAAGGCCGTCGAAAGATACCGCTCCGCAAACGACGGGATGATCACAACGATGTTCTTGCCGGCATTCTCCGGACGGCTGCCGACCTTGATCGCTGCGGTCAGTGCCGCACCCGAGGAAATCCCCACCGGCACGCCTTCGAGCCTTGCGACCAGGCGGGCCAGTTCGAAGGCTTCGTCGTTGGTGACGGTGACGACTTCGTCGTAGATGCCGGTGTCGAGGATTTTCGGGGCGAAGCCGGCGCCGATGCCCTGGATTTTGTGCGGGCCGGGATTGCCGCCGGAGAGAATGGGGGAATCGGCGGGCTCGACGGCGATGATCTGGATGTCGGGCTTATGGCTTTTCAGCACCTGGCCGACGCCGGTGATGGTGCCGCCGGTGCCGATGCCGGAGACGAGGATATCGACCGTGCCGTCGGTGTCGTTCCAGATTTCCTCGGCGGTCGTCCTGCGGTGAATTTCAGGATTGGCCGGGTTTTCGAACTGCTGCGGAATGATGGCGTCGGGAAGCGACTCCGCCAACTCCTCCGCCTTGGCGATCGCGCCCTTCATGCCCTT
Organism: Rhizobium sp. H4; assembly: GCF_003013335.1. Lineage (NCBI taxonomy): Bacteria > Pseudomonadati > Pseudomonadota > Alphaproteobacteria > Hyphomicrobiales > Rhizobiaceae > Rhizobium > Rhizobium sp. H4. Next base: position 261,855 of record NZ_PSOW01000006.1, read on the forward strand.
GGCGCCCTCGGTCAGCACCAGCTCGGCGCCGAGCAGCGCCAGCATCTTGCGGCGCTCGACCGACATGGTTTCCGGCATGGTGAGGATCAGCCGGTAGCCCTTGGCTGCGGCGGCAAAGGCGAGTGCGATGCCGGTGTTGCCGGAAGTCGGCTCGATCAGCACGGACTTGCCGGGGGTGATCCTGCCCTGCGCTTCCAGGCTTTCGATCATCGCCACGCCGATGCGGTCCTTGACCGAGGCGATCGGGTTGAAGAATTCGAGCTTGCCGATCAGATTGGCCACCACGCCCTTTTCCCGCGCCAGCTTGTCGAAGCGCACGAGCGGCGTGTTGCCGATGGTCTCGGTGATCGAGGAATAGACGCGGCCGCGGCCGGGCTTGTGCGACATGGGTGCCTCCCTTTGGACTTCGGTCCCTGAATCGAAAGGAGAATAGGGGCAAAGGCCGAATGAGGCCAGCCCGCGTTGATGCCGGCGGAGCCGGACGCGGAGAAAAAAAGCTTTGAAAACCGTTTCGTGGCGGATGTTTATTTCAGGCGGCTCGCGTGGCGATGAAGGCGGCCGTGCCGGCGAGGATGCCGGCCGCAACCCGGTTCAGCGTCTGCAGGGCGCGCGGCTGTTTCAGCATCGTTCGGGCCCGCGAGGCGAGCAGCATATAGGGCACCAGCACGGCAATCAGCACGACGAAGGTGACGGCAAGCAGCATCGCATAGTCGCTGAGGCTGATATTGCCGATATCGATCAGCGTCGGCGCCAGCGCGACATAGAATAGCATGGTCTTCGGATTGCCGAGCGTCACCAGCAGGCCGGAGAGGAAGGACAGGCCGATATTGCTGGATTTCTTCGCCGCGATGTCCTGCGGCAGCAGCCCCGCCGTCCAGAGTTTCCAGGCGATATAGGCGAGATAGAGGGCACCGGCGATCTTGATGACGAGGAAGACCTCGGTAAAGGTCTGCGCCACGAAGGCAAGGCCGAGAATGACCGCGGTGAGGTAGGTCATGTCGCCGAGCACCAGGCCGAGACCCATGAAGAAGGTCTCGCGGAAGTTCGAGCCGAGCGCGCGGGCGACGATGGCGGTAATCCCGGGTCCGGGAATGGCGGCTGCGATGAACAGCGCTCCGGCATAGGCAAGCAAGGCGGCAAGGCTCATGTGTGGCTCCTTTTTCCCGGTGTTTTATATCCGGTCAGCCTTGCCATCAATCGGCCGGCGTTGATGGGTCCATCACCAGAAGAAATGCCTGCCGCCTGTGCCCGTCCGCATCTGTCAGCCCTGAAGCGCCCGCGGCTGCAGCCAGCGCGGCGTCCAGCCGAGGTTCATGCCGGCGGCTGCCAAGAGAATGATGGCGGCGCCCGCGATCTGCATCGGCTGCAGCGCGTGGCCGAAGGCCAGCCGGTCGACGAGGATCGCGGCGATCGGATAGAGGAAGGACAAGGCCCCGGTCAGATGCGTCGGCAGCCGCTGGATGGCGCCGTAGAGCAGCACATACATCAGCCCGGTATGAACGACGCCGATGGAAACGAGGATCGCCCAGCTTCCGGCATCCTGAGGTGGCTGCGAAAAATCCGTGATCGGCGCCAGCATCAGCATGCCGGTTGCGACCTGGATCAGCGCGATCAGATGCGGCGGCGTGCCCTTCAGCCACTTCGCGGCAAGCGCTGCGAGCGCGTAGAAGAAAGCCGCGCCCAGCGCCATCAGGATGCCGAGGCCGTAGCTCTCGAACGTATCGCCGCTTCCGCCAGGTTTTGCCTGGACGATCGCCATCATGCCGGCAAAGGCGAGCGTCAGCCAGAACAGCTTGGCGGCGGTGATCTTCTCGCCGACAAACAGCGCGCCGAGCACCAGCAGCATGAAGGGCTGGGTGTTGTAGACGGTGGTGGCGATCGAGATCGTCGCATGCGAGTAGGAGGCGAAGAGCAGCAGCCAGTTGACGACGATGGCGATGCCGCCGAAGACGGCGATGGCAAAGGCGCGCAGCGTCAGGATTCCCGGCCGCAGCAGCCCGAGCGCGCCGCAGATGACGAGCAGGGTCAGCGCGCCGAATAGGCAGCGCCAGAAAACCACGCCGCTGACCGGCTGGCCCGACATGACGACGAACCAGCCGATCGTTCCCGAGATCAGCATCGCTGCCGTCATTTCCGCCGTGCCTCTTTTGATGTCGCCGCTCATGATCGCCTCCGTTTTGCTGAGGTGATAATATTGCGGCGACAGGCGAAATTATATAAAGATAAAAATGAGCTTCATCGCTACAGCCTAATAATAAAAGGGAAAGGCGCGGTCATGCCTAACGATGCCCAGGTGCTTGATGAAATCGATCAGGCCATTCTCGAGGCGCTGGCCGGCAATGCCCGGATCTCGCTGAAGGAGCTGGCACAGCAGGTGGGGCTTTCCTCGCCAAGCGCTGCCGAGCGCCTGCGCCGGCTGGAGGAGCGCGGCGTCATCAAGGCCTTCACCATCGATCTCGACCCTGCCGCCGTCGGCTATCCGCTGCAGGCGATCGTCCGCGTGCGACCGCTGCCGGGGCAGCTACATTTCGTCGAGCGCCTTATTCAGGAAATTCCCGAAATCGTCGAATGCGACAAGGTGACTGGCGAGGATTGCTTCATCGCCCGCCTGGTCATCCGCTCGATGGCGGAACTTGACGGCCTCCTGGACAGGGTCGCCGAACGGGCCGAGACCAACACCGCGATGATCAAAGCCTCACCCGTCAAGCGCCGCCTGCCGCCGCTGTCACGCGCCAAATAAGAGCGGCGAAACGGGCTAGAAATCCGCCATCGGCGACAGCATCGCCGGAAAATGCGGGTCATCGTCGCCGAGCCCGCGCAACATCAGCACCGTGCCGCTTTCCAGCGGCTGCGGAGTGCCCGTCCAGTCGAGCTTGTCGGGCCGGAAGTGCACCTCGACGCTGGCCGAGGCAATGTCGAGTCCACCGAGGATTTCTGCAAGCGGCGGGATCTCCGCCGCCACGACGTCGAGCAAGCTGAAGCGGCCCTCATCCATCTTCCAGGCGATGACTGCCTGCTGGTCTTCCAGGAAGCTGACGCGGATATCGGGATCGAGCTGCGTGTTGATAAGGAACATCGCCGCATTGGCCGTCACCGCAAGCGTCGTCGAAACCGGGCTTCGTCTTTCCAGTAGCGATCGCAGCAGGGCAAGATCATCCGCGTCGGCCGGCACAAGCAACCGGGCGGGGCCGGCTGATATCGAAGGGGCGGGTGCTCTTCCCCAGTATCGATGCTGCGCTATCGCGTGAAAACCGTACGGCTCATAAAGCGACGGCTTGTCGGTATAGAGGAGAATGGCTTCGAAACCCTGCCGCTCGCACCAGTCGAGCGCCTTCACCGTCAGATCGCGATAAAGCCCGCGGCCGCGCCACTGCGGTCGCACCGCGCCGGATTGCAGCCCGGCAGCATGGACGATCCTGCCATTGAGGACGAAGGGCAGTGCAAAGGCCGAGAGATTGGCCGCAAGCTCGCCCTCGGTATCGAACCAGCCGAACGGCATGCTGCTCGGATCGGGGCCGCCAAGCTGTTGCAGCGGGCCGATATCGATGCCGAAAATATCCTGCAGAAGGCGGACAAGCGCAGCCCAGCCGGCGGGATCACCGAAATACTCCTGTCGGATGGTGAGGCCCGCGCTGTCGAGGCGCTTTCTCATTACACGCCGGTGGAGCCGAAGCCGCCGGCGCCGCGGGCGGTTTCGCTTGCCGCTGATATCTCGGCCACCCGCGCCTGGGTCACCGGCGCGATCACCATCTGGGCGATGCGCATGCCGCGCTCGATGACGAAGGCTTCCTCGCCGAGATTGGCGAGCAGCACCTTCACTTCACCGCGATAGTCGCTGTCGACGGTGCCGGGTGAATTGAGGCAGGTGATGCCGTTTTTGAAGGCAAGGCCGGAGCGTGGCCGCACCTGGCCCTCGAAACCCTCGGGGATCTCGAAAATGAAGCCGGTCGGCACCAGCGCCCGTTTGCCGGGCGCAAGCGTCAGCGGCGCATCGCCGTCGACGGCGGCGCGCAGGTCCATGCCGGCCGCCCCCTTGCTTTCATAGGCGGGCAGGTCAAGGCCTTCGCCATTGGCCAGGCGGATGAGGTTCAGCGTCGGGCGCGTGTCGTGATGAATGGTCATGGCTCATTACTTTGCGCCCGCAGCGCCGAGGTCAATTGCAATGGCGGGCTTTAATCGCTAGATACGCGGCAATTCCACAGGATTCATAATATGGCCGAAAGTCTCGCCGAGGCGGTCTCCCGCCGCCGCACATTCGCTATTATCGCCCACCCGGACGCGGGCAAGACGACGCTCACCGAAAAGCTGCTGCTGTTCGGCGGCGCCATTCAGCTGGCCGGGGAAGTCAAGGCGAAGAAGGATCGCATGCAGACGCGTTCCGACTGGATGAAGATCGAGCGCGAGCGCGGCATCTCCGTCGTCACCTCGGTGATGACCTTCGAATATAACGACAATGTCTTCAACATCCTCGACACACCAGGCCACGAGGATTTCGCCGACGACACCTATCGCACGCTGACCGCCGTCGACGCCGCGGTCATGGTCATCGACGCCGCCAAAGGCATCGAGCCGCGCACGCTAAAACTCTTCGAAGTCTGCCGCATGCGCGATATTCCGATCATCACCTTCATCAACAAGATGGACCGCGAAAGCCGCGATCCCTTCGAGATTCTCGATGAGGTGGAGGAGAAGCTGGCGCTGGATACGGCGCCGATCACCTGGCCGATCGGTCGCTCGAAGACCTTCTGCGGCTCCTATCATCTGGCCAACAGCACCGCCCGCGGTTCCGACACCGAAGTCGAGACGACGCCGGTCAACGGCCCGCAGGCCGTCGCCGGCAAGCTGCCGGAAAATGAGCGCCAGGCCTTCATCGACGAGACCGAGCTCGCCATCGAGGCCTGCCGCCCCTTCGACCGCGACTCCTTCCTCGAAGGGCATATGACGCCGGTCTTTTTCGGCTCGGCGCTGCGCAATTTCGGCGTTCGCGACCTCATCAACGCGCTCGGCGAATTTGCGCCGCCGCCGCGCGACCAGGTCGCCGACACCAGGACGGTGCATGCGACCGACGACAAGATGACGGCCTTCGTCTTCAAGATCCAGGCCAATATGGACCCCAACCATCGTGACCGCATCGCCTTTGCACGCATCTGCTCCGGCAAGCTCGAACGCGGCATGAAGGCGAGGCTCGCCCGCACCGGCAAGCAGCTCGGCCTGACGGCACCGCAATTCTTCTTCGCCTCGCAGCGCCAACTCGCCGACACCGCCTATGCCGGCGACGTCGTCGGCATTCCCAATCACGGGACGCTGCGCATCGGCGATACGTTGACCGAAGGCGAATCGCTGGTCTTCCAGGGCGTGCCGAACTTCTCGCCGGAGATCCTGCGCCGCGTGCGCCTCGAAGACGCGATGAAGGCAAAGAAGCTCAAGGAAGCCCTGCAGCAGATGGCGGAAGAGGGCGTCGTCCAGCTGTTCTCGCCGGAAGACGGCTCGCCGGCAATCGTCGGCGTCGTCGGCGCCCTGCAGCTCGACGTCCTGAAGGAGCGGCTGATGGCCGAATACGGCCTGCCGGTCTCCTTCGAAATGTCGCGTTTCTCCGTCTGCCGCTGGATCTCCGCCGATCAGCCGGCCGATCTGGAAAAATTCCTCACCGTCAAACGTGGCGATATCGCCCGCGATCTCGATGGCGATCCCGTCTTCCTCGCCCAGGACGCCTTCTCGCTGCGCTACGAGGCGGAGCGTTATCCGGCGATCAAGATGGTCGCCATCAAGGAATATCACGCCGCCAAGGCGGCGTGATCATCATCCGGTCAGCCGTTCCGCCAGGAAATCGACGACGGCGCGAACCGCCGGCAGCTGGCCGCGCCGATGTGGCATCAGGATCGTCGTCTCGATGCTGCCGGCCGTCCATTCCGGCAGCACCCGCACCAGCTGCCCTTCGGCCAGCGCCTTCCGGCAGACCGATGTCGGCAGGCAGGTAATGCCGAGCCCGGCCGCTGCCGCTTCCATCAGCAAATAGGGCTCATCCGCCGCCATGACGGACTGCAGCGTGACGAGAGCCTCGTCGCCGCCATCGGAGGTGAGCCGCCACTGGTCTTCCGTCAGGCTGGTCATGATCGTGGCATGCTCCGCCAGTTCCTCGGGCCGGCGCGGTTGCCCATGGGCGCTGAGATAGTCCGGCGAGGCGAGGATATAGAAAGGGTGGCTTGCGAGCCTGCGCTGCACCAGCGCCGAATCCGGCAGCGTCGCGCGATGACTGCGTAGCGCGATATCGAAACCTTCCTGCACGATGTCGACGAAACGGTCGGTCACATGCACCGAAAGCCGAAGCTTCGGATAGCGCGCCGTCAGCGCCGGCAGATGCTCCGTCAAGGTAAACTGCGCCGTCGGCACCGAGGCTGTCAGGCGAACGCTGCCGGCGGGTTCGGCCAGATGCCGCCGCACGATGCCCTCGGCCATCTCAGCCTCGATGATCGAGGCCTGGGCATGCTGAAAGAATTCGCGCCCGAGATCGGTCAGCGCGAAGCTGCGAGAGGTGCGCTGGATCAGCCGTACGCCGAGCCGCCGCTCCAGCTCCGCGACCCGCTTGCTGACCGTCGATTTCGGCATGCCGAGATGTCTCGCGGCGGTAAAACTGCCGCTGTCGACGGCTTGGACGAAGAGATGCAGATCGTTGAGGTTGAAAAGCGCCATTGCTATCTTCCAGATATGTGGACATTGCGACGCAATTATAGCCTCTACCGTATGATCGGCCACGTCTTCACATTGATCCTGTCTATACAGGTTCAATTTTGAAAGGAACGACCGATGTCACCCATATTGTTTTACGGCGTGCCGGAGGGCTGCTCCTTCGGCTCGATCGTCGCGCTGGAATGGTCCGGCCTGCCTTATCGGCTCTGCCGCGTCGAGATGCCGGAGGCGGTCTCCACCGACGACTACAAGCAGATCAATACAGTCGGCGAGACGCCGTCGCTGCTGCTCGAGGATGGCACGACGATCAGCGAAAGCATGGCGATCCTCAACCATATCGGCGCCCGTGCGATCGGTAGCGGTCGGGGCTTTGCGCAGGGGTCGGAGGATTTCGATCGTCAGAACCAGATGCTCGCCTTCCTCAACACCAGTTTCTTCGCAGCTTTCGGCCCGCTCTGGTATGCCTTGGAACACCCGCTGGAGCCGCAGGACAAGCAGGCGCTGACGGCCTACGGCACCGCCGCGGTAGAAAAGGCGCATCACACGCTTGAGCATCTGCTTGCTGGCCGCGAATGGCTTCTCGGCAACGGCCCGAGCCTGGCCGATGCCTATTTCGTCGGCATCGCCCGCTGGAACGATTTTCATAAGGTCGTCGACCGACGCCAGTTTCCCGGCCTGCATCGCCTCTATGAGCGCATGCAACAGGAGCCGGCCGTGCGCTTCGCCCATGCGATCGAGCACAGGCAGGACGCGAAAAGCAGCGGCGCTTTCCTCGGCGAGGTCGATCTGACCGAGGCGCTCGGCCTGGTGAAACAGCCGGCCTGATCGCCGGAGGCCATCGCACTTTGGGTGCGATGGCCATTGCCGTTAGCCGGCAGCGATGATCTCGATCTCGACGAGCCAATCGTCGCTGAGCGTTTCGACAATGATCGCGGTGGTCGGCACGGCGCGGCCGCCAAGCGCCTGAAGGCGGGCGTTCTGGTTTGCCTCCATAAAGGCGCCGTCGCGGAGATAACTGGTCAGCCGCACGATATTGTCCACCGTCATATCGGCGGAGGCGAGGATCGTGCGCAGATTGGCCCAGACGAGTGACAACTGTCCGTCCAGATCGGCCGCCGCCATTCCCGCTTTATCGAGACCCATCGTACCGCTGACGAAGAGCAGTCGGCTGGGCTGCTTGACCTCCAGCGCATGGAGGTAGTCAGGGCTTGCCGGATAGATCTCGGTCATTGGATTGCGCTCGATCATTTCCATGATCTCTATTCCTCCGAATAGTCTGTTGAAGAACACCAGTATCGGTGAATATTCTTCGGGAGAAAGGGAGATGTGCCGAATGGGAAAAGATAAAGAGGATCTTCGGCAGAGGCGTGCTCAGCGGCCGGTCATCGACGTATTCGACCGAAGAATATTAGCCGCGCTCGCCGCCGACAGCAGCCAGAGCTACGCCAGGCTTGGCGAATCGGTCGGCCTGTCGGCGCCGGCCGTGCACGAGCGGGTGCGTCGCCTCAAACAATCCGGCGCCATCAAGGGTGTGCATGCTGCGCTGGATGGCGCAGCTTTGGGTAAGCCGTTGCTTGCCTTTGTGCATGTGGAGGCGGCCGGATGGGGCAAGAGCGAGCGCTTGATGCAGGTCCTGCGTTTTCCCGAGGTCGAGGAGATGCATTCTGTCGCCGGCGACGCCAGCGTTCTCTTCAAGGTCCGCACTGCCAGCCCGCAGGCATTGGAGGCTTTTCTCGCGCAGATCCATGCCGTTCCCGGCGTCACTGGCACCCGCAGCTATATCGCCCTCTCCACCTATCTGGAGCGTCCGGTCCAGGCCGGGGTTACCGACAGCTGGCCTGAAATGCCGCCACAGGATTGACGTGCTCAGTCTTCGCCGTCGAACCGTGGCAGCGGTTCGATATTCTCCACCCAGGGCAGGGCCGATCGGCACCATATTTGTTTCTTGGGGGTCAGGTCCCGCCGCTGGTCGATGCTGCCGAGGCGGATGCCGATCTTGCCGCCTTCGCCATCGGTGCGGTAGAGCGGCGATCCGCAATTTGGACAGAAGAATTGCCGGCTGAGGCCGCCGCTGTCGCCATATTTCATGTAGCCGCGAGGTTCGCCCGAAATCAGCGCGAAGCTTTCCGACCGCGCCGGTGCGGTGACGCGATAGGCCGAGCCCGTCAGCCGTTGGCAATCGGTGCAATGGCAGATCGAAACCCGCTCCGGATCGATTTCCGCCTGATAGCGGATCGCTCGGCAATGGCATCCTCCTGATATATGCATCGGCATTCCTCAATCGGCCGGCGGACCAGCCGGGCGGGTGGCATAGAAAGCTTTCGCATCCGCCGTGAAGGCGGCCCGCTGGTCGGCTTTCGTATAGAACATGTGGCCGCCGCGATAGAGTTCCAGCCCGACGCGGCCATTGGCGAGCGAAGGCGGCAGATGATCGACGACATAGCGGCTGACGCTGTAAGGCGTCACCAGGTCGCTGTAGCCGTGCGCGATCAGCAGATGGAAGGCCGAGTTGGCGGCGAGCAATTGCCTGATGTCGTCGGTGGCGCTCGCCTGCAGGCGCGATCCGCCGCCGCGCCCGCTGCCCCATCCCCAGCGCCGGCTGATATCGCTGTCGAGCAGCGTGTAGGTCAGCTCCGTTTTGAAGCCGAGCTCGTTGCGGGCATAGTCGGCAAAGGCCCCGCCATAGGCGCGGGTGAAACCGTCGAGAATGGCGTCGTCGCCGCGGTCGTAATCCGATTCCGGGTAGGGATCGGGTGCCGCAAAGGAAGCGTCGTAGGGGCTCATCACTGCGCTGATGCCCCCGTCGGAATGTTTGACGAAGGAATTGCCGAGGAAGCCGCGGTTGCGCGCGACGATATCTTCGGGAATGCCGGTCAGCTCGGCGATCCTGCCATAGAAGGCGGCCGCCTTGGCGCCTGTGGGCGGCGGCCCGGCCAGCGTCGTCAGGTAATCGCCGAGCGCGAAGGTCTCGGCGTCGCGCTGCTTCTGTTCGTCGAAGGCATTGTGGCGGTCGAGTTCGGCCGCCGCCAGCGACGGCAGTTCGAGTGCCGCGCCGAGCGCGAACTGATCGGCATCGAACATCAGCTGGCTTTCGAGGAGTGGTGAAAGCATCACCGCGCCGGCGACGACGATGCCCTGGCTTTCCTGCAGCACGGCGGCGACCTTGGCGGCGCGGAAGCCGCCATAGCTTTCGCCGAGAAGATATTTCGGCGAGTTCGAGCGGTTATTGTGGGCGATATAGAGCGCGATCGCCTTGGCGATGCTCTGGGCGTCGGAATTGACGTTGTAATAGTTGGAAGCGTCGTCGGCCTTGACGGTCCGGCTCCAGCCGGTGCCGATCGGATCGATCAGTACGAGATCGGTGAAATCGAGCCAGCTTTGAGGGTTGTCGATCAGCTTCGCATTGGCGCCGTCGCGGCCCTCAGGCCCGAAATCGAGCACCTTGGGTCCGACCAGCCCAAGATGCAGGAAGGCTGAGGCGGCACCCGGCCCGCCGTTGAAGGCAAAGGTGAGCGGCCGATCCGGTCCGCCATCCCTTGCGACATAGGCGGTGTAAAAGATCGCGCCGGTCGGCGCCCCGTCCTGGCCGAAGAGATCGAGCGTGCCGGCGGTCGCGGTATAGGCGATCTTCCGATCGCCGATCGTCAGCTCGTGTTCCGTGACCGAATCGGGCGGCAGCAGCTTCAGCACGCCGTCGCGCGCCTCGCTCTGGATATTGCCCCGGCCTTCACGGCTCTCCTGCGCCGGCGAAAGGCCAGGGGCGAGAAGCGCCGCAAGCGCGGCTAGCAGAAACAGGCTTCCTATGCGCACGGTCTCTCCTCCGCGTTGCCGAATGCAGGCTGAGAAATAGCGTAGCATCGGCGACCGGCGACCGGCATCAAGAGATGGTGATGGGCGAGTGAGTGAGCGGCCCGGCTCAGCCGGTATTCGCTACTGCGTGGACATTCACCTCGACTGATCGGCCGGCCATCCAGCCGTTGATTGCTGCCCCCAGGCCGAGCGCGACGAAAAGGACAGCGCACCAGGAAAAGCTGCCGGTCCAGCCGCGGATCAGGCCGACAATGAGCGGCCCGATGGCTGCGAGGAGATAGCCGACGCATTGCGCCATGCCGGAAAGATGGGCGGCGATATCGGGATCGCGCGAGCGCAACACGATCGTCGTCATCGCCGCGGCGATCAGCCCGCCCTGGCCGATGCCCTGCAGCATCGCCCAGAGCCAGACGGTCGACAGCGGCGCGAAGAGCAGGCCGAGCAGGGCGGTGACGGCAACGCCGCAGAGGCTCGCATTGATCAGCCGCTGGTCTTTGCCGCGCACGGCGATATGCGGCACAACAAGGCAGGATGCGGCCTGCACCATTACCGAGAGCGAAACGATCGCCCCGGCAGTGACGCCGTCAAGCCCGCGTTCGCGTAAGATTGGAACCAGCCAACCGAAGACGCAATAGGCAAGCGCCGATTGCAGCCCCATGAACAGCGTCACCTGCCAGGCAAGCCGGTCCCGCCAGAGGCCTTCGACGCGGAAGCCGTTTCGCCGTGCCTGGCCGCTGCTGCGCAGCACCTGCGGCAGCCAGATCAGCCCGACGGCGAGCGCCGGCAGCGCCCAGACGGCGAGCGCGCCGGCAAGTGAGCCGCCGAGAGCGTGCTCGACCGGCAGCGTCAGCCCGGCGGCACCTGCCGCACCTGCGCAGAGCGCCATCGTGTAGAAGCCGGTCATCAGCGCGGCGCGCCCGGCGAAATCCCGTTTCACCAAGCCCGGCAGCAGCACGTTGCCGACGGCGATGCAGGCGCCGGCCAGCGCCGTGCCGATGAAGAGCAGCGGCACGGAGGAAAGCCCGCGCAATGCGGTGCCAAGAGCCAGAAGCAGCACAACGCCAAGCAGCGTACGCTCCGAGCCGAAGCGCTGGGCAAGGCGCGGCGCCAGCGGCGAGAAGGCCCCGAGGCAGACGACCGGCAGCGTCGTCAGCAGACTGGCGCCGAGTGTTGTGAGACCAAGTTCCAAGCGGATTTCCGGCAGAAGCGCCGAGGCGCTGGAAAAGATCGGACGCAGGTTGAAGGCGATCAGCACCAGGCTCGCCCCGAGCAGGAAACGATCCGCGGCACTCCGCACCGGTGTTGCCTGCGGCGGCGGTAGGCTGCCGGCCTCGGCGTCTACAAGCAGTTCGTCAGCCGGGTCGAGCGTGGCAGCGAGATCGTTGGAAGGCGAATTCATGACAGGATCATCCGGTCGAGGGCGGCAAGAACCGGCGCCATGAAGCGGCGGACCGCTGCGTCCGCCGTGTCGGGATTGCCGGTATCGATGGCGTCGACGATATCGGCATGCGCCTGCATATCCGGTTCGGGAATATCCGTCCCCAGCGTCGCCGCGATGGTTTCGGCGATCGAGGCCGAGAAGAAATCATAGATCTCGACCATCGCCCGGTTGCCGGACGCGGCAATGACAGCCTTATGGAAGGCGAGGTCGCGCTCGATGAAGCCAGCCTTATCGCCGCCGTCGTAGGTGCCGCGCTCGGAAAGCAGCCGGCGAAGCTCCGTTACCGTCTCCGGCGTCTTGCGGATCGCCGTCAGCCGGGCCGCCTCGACGTCGAGCGCCAGGCGCGCCTCGAACTGGTCTCGCAGGCTGGCGCGCCGGGCCATCGTCAGCGGCCGGCCGGCATCGCGGGTCGAGCGGACATAGGTGCCCGAACCCTGCCGCGTTTCGAGATAACCCTGGGAGACGAGAACGCGTACCGCTTCGCGCACCGTGCCACGGCTGACGGAGAGCATGGCCGACAGTGTGGCTTCATTCGGCAATTTGTCGCCGACTGCCCAGCGTTTGCCGAGGATGTCACTGCGGATCGCCTCGATCGCCTCATCGGCGAGATTTGTCCTGCTGATCGCACGCATAATGTTATTCATTAAGTCATCGGATGACTTTATGAGTAGCAACATTTATCCATATCGTCAAAGCGATCCGGCAATAAAAAAGGGCCGCCTCAGCGACCCTTTCCATGAGTTTGGCCTCGAACTGGCCTGGACTGTCAAAGCAGCCCCAGGAAGGCGGGTTTTAGAGCGAGGGCTGCCTCGCTTTCATCACCTCTTCCATGCCCGTTACGAGGTCCGAAATCTCATTAGACATTGGATCACCTTCCTTTCGTTCTGTTGCTGATAGACCCAAGGTAGGCCGATTCTTTCGAGATGCAAGCAGAAATCCCCGTCTATGCCCGGCCTCGGCGGATCCGACCGTTCACAAAAGAACACAGAGCTTTGCCGAATTTGAACGCGCCTGATGCCACGAAACCGTCATCTTGCGCTTGCAAACCGGCTGCGCGTTAAGCTGTTATTAGCCTTGACGTTCGACAATTTCAGCATTCCCGCCGAAGCGGCGGCGGGTCCCGGAGCAAAAGCCATGTGTCGCTGGGCAGCCTATCGCGGAGACCCTCTATATCTCGAGGAGCTGGTGTCCTCGCCCGCCCATTCGCTGATCGAGCAGTCCCATTGCGCCACCCGCGCCAAGACGGCGACCAATGGCGACGGTTTCGGCATTGCCTGGTACGGTGACAGGCCCGAGCCCGGCCGCTACCGCGACATCCTGCCGGCCTGGTCGGACTGCAATCTGAAGAGCCTGGCGCGGCAGATCCGTTCGCCGCTCTTCCTCGCCCATGTCCGCGCCGCCACCGGCGGCGGCACGCGCCGCGACAACTGCCACCCCTTCACCCATGACAACTGGTCCTTCATGCACAATGGCCAGATTTCCGGTTTCGAGCGCCTGCGCCGGCCGATGGAGGCGATGCTCGACGACGAGCTGTTCAATGCCCGCGGCGGCACGACCGATTCCGAGCTGATGTTCCTGCTGGCGCTGCAATTTGGCCTGCGCGAGGCGCCGATCGCGGCGATGGCCAACATGATAGGCTTCGTCGAAGACCTGGCCGAGAACATCATCGGCTCGATCCTGTTGCGCTTCACCGCCGCTTTTTCCGACGGCAAGACGCTCTATGCGATACGCTATGCCACCGATCGCAGGGCCCCGACGCTTTATGCCTCGCCTGCCAGCGCCGGCTATTGCCTCGTCTCCGAGCCGTTGAACGACGATGTCGACGCCTGGGCGGAAATTCCCAATGGCAGCGCCGTCACCATCGGCGAAAACGGCATCGATGTCGCAAACTTCCGGCCGGAAAAGCGGAGCGCCGCCAATCCGCAACGGGTGGCTATTCCTGCATAAAACGCGCGGCGATCAGCGACGCGAGCCTTTCGGCAACCTCTTCCTTCGCCAGGTCGGGCCATCGCTCGACGCCGTCGTGACGGACGAGTTTGACGCTGTTGCGGCTGCCGCCCATGATGCCGCTCGCTGGAGAAACATCGTTGGCGACGATGATGTCGGCGCCCTTCCTCTCGAGTTTCGCCCTCGCATTGCTCTCCACGTCCTGCGTCTCGGCGGCAAAGCCGATCACCAGTTTCGGCCGCATCGTGTGATGGCCGACGGTTTTCAGAATGTCGGGGTTTTCGGTCAGCGCCAGCGTCGGAATGGATTCGCCCGGATGTTTCTTCAGCTTCTGGTCGGCGGCCGAGGCGACGCGCCAGTCCGCCACCGCCGCGACCATGACGGCAATATCGGCCGGCAGCGCCGCCAGCACGGCATCACGCATTTCTTCGGCCCGCTCGACATGAATGGTGTTGACGCCGACGGGGTCGGCGATCGTCACTGGCCCCGATACGAGCGTCACCTCCGCCCCGAGCTTGGCAAGAGCCGCAGCGATCGCATGTCCCTGCCGTCCGGAAGATCGGTTGGCGATGTAGCGCACCGGATCGATCGGCTCATGCGTCGGTCCAGACGTGACGATCGCTTTGCGCCCCTTCAGCGGTTTTTCCCCGTCGTCGAGCATGGTTTCGGCGGCAGTGACGATGTCAAGCGGCTCCGCCATCCGGCCGAGTCCGGCCTCGTGGCTTTCCGCCATCTCGCCGGCCATCGGCCCGACAAAGCGGACACCGTCTTCCCTCAGCCTTGCCGCATTGCGTCGGGTGGCCGGATGCGCCCACATTCTGGGGTTCATCGCCGGAGCCGCAAGCACCGGCCTCGCCGTTGCCAGGAGCACCGTCGAGGCAAGATCGTCGGCAAGGCCGTTCGCCATCTTCGCCATCAGGTCGGCACTGGCGGGCGCAATCAGCACGAGATCGCAGTCGCGCGCCAGCCTGATATGGCCGACATCCAGTTCGTCCTGGCGCGAAAACAGATCGACGAAGACGTGGTCCGCCGCCAGCGCGCCGACGGCAAGCGGCGTGACGAATTCCTGCGCCCCCTTGGTCATGATGGGACGGACGCTTGCACCGCGCTCGCGCAGCCGGCGGATCAGATCCAGGCTCTTATAGGCGGCGATGCCGCCTGAGATGATGAGGAGGATGCGTTTGCCGCTGAGAGCCATGGCTTTCTACCCGTCGCCTTTTTTTGCCCGGCCTCGACCCTAAGCCTTTGGCGCAGAACATGCAATCGAGTACGGACGTTCCTGTTCTGCCTTGCGAAATCATTCATCACTGAGCAGGCTCATCAGGTTCTCTGTAACCGGCGAGCGATGCGTCCTCAGCATCGCCAGCGCCAGGCGCGCGATGGCCGGCGGCCCCTCGATCGGCGTGTAGACAACACCCTGAAGTTTGATCTGCGAGATCGACGCCGGCACGATCGACACGCCGAGATCGGCCGCCACCAGATTGACGACGGAGGAAATCTGCGGCGCCTCCTGCGCCACGGCGAGCTCGAATCCCGCCTTGCGGCAGGCAAGCACGACATCGTCGTAAAGGCTCAATCCGACGAGCCTGGGAAAGAGGATGAAAGGTTCGTCGACCAGGGCCGCAAGCGGCAGGCTGCGATGCCGTGCCAGCCGGTGGCTGGCGGGCAGGGCGATCACCATCGGCTCATCTTCAAGCCGCCGCAGCCGGATGCCGGCGGGGTCTTCGAGGCTCGGGCGCATGAAGGCGGCGTCCAACTCGCCGCGTTCCAGCTTCTGCATCAGCGCCAGCGTGTTCATCTCCGTCAGCGACAGCTGCACCTCCGGCCAGCGCGCTCGGAAGCGGCGGATTGTGGTGCTGACCACGGGATTGAAGGCGGAGGATGCGGTGAAGCCGAGCGACAGCCGACCGGTCTCGCCGCGATTGGCGCTTTGCGCGGCAAGCTTCGCCTTCTCCGCTGCCGCGAGCGCCGCTTTTGCCTCACCCAGAAATGCTGCACCTGCCGCCGTCAGCTCTGCGCCATGCGGCACGCGGTGAAACAGCGCTGCACCCACTTCCGTTTCCAGGTCGCGGATTTGTTGGCTGAGCGGTGGCTGCCCGATGCCAAGTTTGCCTGCGGCGCGGGTGAAATTGCCTTCCTCCGCCACCGCAAGGAAATATCTCAGGTGCCGCAGCTCCATGACCATCTCCAAAACATATTGAACCATATATTGGACAAATGAAGGGGCGCCGACTAGATCGGAGGCTGGAAGGATGGATCCATGCCGAAACCAGCCGATGCAGCAAAGCGCCCTGAGGAAACCGCGATCGCGGGACAGAGGTCCTATCTGACCCGCGGCAGCGGCGCCTATCGCCGCGCCAGCCTGGCCCTTTTCCTCTCCGGTTTTTCCACCTTCTCGCTGCTTTATTGCGTGCAGCCGCTGCTGCCGATCTTTTCCCAGGAATTTTCCGTCAGCCCGGCCGAAAGCTCACTGTCGCTGTCGCTCTCTACCGGTTTCCTCGCACTCGCCATCGTCTGCGCCGCCGCCGTCTCGGAAGGGCTTGGCCGCCGCAGCCTGATGTCGATATCGCTTGTCGGGGCGGCCTTGCTGACGGTGGCCACGGCTCTTGCGCCGAACTGGCAGCTGCTGCTCGTCATCCGCGCCCTGCAGGGCTTCGTTCTCGGCGGCGTGCCCGCCGTCGCCATGGCCTATCTCGCCGAGGAAATCGATCCGCGCGGCCTTGGCGCCAGCATGGGACTCTATGTTGGCGGCACCGCCTTCGGCGGCATGTCCGGCCGCGTTCTCACCGGCATCTTCGCCGAATATCTCAGCTGGCGCCCGGCGCTTTTCCTGATCGGCGCCATCGGCCTTGCCGCCGCGCTGGGCTTCATCGCCCTGCTGCCGCCGTCGAAGAATTTCGTTCGCCGGCCGGGCTTCGACCCGAGTTTCCATGCCAGGGCCTGGTTCAGCCATCTCGCCAATCCGGCGCTGCCCTTCGTCTTCGCCATCGCTTTCCTGGCGATGGGCTCCTTCGTGACGATCTACAATTATGCCGGCTTCCGTCTCGTGGCGCCGCCCTATAGCCTCAACCAGACCGAACTCGGCCTGATCTTCACCGTCTATCTTTTCGGCATCGGCGCCGCCTCGATCGGCGGCCTCATCGGAGACCGGATCGGGCACTTCTCTGTGCTGCTCTTCGGTCTGGCCCTGACCGCCGCCGGCAGCGCGCTGACGCTCTCCGCCACGCTGCCATCGATCATCCTCGGCATTATCGTGTTGACGGCCGGCTTCTTCATGAGCCATTCCATTGCCAGCGGCCTCGTCGGCAGGCTGGCGCATGGCACCAAGGGCCACGCCTCGTCGCTCTATATGCTGGCCTATTATGTCGGCTCCAGCCTCATGGGCTCGGCGGGTGGCTGGTTCTTCGCAATCGACGGCTGGGCCGCCGTCGTCGCCTTCACCCTTGTCCTGCTGACGCTCGCCTTTATCTCCGCCTGTGCCGCGCAGCGTCTCGCAAGGAAAAAAACATGATCCGCATCGACCGTCTCGATCATCTCGTGCTGACCGTCGCCGATATCACAGCCACCTGCGATTTCTATTGCCGCATCCTCGGCATGTCGGTCGAAACCTTCGCGGAGGGCCGCAAGGCACTGAAATTCGGCCGCCAGAAGATCAATCTGCATCAGGCCGGCCACGAATTCGAACCCAAGGCCAGACATCCAATCCCCGGCTCCGGCGATCTCTGCTTCATCGCCGAAACGCCGATTGTCGACGTCATCGCCCATCTGCGGGCATCGGGCATTGTGATTGAGGAAGGGCCGGTCGACCGCACCGGCGCAACCGGGCGCCTACACTCGGTTTATTTCCGAGACCCAGACGGCAACCTCATCGAAGTTTCGAATCTGATCGATTGATGCACCGCCGGGATAAACCGATCAAGGCGAGCCTTCCCAATTCTCTACCTGCAGGTCCGCCACGCGCTCGAATTCCCTCAGATTGCGGGTGATCAGGACGAGGCCGCGCGCAGCGGCCTGCCCGGCAATCAGGACGTCATAGGGGCCGATGGGCGTTCCCGATGCTCGCAGCGCTGCGCGAACTTCTCCGGCCTTGCGCGCGTCGTTCCGGTCAAATTCCAGTATGGCGAATTGTAGCGCATCGATCCGCGCCAGATTCTCATCGATATGCAAACTTTTGTAAGCGCCGTAAAAGAGTTCATGCGCGACGATCGCCGGCATGGCGAAATCCGTTGGTGTGTGCTTGCGCAGTTCGGCGATGAGGCGGTCATTGCCCTTTATCAAGGCAATGACGGCATTTGTATCGAGCAGGTACTTCATTTGAAGAAGTCGAGGTCAGGTCGTTCCTGTTGTGCAGGCTGCTCTTCTGCTGCTGTCGCGAAGTCGGGATCGACCGGACCGATCACGTCAGCCAGCCAATCCCAATTGTCGGAAATCGGTTCGAGAACGATCGCACGCCCTTGGCGCCGGATGGTGACACTATCGCCATCAAAGCGGAATTCCTTCGGCAAGCGGACGGCTTGCGAACGCCCTGACCAGAAGATTTTTGCGGTTTCCATGTCACGGCCCTCGGTGAGATATGACAATGATATATAGCAACTCGACTTACATTTCAACCAAGCCGGATATAGGGCACGTCCTTCTTCATCACCTCATCCAGCGCCTCTTCGTAGCCCGCGTCAGCATACCGCATGACGCCCAAGGCGGTGTCGTTGGTCAGCGCGTGGTCGAGCCGCTCGTCGGCGGCTTCGGTGCCGTCGGCGATGACGGTGACGCCGCAGCTCGTCATGTAACCGGCATAGCCGCCGCCGCCGGAATGGACAACGACGAGATCGGCCATCGACGAGCAGAGCATCATCGCGTCGATCAGCGGCCAGTCGGCGATCGCGTCGGAGCCGTCCTTCATCCGCTCGGTCATGATATTGGGATGCGCCATGGCGCCGGCATCGAGATGGTCGCGCGAAAAGGCGACCGGGCCTTTCAGTTCGCCGCCTGCGACCAGCGCATTGACGCGCAGCGCCAGCATCGTACGTTCGCCGTGGCCGAGCCAGGCAATGCGGGCCGGCAGCCCCTCGAAGGGAACGTGCTCGCGGGCCAACCGGATCCAGTTGGTGATGATCTTGTTGTCGGGAAACATCTCGAGCAGCAGATCGTCGATCCGGGCGATATCGCTCTCCTCGCCGGACAGCGCCATCCAGCGGAACGGGCCGATCGCCCGGGCAAAGAGCGGCCTCAGATAGGCCTCGGTGAAGATCGGAATGTCGAACGCATTGGCGACGCCGCCTTCTTTCGCCTGGGTGCGGATCAGGTTGCCGTTGTCGAAGACCTCGGAGCCGCGTTTCTGGAAGTCCAGCATCGCCGTGACATGATCGACGATCGAAGCGCGGCTTGCGGCCATCAACTGCCCCTGGCCATCGTCGCGCAGTTCTCTCACCTGATCGAGGCTCATGCCCTTCGGCACATAGCCGTAGACGAGGTCATGCGCCGAGGTCTGGTCGGTGACGATGTCGGGCACGATGCCGCGCCTTGCGATTTCGGGATAGACTTCCGCCGCATTGCCGACGAGGCCGACGGAGAGCGCCCGCCTGTCCTTCACCGCCGCGTCGATCATCTCAAGGGCGGTATCGAGATCCGGTGCGATCTCCTGGAGATAACCGATCTGCTGGCGCTTGCGGGCGCGCTCCGGATCGATGTCGACGCAGAGGATCGCAGCGCCCGCCATGCGGCCGGCGAGCGGCTGCGCCCCGCCCATGCCGCCGAGACCGCCCGTCAGCACGAAGCGGCCGGCGAGATCGCCGCCGAAGCGCCGCTCGGCAATGCGCATGAAGATCTCGTAAGTGCCCTGGATGACGCCCTGGCTGCCGATATATTGCCAGGCGCCTGCCGTCAGTCCGCCCCAGCAGATCAGTCCCTTGCCCTGCAGCTCGTAGAATATCTCGGCTTTCGCCCATTGCCCGACGATATTGCAGTTCGCCATGATGACGAGCGGCGCCTTGGCGTGCGTCTTCACCAACCCGATCGGCTTGCCGGACTGGATCAGCAGCGTCTGATCCTCTTCCATCTCGGTCAGCGCTTTGACGATGCCCTTATGCGCGGCCCAGCTGCGGGCCGCCTTGCCGAGCGCGGCATAGACGATCAGGTTTTCGGGATCTTCGCCGACGGACAACACGTTTTCGAGCAGCCGCAGCAGCGCTTCCTGCCGCCAGCCCTTGGCGCGCAGCTCGGGCCCGCCGGGGATCGGAAATTTCGGATGACGCGGATTGGCCTTCGGCATGGTTGTTCCTCGCTTGGTCTCTGGTTTCCCTTCTCCCCAACGGGGGTCCGAAGGACGGGTCGAGACCTGTGGCTCGACCCCGGTCGGTGGCGCGAAGGGTCGGATGAGGGGCGGCACGGCAGGACCGATATGTTGCCCTTCGCTTGCGCTCAAGGCATTCGCGGCTCTGCCGCTCACCCCCTCATCTGTCCTTCGGACATCTTCTCCCCGCTGGGGAGAAGGGGGAATAGCTGCGTTACTTCCCTGGCAGCGATTTCACGTAGGCGAGCGCGCTGTCCAGTAAACGCCGTCTCAGCCCATCGTCGCCATAAACCTCGGCCGTCGCCCGCACCCAGCCTTGCATCACCCGCTCGCCGGAGAGCATCTGGATCACGCCGGGCAGGGCGAGCGCCCAGCCGTCATTGCCCTTGCCGAGGCGGATCAGCATGCCGTCACTGCGCGCGCCGCAAAACAGATTGCCGTTCAGCAGGAACGCCCGGCCGCCGAACATGGATTTTTCCGTAAGCCCCGGCCGGTCGCCAACTTCCTCGCGCAGCAGGCCGGGATCGCGCGTCATGGTTCAGGCCTTCGTTTCCAGCGCATAGCGGGCGACCTCGATCCCCATCGCCTTTTCGACGACGGGATAGACGGTGGGATCAAGCACGCTTGCCGATAGCGGGATGATATCCTTCGGCACATGCAGGATGAAGACCCGCATGCCTTCCCTAAGCTGGCCGACGCTGAGCGGCTCGCCCTCCTGAGACAGCGTGGTGATGACTGCGGGGAAGGTGGCAAGCCGGCCGCCATCGGCGTCGTCGACGGCCATATACTCGTTCATCACATGCAGCGTCACCGATTTTGCCCCCGAACCGACGATAACCGTGCCGATGTCGAAGGCTTCCCTGGTGTAGACGACGTCCTTTCTAGATATCACGCCCTCGGCGAGGATATGCCCGCCCGTCGTTTTGCAGATCGCATGGATAACAGCGGGCCCGCCGCGTTTCTCTGCCGCGATGATCGCCTCTCCGAGCGTAAGCGCCATCGAGATGCCGCCGAGTGCCGCATGGCTGCGGACATAGGAAGCGCGCAGCGGATTGCGGCAGCTGGCGATGAAGCCGCCGGATTGATCGGCGGCGGCACGCAGCACCGGCGAGATTTTCGCCGTCGCCCCCTTCACCACCAGTTCGATATAACGGTTTTCGGCGCGATTGCCGCCGACGGCGGTCTGGATCATCGGCTCAGGCGAGCCGGCCATGCCGATCGAGCCCATGTCGCCGGTGGGATGGGCGCGGATATCGCCGACGGCGTCGACCACCTTGGTGCCGAGGATCGCCGACGGCAGCCAACCGTTTAGCGTCGAGGATTTGCCGTTCTGGCCGATAATCAGCCCGGAAAGCTTTTCGCCCAGCGCCTCCTGCAGGAGTTGCACGGCTTTGACGTAATCGATGCCCTGCATTTCCCAGGGGGTGGTGGAGGCCGGCGCGCCGATGGCGGCGGCCGTCGCGATCCAGTCATCGTCCCGCAGTTCGTCGATCGACACCAGCTCCGGCTTGCCTGCATTGACTGCCGCAAGCCCGAGCATGCGCCCGTGATCGGCCCAACCGCCACCGCCGGCGGCATAGACGGAGCCGCCCTTGACGGCGGCTTCGACGTCCTTCTCAACCAGTATGCGTCCCATCCGCCTTCTCCCGCTTCGAATCCGTGTCCATCTCGCGCACCGCCTCGAACAGCACGGCGGCGCCGATCGCGATATCGTCATTGTCGGCCCACTCGTCCTCGCAATGGCTGCGGCCTCCCCGGCAGGGCACGAAGATCATGGCCGCCGGCGCCACCTTGGCGATCCAGGCCGTGTCGTGCCCGGCGCCCGAGGCCATGCGCCGATATTTCGCGCCGACACGTTCGCAGGCGGCCTCGAGCGCCGAAAGCAGCCCGGCATCGCCCGGCGTCGGCAGATTGTCGGATACCCGGGTCGGCGCTTCGATCCTCACGCCATAGGCGGTCGCCAGCTTTTCGACATGGCCTTCGAGCCAGCGGCAGAAGGCCTCCATATCGGCGCGAATTTCAGCGCGGCCGTCGATCAGCAGCGCGACTTTCGACGGCACGACATTGGCGGCATTCGGCTCGACTCTGAATTCGCCGACCGTCGCGGCAAAATGCCCCGGCGTCTTGGCCAGCTCGGCGGCGGCGTTACGGATGTCGAGCACCAGCTGGGATGCCGCCACCAGCGCATCGGCCCGCCGGTCCATCGGCGTCGTGCCGGCATGGTCAGCCCGTCCTTCGACAGTGATTTCGATGCGGGTAATACCTGCAATCGCGGTGACGATCCCGACATCCTCCCGTTCGGCTTCGAGCACCGGTCCCTGCTCGATATGCAGCTCGAGAAAGCCGGCAATATCCGGCCTCTTCTGCTGCGCCAGGACGCCAGGCTCGCCGCCCACCTGGGCAATGCCTCCGGCAAGATCGAGACCGCCGCTGACGCGCGAAAGCCAGGACTCCGGCAGTTGCCCGGTCATGCCGCGGCTGCCGATGCAGGAGACGCCGAAGATGCTGACTTCTTCGGCGAGGAAATCGACAATCTCCAGATCGTGGTCGAGCTCGATGCTCTGGTCGCTGAGCGCGCGTGCCACCTCAAGCGCCGCGATCACGCCGGCAATGCCATCAAAGCGGCCGCCGTCCGGCACCGTGTCGGAATGCGAACCGAGCATGATCGTGCCTAGCCATGGTTTGCGGCCGGTGCGCCGGCCGATCAGATTGCCGGCCGCGTCGATCCGCGTTTCCAATCCGGCCGCCTTCATCCGGGCTTCGAGATAGCTCCGGCCTTCGCGAAAGAGCGGCGAGAAGGCCCGCCGCGTCCAGGGATGTCCCGGCTCGGTAATTTCGGCCAGCGCCTCGATATCCTCAGCGATCCTGTTGGCATTGACGGGAGGATTGCGGCTCATGCACCAGCTCCCGCAATGACGTGGCGCGGCGGCGGCCGGACGAACCGGCCGGTGCCGGGTTTGGCCAGCACCTTGCCCCCCTCAGCGATCTTTTCGCCGCGCAGGTAGGTGGCCGCCACCGTCCAGGGCAGGGCAATGCCGTTATAGGGGCTCCAGCCGACGACATTGTTGCCGCTTGCCGATGCATCATAGATCGTGTCCCGCGGTTCCAGCACGGCGATATCGGCATCTTTGCCCGGCCTCAGCGCCCCTTTGATATGGTCGAGCCGGAAATGCTTGGCCGGATTCTCCGCCATCAGCCTGGCTGCCCATGTCAGCGGAATGCCGCGCTCGATGGCGCCTTTGACGAAAAGCGGCACCATCACCTCGAGTCCGGGCACGCCGGATGCGTTGGCGAGCATGTCGGAATTGGTCTTGCGGTTTTCCGACCAGCTGACGTGATCGGTCGAAACCAGCCAGACATCGCCCTCGGCCACCTTCCGCCAGAGCTTCTCCACCTCGGCGCGCGGCCGCAGCGGCGGATTGATCTTCGCCTTGCCGCCGAGGCGCTTGACGTCGTTCTCTTCGTCGAGCGTCAAATAATGGATGCAGCATTCGACCGTCGCCGCAAAACCGTCACGCCGATAGGCGCGGGCGATATCGTAGCCGCGCCCGAGCGAGCAATGCACCACATGCGCCGGGCAGCCGGTCGCGGCACCCGTTTCGAAGATCGTGTGCATGGCCAGGAGTTCGGTGATTGGTGGCCGCGACAGGCCGTGCGCCCGCCAGTCGGTGATGCCGCGCGCCTTCACCTGCTCGATATAGCTGCGCACCGCCTCGTCGTCTTCGTTGTGCACGCCTGCCCTCAGTCCGGTCGGAGCGATCGCCGCAAAGCAGGCGTCGAGCAGGGCCGGCGGGATACGCGGAAAACGCTTGGGATCGGTGCCGAAGGTCGAGAATTTGAAGGCCGCGACGCCCGCCTCGACCATCTCGCCGATCCGCGCCGGGCCTTCTTCCGGATCGACGGTGCCGTAAAGCGCGAAGTCGACACGCGCCTGCTGCCCGGCATGGTCGATCTTGCGTTTCACCGCCGCCGCCGAGCAGACGAGATCGCCCTCGTCATAGGGCATGTCGACGATTGTTGTCACGCCTCCGGCCGCCGCCGACCGCGTCGACCAGATGAAATCCTCCTGATCCTTCTGGGAAAGCGAGTGCACCTGGGCGTCGATCGCGCCGGGCAGGATCAGTGCTTTGCCGAGCAGATGCCGTTCGCGCGCCGCAGGCGGCACGCCGAGGCCGACCTCGGCGATCTTGCCGTCGCGGGCGGCGACATAGCCCTCTTCGAGGATGCGGTACGGCAGCACCACCGTGCCCTGCAGAACGAGATCGAAGTCCATGTCGCTTCCTCCCTGGGCTGAAATCAGACCGTTGCCGGCTGGAGCGTGATGCCAATAGCGTGACGTTTGTCGGATGGCATCATCTGGTTAATGTAGAACAGGATCCAGATTTTCAGGCCTTCGCCTGGCATCATCCTGTTCGGCTCGCCAGCCGCTCCTCGATGGGCTCCGGCGAGCCGAGTGCGAAGAAATCGTCGAAGGAGGCGATTGGCACCTGTTCGGTCAGTTTTGTCAGAAAGTCGTCCGATCCGAGCTCTTCCTCGATCGCCTCCACCTCGGCCGAAAGCGGCCGGTCGACGGTATAAAAGGCCGCATGTTTGCGCACGACCTGATAAAGCATGCCGGCAACACCCTTCGGTTCGTCTCCGAGAATGTCGATTGCCTGGGCCGAGAGCAGCGCCTCGAGTGCGGCAAGCCGCTTCAGCGCCTGCATCTGCCGCTCGAAGCGCTCGATGACGAGCGGCAGGAAGGCCGCCTCGTCCTCCAGGCCGGCCGCCACGACCAGCGACTGCGCCGAAACGGGACCGGACATCGACAAGACGCGCGAGAAGATCTCGCCGGCAAGCTTGATGATCGGCCCGAAGCCGGTGGCGATCCGACCCGGCGGCACCAGATTGACCGGCAGGTCGCGTCGCTGGCCGTTGCCGAGAATGACGCAGCGGTTGAAGGCGTTGCGCGCCGCATGCGCCATGCACAGCGCCGCCGATTCGAGCAGGATCGTCACATCGAGCGGCAGCGATCCACCCGAGGTCATCACCCTGCCTTCCACCACCACGGGATTGTCGTCCGAGCGGCCGGTGGCGGCAAGGATCTTATGGCCTGTTGACAGCAGGTTTTCGATGACCGCACCGAACACCTGGGCGATCATGCGCAGGCTGAGGGGATCCTGCACATGCGTTGCAACCGGCCAGTTCCATTCCTCCGACGCATTGCAGAGCCAGGCGCCGATCAGCGCCTCGCGCGCCGTGCCGACATGGCGGACGGCCTTCCAGGGGTCGCGGGAGGCGCCGAGCGCGCCGGCCGCCATCATCGCCGTCGCCAGCAGGACGCGGATCGAGGCCGCCGCATTGCGTGTCGTTTCCGCCGCCGCGGCAAAGCTCACCGCATTGACGCTCAGCGAGGCGAGGCTGTCGCGGGGCGCCATCCGCACCGGTTGCAGTCCCGCGGCCCGGAAGGCGTCGGCTGCCTGCATCCGATTGCCGCGGTAGACCGCTTCGCCGACGCCGGTCAGCACCGCGCCGATCTGCCCCATCAGGCCGATATCGGCGCAGCCGATCGAGCCGGTGCGGCGCACGACCGGAATGAGATCGGCCTCGAGCATCCTGATATAGGCCTGGATCAGCTCGGGCGTGCAGCCGACCTGGCCGGTCAGCGCCGTATTGACGCGGATCGCCATGGCATTGCGCACGACGTTGCAGGAAAACGGCGTGCCGGTGCCGAAATGATGGGCGCGCACCAGGCCGAGATTGAAGGTGTCGAGTTCGTCGGCCGACCACTCCACATCCTTCATGGCCCCGACACCTGTTGTCGAGCCGTAGACCGGCATGCCTGAGGCGATCGCATCCTCGACAATCTCGCGGGCGATGGCGATGCGGGCCATGCCGGTCGGCGAAGCAGAAATCGTCGCCTTGCCCGCACCGATAGTCACCATCTCGGCAAAACCAAGCGGTCGTCCGGAAAGTTCGATGCCGGGGCGTTCGTGCTGCATGTGCCAGATCTCCTAAACGGTGAGACTAAGCGAGCCCTCCGTTACATGGGATATCCTAAATGCCGAACACAGCATGTTATCGGGAGGCGGTCAGCTCAGCATCCAGGCAATATAGAGAAGCGTCAATGCGATGACCCACAGCGCGATCCTGGCCGAGCGGTTGTGCCGTGCTTCCGCCTTGCCGATCGCCTCGGCTGTCTCCTCGTCGAAACGCAGGCCGTGCTCGCTCATATGCAGGAGCTGATGGTGGAATTTTTCGGTCTTTGCGGCAATTTCCGGCACTGCTTCGGCAAGCTTGACCGCCGCCTTCAGCCCGTCCTTGAGATCAGTCGCGATCCGCTTAGGCCCGAGATTGGTGCGAATCCAGTCGCCGACGACGGGCTCGGAGGCTTTCCACATGTTGAAACGCGGGTTGAGCATGCGCGACACGCCCTCGACGACGACCATGGTCTTCTGCAGCATCACCAGTTCCGGCCGTGTCGCCATGTCGAAGAGTTCGGTCACTTCGAACAGCAGCGTCAGCAGCTTGCCCATCGAGATCGTCTCGGCCGGCTGTCCATGGATCGGCTCGCCGATCGCCCGGATTGCCTGGGCGAAGCTCTCGACATTGTGGTGGCCGGGTACATAGCCCGCCTCGAAATGCACCTCGGCGACGCGGACGTAATCGCGGGTGATGAAGCCGTAGAGGATTTCGGCGAGGAACCGCCGCTCCTTCTTGCCGAGCCGCCCGACAATGCCCATGTCGACGGCGACGATCATGCCACCGGCATCGACGAAGAGATTGCCCGGGTGCATGTCGGCATGGAAGAAGCCGTCGCGCAGCGTATGGCGCAGGAACGACTGGATCAGCGTGTCGGCGAGCAGGTTGAGATCGTGGCCGGCCGCGCGCAGCCCTTCGACGTCAGACATTCTCGTGCCGTCGATCCACTCCATGGTGATGACGTCGCGGCCCGTGCGCTCCCAGTCTACCTTCGGTACGCGGAAGCCGGGATCGCTGTCGGTATTTTCGGCGATCTCCGAAAGCGCTGCCGCCTCCAGGCGAAGATCCATCTCCACCTTCGTCGTCTGTTCGAGCGTCTTCGTCACCTCGACCGGCCGCAACCGCCGGCTCGACGGCATGAAACGCTCCTGCATATGGGCGACGAGGTACATGGCCTCGATGTCGTGCGCAAAACGCTGGCGCACGCCGGGTCGCACGATCTTGACGGCGACCTTCTTTCGGCCTTGCGGTGTCTCCACTTCGGCCGGGTGCACCTGTGCGATCGAGGCGGCGGCGATCGGCTCGCCGAAGCTCGCATAGAGTTCGCCGATCGGCCGCCCGAGCGAGCCTTCGATATTCGCCTTGGCGGCAGCCGAGGGAAAGAAGGCCATGCGGTCCTGCAGCTGCGACAGGTCGTTGGCGAATTCGACGCCGACCACGTCAGGCCGCGTCGCCAGGAACTGCCCGATCTTCACATAGGAGGGACCAAGCCGCTCGACGGCTTGCGCCAGCCGGTCGCTGCGCTTCTGATGCTTTGCCTTGCTTCGCTCGAAAATCGTGACGACGGATTTGGCGAGCGCGACCGAAGGCGGCAGGCCTTCGGAAGGAAGCGCCGAGACGACGCCCTCACGCACGAGCACCCAGCCGACGCGCCAAAGGCGGAAATAGGCTCCGAAAGTGCTCATGCCGAAATGCTCCGCCGAGGGAGGTTTGTCTTTATTTCCCTCATTCCCTCAGAGCTTCCAGCCGGAATGCAGTGCGGCGATGCCGCCGGTATAATTGGTGTAGCTGACGCGCGAAAAGCCGGCTTGGCGGATCATCGCCGCGAAATTCTCTTGGTTCGGGAATTTGCGGATCGATTCCACCAGATACTGGTAGGGTTCGGCATCGCCGGTGATCGCCTTGCCGAATTGCGGAATGGCGTTGAACGACCAGGCGTCATAGATCTTGTCGAGCAGCGGCATGTCGACTTCGGAAAATTCCAGCACCAGCAGCCGGCCGCCGCGCTTCAGCACACGATAGGCCTCAGAGAGCGCGATATCGATCCGCGGCACGTTGCGGATGCCGAAGGCGATCGTATAGGCGTCGAAGCTGGCGGGCTCGAAAGGCAGCGTTTCGGCATTCGCCTCGATGAAGGTCAGATTGCCGGAAAGCTTCTTCTTTTCCGCCCGTTCGGCGCCGACGCCGAGCATCGAGCCGTTGATGTCGAGCACGGTCGCATGCGCCTGCCGGCCCGAAGCCTCGACGATGCGGAAGGCGATGTCGCCGGTGCCGCCGGCAACGTCGAGCACCTTGTAGCCCGGTTTCTTGCGCGGATTGAGCGCGGCGATCATCGCATCCTTCCAAGCGCGGTGCATGCCCATCGACATGACGTCGTTCATGATGTCGTAGCGTTTGGCGACCTTGTGGAACACCTGGTTGACCATGCCCTGCTTCTCGCCGCCGGGCACTTCGCGAAAGCCGTAGGAGGTCTCCATGCCGCCATCGGCGGAAGTGCGGCTTTCTGACATCAGGCTGCTCCGTTCCTTCAAGATTCGGGCACGCGGCCATAGCGAAAGACCGCGCGCGACGTTATCACTGGGCCGCGCTCTCCGCGGCTCACTGGCGCTATAGCGCACATCGTCCTCGGTTGAAACACGTTCGATATAGATGGGTTAAGATGCCGGAATTGCCAGAAGTCGAAACGGTCAAACGCGGGCTGGCGCCGGCGATGGAAGGGGCTCGCGTCGCAAGGCTGGAGCTGCGCCGCAGGGACCTGCGCTTCCCCTTTCCCGATGCCCTGGTGGACAGGGTTTCCGGCCGCACCATTATCGGGCTTGGCCGCCGCGCCAAATATCTGCTGGTCGATCTCGACGACGGCAATACGCTGATTTCCCATCTCGGCATGTCGGGTTCCTTCCGCATCGAGGAGGGGGCCGTTTCCGAAACACCGGGCGAATTCCACCATGCCCGCACCAAGGACGAGAAGCACGATCACGTCGTCTTTCATCTCGAGGGCTCGGGCGGCCCGCGCCGCGTCGTCTATAACGACCCGCGCCGTTTCGGCTTCATGGATATGGTAAGACGAGCCGATCTTGCCGCCCACCCTTTCTTCCGCGATCTAGGCCCGGAGCCGACGGGAAACGATCTCGGCGCCGCCTATCTCGCCGACCGTTTCCGCGACAAGGCGCAGCCCTTGAAGAGCGCGCTTCTCGACCAGAAGAACATCGCCGGTCTCGGCAATATATATGTCTGCGAAGCGCTATGGCGTTCGCATCTTTCGCCGATTCGCGCCGCCGGCACCCTGGTAACGCCGGGCGGCAAGCCGAAGGAAAAGCTCGGCCTGCTCGTCGCCTCGATCCGCGACGTCATCGCCGATGCCATAGCCGCCGGCGGATCGTCGCTGCGCGACCATATCCAGACGGATGGATCGCTCGGCTATTTCCAGCATTCCTTCTCCGTCTATGATCGCGAAGGCCAGGCTTGCGGCACGCCCGGCTGCGGCGGTACGGTCGCCCGTATCGTCCAGGCGGGTCGCTCCACCTTCTATTGCGCCGCCTGTCAGAAATGAGAGAAAACGGGAGACCAGCATGGCTTACGAGACCCTGATCGTCGAAACCCGAGGCAATGTCGGCCTCGTCACGCTGAACCGCCCGCAGGCGCTGAATGCGTTGAACTCCACCGTCCTCAAGGAGTTGAAGGCGGCCTACGCCTCCTTCCATGCCGACGAGGCGATCGGCGCCATCGTCATCACCGGCTCCGAACGCGCCTTTGCCGCCGGCGCCGACATCAAGGAAATGCAGTCGCTCCAGTTCGCCGACATCTATAAGAGTGATTTCATCAGCGGCTGGGACGACGTCGCCAAGGCCCGCAAGCCTGTCATCGCCGCCGTCAGCGGTTTTGCCCTCGGCGGCGGCTGCGAGCTCGCCATGATGTGCGATTTCATCATCGCCTCGGAGACGGCGAAATTCGGCCAGCCGGAAATCACCCTCGGCGTCATCCCCGGCATGGGCGGCTCGCAGCGGCTGACGCGCGCCGTCGGCAAGGCGAAGGCGATGGATCTTGTCCTGACCGGCCGGATGATGGATGCGGCGGAAGCCGAACGATCGGGACTCGTTTCGCGTGTGGTGGCGCCCGAGCGTCTGCTCGACGAGGCGCTTACCGCGGCGGAAAAGATCGCCTCCCTTTCGCAGCCCTCGGTGATGATGGCCAAGGAGGCGGTCAACCGTGCCTTCGAAACGACGCTGGAGGAGGGGCTCCGCTTCGAGCGCCGCCTGTTCCACAGTCTCTTTGCCACCGATGATCAGAAAGAAGGCATGGCGGCCTTTGTCGAGAAGCGCAAACCTGCCTTTAAGCACCGTTGAATGCTTTTCGGCGCTTCCGGCTGGAAAGCTTGAAAATCCGCGTTGACGTGGGCAGGCTTTAGGGTTATATGCCCGCCCACGGTTCGGAAAGCCGCTCTGGTTTTCCGCGATTGCTCCCGCATTGCTGGATTTGGTGGCCGCAGGGCCCGCGGTAATGGCGGAGTTTGTTCGAATTCTTGAGAGAGGCATCCATGGCCAATACAACTTCGGCGAAAAAAGCGACCCGCAAGATCGCCCGCCGTACCGACGTCAATAAGGCTCGTCGCTCGCGCGTTCGTACTTTCGTTCGCCAGGTCGAAGAGGCTATCGCATCCGGTGACGCCGACAAGGCGAAGGCCGCTTTCCTGGCCGCTCAGCCGGAGCTTGCCCGCGCCGCCAGCAAGGGCGTGCTGCACTCCAACACGGCATCCCGCAAGGTCTCGCGCCTGGCCGCTCGTGTGAAGGCTCTTTCGGTCTCCGCGACCGCGTAATCTTCCATTAACGACCTCCTCGTTATGATTAGCCCGGTAATTTTACCGGGCTTTTTCGATTCCGCTGTTTGGCCTCTTCATGGTTAATCGCACGACTGTTTCGTGTCACTGCCATGACAGGAAAAGTCCATAAAAAACAATGACTTGCGATAGGATGCTTCGGCGCCGCGCGACTCTGGCCTGCGCTCCGGTGACCCTGGGCGAGTCAAGAAGATTTTTATTTTTTTTCTTTCATTGCGTGTCAAAATAGCCCGAACGGGGAATCTCCTTGATTCAAAAGCGATTCTTTTTTGACGGTGGTGTGACGCCCGAAAAGGGCGGGCGGAGTCAATGGCCGCATCTTAAATTTGCGTAAAATTCATCGTTGATCTTGCCATTTGATCCTGCCTAAATGGCTTTCAACAAAGGGCGCGGACATCACCTGCAGAGGCTCGGTCTTAACTGCCACGTCGGCAGGGCGATAGGTTTGTACCATTTGTTACGGAGCCTTGCGCTTCCGTTTTTTCAAGCACTCGACGGATTTGAGCCGTAACGTGGCTGTTACGGGGCAGGGATGTTTTGTGCCTATGGCAACCCCACGTTTAACGTGAGGCTGCGGGATAGGGGATAGTAATATTGCGTTCGGGCTGGTCGGCCGAAAACGAGGTTTGACCGCCAGCCTGGCATGGAAAGCCGATGAAGGTACCGCATGAACGCGGTCCCTGCACCGGAGTTCTGTGCCGTGTTTGAGTGAACCGGCAGGCGAGCGGCTTCATGAGGATGCCGCCAGCCCGTCAAAGGCGGGGAATGCTCGGGCGGCTGTTTTAGCGGAGGCCGGCCGGTGGAATTGAAAGGCGGCACTATGCAGATGAATACGATGACGGCAGGCGGGCACGACAATGGGGATGCGGCACCGCAGGCGTTCGGCTCCATTCGCCTTGAAATGGGAGAAGCAAAGGCGGAAATGAAGCAGAGCATATTGTTCGAGCGCGTCAGCGCGCGCTTGAAGGCCCAGGTCGGTCCTGACGTCTATGCCAGCTGGTTTGCCAGGTTGAAGCTGCATTCGGTTTCGAAGAGCGTCGTTCGCCTGTCGGTTCCCACGACCTTCCTGAAGTCGTGGATCAACAATCGTTATCTTGATCTCATCACCGGTCTGTTCCAGGCCGAAGACCCGGAAATCTTGAAGATCGAAATCCTGGTGCGCACGGCAACGCGCAGCGGCATGAAGGGCGCCGACGAGGCGGTCCAGCCCGAGCCGGCCGCTCCCGCGCAGATGCGCCGCCCGGCAAGCGCCCAGCCGGCCAGCCAGGCCGTGCAGCAGGCGGTTTCGGCTGCTGCCGCCGCAAGGCCGGCAAGCCTGGGTTCGCCGCTCTTCGGCTCGCCGCTCGATAGCCGTTTCACCTTCGATACCTTCGTGGAAGGCAGCTCGAACCGCGTTGCGCTTGCGGCTGCCAAGACGATCGCGGAAGCCGGTTCCGGCGCCGTGCGCTTCAATCCGCTCTTTGTCCATTCAACGGTCGGGCTCGGCAAGACGCACCTGCTGCAGGCGATTGCCAATGCCGCGGTGCAGAACCCGCGGGCTCTGCGCGTCGTCTATCTGACGGCGGAATATTTCATGTGGCGCTTCGCCACCGCGATCCGCGACAACGACGCGCTGACGCTGAAGGATTCGCTGCGCAACATCGACCTCTTGATCATCGACGACATGCAGTTCCTGCAGGGCAAAATGATCCAGCACGAATTCTGCCATCTCCTCAACATGCTGCTCGACAGCGCCAAGCAGGTGGTCGTCGCCGCCGACCGCGCGCCCTGGGAGCTGGAATCGCTCGATCCTCGTGTCCGCTCGCGCCTGCAGGGCGGTGTGGCGATCGAACTCGATGCGCCGGATTACGAAATGCGTCTCGAAATCCTCAAGCGGCGCCTTGCGGCTGCCCGCCAGGAGGATCCGTCGCTCGAAATTCCGGCCGATCTGCTCCAGCACGTAGCCCGCAACATCACGGCCAGCGGCCGCGAACTCGAAGGCGCCTTCAACCAGCTGATCTTCCGCCGCTCCTTCGAGCCGAACCTGTCGATCGAGCGCGTCGACGAACTGCTTGCTCATCTCGTCGGCTCCGGCGAACCGCGCCGTGTCCGCATCGAGGATATCCAGCGCATCGTCGCCCGGCATTACAATGTCTCGCGTCAGGAACTGGTCTCCAATCGCCGCACCCGCGTCATCGTCAAGCCGCGCCAGATCGCCATGTATCTTTCGAAAACGCTGACGCCGCGCTCCTTCCCCGAGATCGGCCGCCGTTTCGGCGGGCGTGATCACACCACCGTGCTGCACGCCGTGCGCAAGATCGAGGAGCTGATATCGGGAGACACCAAGCTTTCCCACGAAATCGAGCTGCTGAAGCGGCTGATCAACGAATAATTGGTGGATTTTCCAGGACATTCGGCGGCCGGAAGCGATTCCGGCCGTTTTCCTTTATAAGCTTTTTATTCTATACCTCCGCCCATTCCGTGCACGCCGATCTGAAGCGGCGCGCATCGGACAAAATGAAAGCGCCGAAGCGGGCGCGTGGGAGGATATGCATGAGTTTCAAAAAGATCGCCGTTCTCGGCCTGGGCAAGGTCGGACGGCTGGCGGCGACGCTGTTGCATGAAGGCGGCTTCGACGTCATCGGCGTCGATGCACAATTGCCGCTGGGCGATTTGCCCTTCAAGTGCCGCACCGGCGATATTTCCGACGTTCAGGTGATCGGCGAACTGCTCTCCACTGTCGAGGCGGTGCTCTCCTGCCTGCCCTATCACCTCAACATCGAACTGGCCCGCGCCGCCCATCTTGCCGGCATCCATTATTTCGATCTGACCGAAGACGTTCCCACCACCAATTTCATCATCGAACTGTCGAAGACGGCCCGCGGCCTGATGGCGCCGCAATGCGGGCTGGCGCCGGGCTTCGTCGGCATCGTCGGCGCAAGCCTTGCCGACGGCTTCGATCGCTGCCGCTCGATCCGCATGCGCGTCGGTGCCCTGCCGCAACATCCAACCGGCCTTCTCGGCTATGCCTTCAACTGGTCGCCGGAGGGTGTCGTCAACGAATATCTGAACGATTGCGAGGTCATCGAGGGCGGTGTGCGCAAGCTGGTCTCGCCGATGGAATGGCATGAGACGGTCTATGTCGGCGGCGTCAAGCTCGAAGCCTTCACCACTTCGGGCGGTCTCGGCACCATGTGCGACACCATGCTCGGCAAGATCGACAATCTCGACTACAAGACCATGCGTTACCCCGGCCATATGGAGCTGATGAACTTCTTCTTCCATGAGCTTCTGATGCGCGACAAGCGCGCACTCGCCGGCGAGATCCTGACCAATGCCAAGCCGCCCGTCGAAGACGACGTCGTCTACGTCCACGTCGCCGCCGAGGGGACGGAGAATGGCAGCCTGCGCCGCAAGGAATTCGTGCGCGCCTATTATCCGATCGAGATTGCCGGCGCGCGCCGCACGGCGATCGCCTGGACGACCTCGGCTTCGGTCGTCGCCGTCATCGAGATGGTCCGCGATGGGCTGTTGCCGGCGACCGGCTTCCTGCACCAGGAGCATATTCCGCTGGAGATGTTCCTGAAGACGCCGACCGGCAGCCTGTTCAAGGCGGGCGCTACTACAGCGCCGCGCGTCTCTTCAGGCGCGCAAAGGACGCTGTAGCACTTTGAATTGCTGCATATTTATCCTTAAATCGATTTCGATTTAAGGAATTATGCAGCGGCCACGGCTGAAAATGATATCGGCGCGGCGGTAAGGTTATCACTGGAAACAATCCGTTGTCCGACATCAGCAGGCGAGGTCGGCGACGACGGAATCGAGGATCAGCATGCCGGCCGGTGTGCAGCGCAGCCGTGAATTGCCGATCCGCTCGATGAATTTATGCTCAAGCAGAAATTCTTCGCGCTTCGGGTCGAGCTCGCGGCCGGAAAGCTGCTGCCAGCGGGCGAGATCGACACCTTCCCGCAGCCGCAGCCCCATCAGCAGCAATTCGTCGGACTGCTCCTCATAACCCAGCCGCTCCTCGTCGAGAATGCCGTGGCCGTCGCGCTCGACCATGTCGAGCCAGGCTTCCGGCTTGCGCTCGGTCGCCGTCGCGATCTTCTCGCGGCCGCGCGTCAGCCGGCCGTGCGCGCCCGGCCCGATGCCGGCATAATCGCCGTAACGCCAGTAGGTCAGATTGTGCCGGCTTTCCGCACCCGACCGGGCGTGGTTGGAGACCTCATAGGCGGGCATGCCCTCGCGCGCGGTGATCTCCTGCGTCGCCTCATAGAGCACGGCCGATTGCTCGCCATCCGGCACGATCAGCTTGCCCGCCTTGTGCAGACCGTAGAAGGGCGTGCCTTCCTCGATGGTCAGCTGATAAAGCGAAAGATGGTCGACCGCGTAGGAGATCGCCTGCCTCAGCTCGCGTTCCCATTCCTCGACCGTCTGGTTCGGCCGGGCATAGATGAGGTCGAAGGACATGCGCGGAAAAATGTCGCGCGCTAGCCGGATCGCCTTCAGCGCGTCGGCGACATCATGCAGCCGGCCGAGGAATTTCAGGTCGCGATCATCAAGCGCCTGCACGCCGAGCGAGACACGATTGACGCCGGCTGCCCGGTAGCCGCGGAAGCGCTCGGCCTCGACGCTTGATGGATTGGCCTCCATGGTGATCTCGATACCGTCAGGCACGTGCCAGTGCCGGGCAATGCCGTCGAGAATGGCGGAAACCGTTTCCGGATGCATCAGCGAGGGCGTGCCGCCGCCGAGGAAGATGCTCGTCACCGTCTTCGGCCCGCTCATCGCCCGCACCGCCGCCGTCTCCTTCAGGAAGGCGGCGGCAAAGCGCTCCTGATCCACCGGCTGGTGGCGCACATGGCTGTTGAAGTCGCAATAGGGACACTTCGCGGCGCAGAAGGGCCAATGGACATAGACGCCGAAGCCGGGCTCGCCGGTATCGGGCAGCAGCGCTGCATCGCGCGGGGAGCTTGGCGTATCGAAATTGTCCACGTGGTGACCTTATGCCTCCAGGCAGGTTTCGACGAAGAGTTTGAAGGCGCGCGCCCGGTGCGACAGCGCCTGCGGCTTGCCGATATTCCAGCCGTGTTTTTCCTCGCCGCTCATCTCACCGAAGGTAACGCCGTAACCCTCCGGCTGGAAGACCGGATCGTAGCCGAAGCCCTGCGTGCCGCGCGGCGGCCAGACGACATTGCCTTCCACTTCGCCGCGGAAGAGTTCGGTATGCCCGTCCGGCCAGGCGAGGCAGAGCACGCTGACAAAACGCGCGGTGCGCTGTTCAGGCGTCGTGGCGCCGGCATCCTGCAGCGCCTTTTCCACCTTCGCCATCGCCATGTCGAAATCGCGCGTGCCGTCGGCTCTTTCCGCCCAATTGGCGGTGTAGACGCCGGGATCGCCGCCGAGCGCGTCGACCACCAGCCCGGAATCGTCCGACAGCGCCGGCATGCCGGCGGCATGGGCGGAGGCGACCGCCTTGATCGTCGCATTTTCCTCGAAGCTGGTGCCGGTTTCGTCGGGCTCGACGAAATTCAGCTCGGCTGCCGATTTTGCGGTGAAGCCGAGCGGCCCGATCAGTTCCTGGATCTCGCGGATCTTGCCGGCATTGTGGCTGGCGACAACGATGGTCTTCGTTTCAAGCTTGCGCATTCAGATATCCTGTTCGATGCCCCAGATTTTCGCCTCCGCGCATTCCAGGCTGTTGCCGGCCGGATCGCGGAAATAGATCGAGCGGCCGCCATTCGGCCAATGCACCTCGGATTCGATCGCCACACCTGCCGCCTTCAGCCGTTCGGCCATCGCATCGATATTGCGGCCGGCGACCCGGAAGCAGGCATGGCCCTCGCCGCTCGTGCCGTGCGGCGGCACCTGCAGCGCATTGGGCGCCGGCGGCTTGACCGTTTCCTCGGGGTTGAAGATCAGCAGCACGCCGGGGCCGCAGCGGAAGAAGACATGCCGGTTGGCCGCACGGGTGATCTTTTCAAGTCCGAGAACGTCTTCGTAGAAGACCTCGGCCGCATCGAGATCCCGCGCATAAAGCGCCGTTTCCAGCATGCCTTCCAGCATGGGGTTCATCCCGCAATCGCTTGTTTCTGCAGGGCGACGAGTTCGCCGATGCCGTTCTTGGCAAGACCCATCAGCGAGGTGAATTCCTCTTCGGTAAACGGCGTGCCTTCGGCCGTGCCCTGGATCTCGACGATGCCGCCGGCGCCGGTCATGACGAAATTGGCATCGGTCTCAGCCGAAGAATCCTCGAGGTAGTCGAGGTCGATCACCGCCTGGCTGGCGAAGACGCCGCAGGAGATGGCGGCGACATGATCCTTCAGGACCCGGTCAACCTTGATCATGTTGCGGCTTTCCATCCACTTCAGGCAATCGTAAAGCGCGATCCAGCCACCGGTGATCGACGCGGTCCGCGTGCCGCCATCGGCCTGGATGACATCGCAATCGAGGGTGATCTGCCGTTCGCCGAGCGCCTGCAGATCAACGACGGCGCGCAGGGACCGGCCGATCAGCCGCTGGATTTCCTGGGTGCGGCCACCCTGCTTGCCGGCGGCCGCCTCGCGCTTCATGCGTTCGCCAGTCGCCCGCGGCAGCATGCCGTATTCGGCCGTCACCCAGCCTTTCCCGGTATTGCGCAGCCACGGCGGCGTCTTTTCCTCGAGGCTTGCGGTACACAGCACATGCGTATCGCCGAACTTCACCAGGCAGGAGCCTTCCGCATGCTTGGAAAAGTTGCGCTCGAACGAGACCTTGCGCATCTGGTCGGTTTTTCTGCCTGAAGGCCGCATTCTTATCTCCTGGAGTTGCTGACCGCTTCTACGATTGGCTGCGCCCATTTGCAAATTCCCTTTTGCCACGGGGCTGAGTTTGACTATATTTTCGGGAAGCATCATCAGTGTGGGTTCGAGAGCTTCATGGGCATCAGGTCGACGTCGGTTTCAGATGCCGTTGCCGTGCTGGACGAGCGCTCCCGGGAAATCTTTCGCCGCATCGTCGAAGGGTATCTGGAAAGCGGTGAACCACTCGGCTCGCGCAATCTATCCCGCCTCCTGCCGATGTCGCTGTCGCCGGCCTCGGTGCGCAACGTCATGAGCGATCTCGAAGAACTCGGCCTGATCTATTCGCCGCATGTCAGCGCCGGCCGGCTGCCGACCCAGATCGGCCTGCGCTTCTTCGTCGATGCCTTCATGCAGATCGGCGATCTCTCCGCCGAGGAGCGGGCAAATATCGACCGTCAGGTGCGGGCCGAAAGTGGCGGCAATCCTGTCGAATCGATGATGAATGAGGCGAGCCGCATGCTGTCGGGCATTTCCCGCGGCGCCGGCCTCGTCATCACCTCGAAAAGCGATCCGGTGCTGAAACATGTCGAGTTCATCCGGCTGGAGCCGACAAAGGCGCTCGCCGTGCTCGTCGGCGATCACGACCAGGTGGAAAACCGCATCATCGAGTTGCCGGCCGGTGTCACCTCCTCGCAGCTGACGGAGGCGGCAAATTTCCTCAATGCACACATGTCCGGCCAGACCCTGCCGGAGCTGCGCAAACAATTGAGCCTGTTAAAGGATGATGTCCGCCACGAGCTCGATGCGCTCTCGCGCGATCTCGTCGAGCGCGGCATCGCCGTCTGGGCCGGCAGCCCGGACGAAGGAAAGCCCGCCCAGCTGATCATTCGCGGCCGCGCCAACCTGCTCGAAGGGCTCGGTGGCGCCGAGGATCTCGACCGGCTGCGCATGCTGTTCGACGATCTCGAAAAGAAGGACAGCCTGATCGAGATCCTCAATCTGGCCGAAAGCGGCTCGGGCGTGCGCATCTTCATCGGCTCGGAAAACAAGCTCTTCTCGCTGTCGGGCTCATCGCTGATCGTCGCCCCTTATCGTGACGATGACGATCGGATCGTCGGCGCTGTCGGCGTCATCGGCCCAACGCGGCTCAATTATTCCCGCATCGTGCCGATGGTGGATTACACCGCCCAGCTCGTCTCCCGCCTTTCGCGCAATCCGCTTTGACGCGCTTTAGCTCTTTGTTTTGATCCATGTCGTTATCCCGGAACCGCTGCACACTTCCGGGCGACATGCATTAGCGCGCAAGTCCGCGGAATTTTCGCTTCTTTGTCACGCAGACTTGATTTTTTTCGGTCAAACCTCGATATCGGGCGCATCTGAAGACACCAACCGGAGACCGTCATGATCGATGAAACGACGAAAAACGGACCTGACGCAACTGCGGCCGATTCCGCAGCCGACGCTGCCGCCTACGTCGAGAACGATACCGTGCAGGAAGAGACCGCCCAGCCAGACCCGCTTGAGCTTCTGAAAGCCGAAAACAGCGAGCTGCGCGACCGCTACCTGCGCCTTGCCGCCGAGATGGACAATCTGCGCCGCCGCACGGAGCGCGAGGTCAAGGACGCCAAGTCCTATTCGGTCGCCGGTTTTGCCCGCGACATGCTCGCCGTCTCCGATAATCTGCGCCGGGCGCTGGATGCCATCTCTCCGGAGGCCAAGGCCACGGCCGATGCCGGCCTGACCACGCTGATCGAGGGTGTGGAGATGACCGAGCGTGCCATGCTGTCGGCGCTCGAGCGCCATGGTGTGCGCAAACTCGAGCCGGTCGGCCAGAAGTTCGATCCGAATTTCCATCAGGCGATGTTCGAGGTGCCGAACCCGGAGGTGCCGAACAACACGGTCGTCCAGGTCGTGCAGGCAGGCTTCACCATCGGCGAGCGCGTGCTGCGCCCGGCCATGGTCGGTGTCGCCAAGGGCGGGCCGAAGCCGGCCGAAGCCGAAACCAACTCCGTCTTCGACGAGAAGGACGCCTGACATCGCTTCCTTCTCTTTTGTTGGAGAAGGAAGACAAAATCAGATGCGGGCGAAGCGTTCGATCAGCAGATCGAAGAAGCCGTCCGCATCGACATGGCGCATCACCTTCGCATTGCGCTTGCGCTCCGTCACATGCCACCAGTCGACCACGGTCATGCCGACGGTAAGCTCGGACTGCACCTCGATTTCGACATTGCAGTCCCGGCCCTGGAAAAGCTCCGGCTTCAGGAGGTAGGCGATAACCGTGGGGTCGTGCAGCGGCCCGCCGTCGGAGCCGTATTTCTCGATATCGAAGCGCTCGAAGAATTCCAGCATCTCGACCATCGCCTTTGCCGGCGCCGTGCCGATCTCGGCCATGCGCTTCACCCGGTCCTTGCGGGTCAGCAACTGGTGCGTCACGTCAAGCGGCATCATGACGATCGAAATAC
The DNA here is from genome assembly GCF_003013335.1 of Rhizobium sp. H4. NCBI lineage: Bacteria > Pseudomonadati > Pseudomonadota > Alphaproteobacteria > Hyphomicrobiales > Rhizobiaceae > Rhizobium > Rhizobium sp. H4. The sequence goes on from NZ_PSOW01000006.1 coordinate 302,047, forward strand.
CGGAGCGGAAGACGATGTCGGCGGCTTCCGGATCGACATAGATGTTGAACTCGGCCGCGGGCGTGATGTTGCCGCCCTCGAAGAAGCCGCCGCCCATCATCACCAATTCGCGAATGCGCGGGATGATATCGGGTGCCTTCTGAAAGGCCATGCCGATATTGGTGAGCGGCCCGAGCGTGCAGAGCGTCACGGTTCCTTCCGGCTCGCGGCGCAGCGTCTCGATGATGAAGTCGACGGAATGGGCCGGCTGCAGCGCCATCGTCGGCTCGGCGAGCTCGGGACCGTCGAGGCCGGTCTTGCCGTGCACGTGCTCCGCCGTCACCAGCTTGCGGGCGATCGGCTTATCGGCACCGGCGAAAACCTTCGTCTCCGGCCGGCCGCAGAGCTCGCAGACGATGCGCGCATTGCGGCTGGTGAGGGTTAGCGGCACATTGCCGGCGACGGTGGTGATCCCCAGCACCTCCAGCTCGTCGGGGCTGCCGAAGGCCAGCATGATGGCGGCCGCGTCGTCCTGGCCGGGATCCGTGTCGATGATGATTTTTCTTGCGCTTGCCATGCGATCGTCCCGTCCTTGCCATGCCCGTTGCTGCGGCATGCACCACTTCTTCATTTCCCGTCACAAATCAGCACATGTCGCCACGGGAATGTTTTGATGCGAGGCGATAGCCGCTTTGTCAAGCAAGGAGACCGGTGCCGGCCATCTTAGGCTTGAGACGAGTTAAATTCGGGAGGCGTCGCCGATGGACCGCCTGTGCCTTGCAGCGCCGGGGTCCTGTCCCCATATTAGCGGCATCCGGATGCTGCGCTTGAGGTCCGGGATGGTCGCTTGCATCAAGGACTTGAAAAGAGATGAGCCGCATTACCCCTTTCGCCAGCCCGCTGCTTCTGGGCTTCGATGCCATGGAAAAGACGCTGGAGCGCATTTCCAAGGCGAGCGACGGATATCCGCCCTACAATATTGAACGCATCGCCGCTGACAGCGGCGCGCCGGAACGTCTGCGCATCACCCTTGCGGTTGCCGGCTTCAGCGAGGAGGAACTCGACGTTTCTACCGAAGAGAACCAGCTTGTCATCCGCGGCCGCCAGGTGGAACATGGCGAGCGGGACTTTCTCTATCGCGGCATCGCCGCCCGCCAGTTCCAGCGCACCTTCGTTCTTGCCGACGGCATGCAGGTGCTCGGCGCCGGCCTGAAGAACGGCCTGCTCTCCGTCGATCTAATTCGGCCGGAACCCGCGCGCATGGTCAAGAAAATTAACATTTCGGTTTCACAGTAGCACAACGGTTTGTCGAACCGTTGGTCCCTTCTTCCGGAGGAACAGGAATGTTGATGAAAGAAGCCACGTCTCACTTGACCAAATCCGAGCTTGCCCACATCGGCAACGGCGAGGTCGCCTATATCAGAAAAATGCGCACCGAAGAGGTCGCCAAGTGTTTCCCCGAGGCGCCGGATATCGATCCGAACGTCGATCTCTGGGCGCTCTTCGGTGCCGACGGCACGCCGATCCTGTTGACAGACAACCGCTCCAGCACCTTCTTCAAGGCTGCCGAGGACGAACTGAAGACGGTCAGCCTGCACTGACCGTCAGATAGCGCCTAATGTCGCGACGTTGCTTCAGGATGGGCTGATCGCCCGATGGTGCTGTGCCTGTGGCCCCCTCATCCGACCCTTCGGGCCACCTTCTCCCCGAGGGGAGAAGAGGGAGCAAGCTGTGCAGACACTGCCTAAAATGAACCTGTCTGCTTAAAGGCACTCCGTCCAAATGGGGCAGATGCCGAAGCGGCATTCTCCTTCTTCTCCCCAGCGGGGACTGTTGCATAACCGGCGTTGCAGCTTGGGTCAGGCGATTGCCGTCATCTGTGCTTGCCCCGCTTCGGTGTGTGGCGGGGTGATGGTGGCTGAATTTGATGATTTGGCAGGCATCTGGACGGA